>REBP01000067.1 GCA_007692665.1 Gemmatimonadales bacterium | reverse complement strand
CCGCACCCTGGCCCGGCCCCTGGCCCGGCCCCCGCCGGCGCCGATCCGGCCGTCGGGTTCCCTGCCCCGCTCGCCCCCGGATCACCCGGACTGGGTGGCGCTCACGCGGAGCGGCTGCACCAGGTCCACCGGCGCGGGATGGCGCTCGTCGGGAAGCCACCGGTACCAGAGGCTCTCGGCCGCCGCGACGAGGGCCGCGTCGGCACACCGGTCCCCGGTTCCCGCTTCGAGCCCCATGACGGTGACCCTTCCTTCGTGTCCCACCCGGAGCCGGATCTCACCCTCGAACGGGGGCAGTCCCGGCCGAAAACGATCTGCACAGACCGGGTTCACCTCGAGGACCGTGAGGGCCAGGTTGGTCGCTTCCAGGAACCGCTCGGGGGGCTCCTCGACCCGGGACCCGTCGGGAAGGAGGATCCGGGGCGGGCCGAAGTGCAGGTCCACGGCCAGGTCCCCCAGCACGAGGCGCTGCATGGCCGCCTCGCCGAAGATGCGGTCCGATGTCACGGAGAACTGTACGCGGGGAGCGACAAGGAAGAAGACCAGATGGGCAACCACCGCGATCCCGATGGAGACCATGATGATCCGCCGCTGGCGGCGCTCGCCCTGTCTCCACCCCGGGGACTCGTAATCGACTTTCACGCGGGTTCTCCGGCGTCCAGTTCGGGTTCGTCGCCCCGGAGCAGCTCCGGGCGCAGTTCGAGGCGAGGCGGGTTCCACCCTGCCCATGATCCGGGTCCTACCCCGCTGGCCACCCTGCGCTCCCCCGCCGCGCATCGCTCGAGCACCTCCCCCACGTCCACCCCGAGGTAGGCCGGGGCGTAGTTCTCGAGGGCGACCCTGGCCTTCCGGAACTGGGCCCCCACGCCGTGGGCGTTCTTCCGCTGCAGGTGCACGAAGGCGCTGGCGTACAGGATGAGCCCGTGGTAGAACCCGCTCCGCCCCGCCCGCCAGGGCCCCTCGAGCACCTCGTGGCTCTCCCAGAAGTCCTCGGCATTGAAGAGCTCCACGAACTTCCGGAGCGGCTCGGGGAAGGGCTCGGGGAAGGGCTCAGGGAAGGGATGGGGCGGTGGAAGGGACATGGGGCACTCAAGGCAGGGTTGGCGTGCGTCGGGGTCAGGCCCGGGGTCAGGCCCGGGGTCAGGCCCGGGAGCCGAGCTGCTGGCGTCTCCAAGGGGACGCTTCCGCGGGGACGCTTGCCCGAGGGTCGGCGAACGCGCCTATCCCTGCGCCAGCAGCCACTGCACGACGTCTTCCAGCACCGCACCCACCAGGAGCGTGTGGCCCTGGGTTGGGAGGATGCGGAGTTCCACCTCCAGGCCGCGCGCCCTCGCCCCCTCGGCGGCGGCTTCGAGCCGGGCAGGAGGCGCCAGGGGATCCAGCCCGCCGCCGACCAGGAGGAGGGGTGGCCACGCCTCGTGCGACCCCGAGGTGCCGGGACCGCAGGGCCCCGCCAGGCACGCCATCGCCCGGATGCGCAGGGGTGTCGGCGCGGGGTCGTCGCCTGCCTGCGCAGCCGGGGTGTCCACGGCGGCCTCCACCAGCCTCGACGCCATCCCGGCTCCCATGGAGTGCCCGATCAGGAAGACGCGGTCCCGGTCCAGGGCAAGGCCCAGCTCCGCCTCGGCGGCGTCCAGGAGGCGGGGGAGCGCCCCGGCCGCCGTCCCCATGGCCATGGTGGCCGGAGAAATGACGACGAAGCCCAGCTCCTCGGCGAGCTCCGGAAGTCGTCCCGCCCCGTAGGCCTCCATGAACATGTGCTCGTTCCCCCCGGCGCCGTGGAGTGCCACCACCACGGGCCACCTGCGTTCGACGTCGACGCCGTCCCCCGCCGGGGGAGCGGGGCCGGCCAGGCGCCAGGGCACCGGCGGATGCTGGCCCTCCAGGACCCGGGTCAGGGCCGGGAGTTCGGCGAGCCGGGTCCTTGTCCTCTCCGCCTGTTCGGCGCGAATCGCCGGATCCGGCTCGATCCGGTCTGCCAGCTCCGCCATGGCGGCCACCACCACATCCACCTGACCTCCGAAGAAGGCCAGCGTGGCCCGGTCAAAGGCCTGGTTCAGGGCCGCCAGCTCGCTCGACGCCGGCGGTCGACCCCGAAGCGCGTACTCCACCTCGAGGAGGGCGGTGGCCAGGGCCGCCTGGGCGGCCTCGGCCTGCGACTGGGCCTGTGCCTGGGCCTGTGCCTGGGCCTGTGCCTGGGCCTGCGACTGGGCCGACGGGGCCTGGGCAGCCAGCGGAACAGGACCCCCGAGCCCCGGGAGCCCCCCGACCGCAACGCTCGAGAGGAGGAGGAAGGCAGCCCTGCGAGCAGATCGCGCGGCGCGGCAGGAGGGGCGGAACGAGGCGGACCCGGGGGCCCGGGCCGGAACCGGCGAGAAGCTGTTCATGGCTGCATGGTGGCATCGCGGGGGGCCCGGAGCAAGGGTCCAGGGCCGAAAGCTGTTATCTTCCCCGGTCGCCGCGGGGCCAGGGGTTCCGGGGCGAGGCGACAAGAGGTCGCCCGAGCACCCCACAATTCCTGCGAACAGAACGCGAGTACATGACGAACGCTACTGCCATGCCCACGAGCATCGATACCTTTTCCGACCTGGACCTCTCCCCCGAACTCCTGAAAGCCGTCGAGGACATGGGCTTCACCGAGCCCACGCCCATCCAGAAGCAGTCCATCCCCGCCGGACTGGCGGGACGCGACCTTCTCGGATGCGCCATGACGGGAAGCGGCAAGACCGCCGCCTTCCTCCTCCCGATCCTGCAGCAGATCCAGGGGAAGAAGCCCGGCGTCACCAAGGTGCTGATCATCACGCCGACCCGTGAACTCGCCGCCCAGGTGGACGAGGAACGGAAGGCCCTCACGAAGTACACGAACATCACCGGCGCCTCGGTCTTCGGCGGCGTCGCCATGGGGCCGCAGGAAAAGGCGTTCCGGAAGGGCGTCGACATCCTGGTGGCCACCCCCGGGCGGCTTCTCGACCACTTCCAGTACGACTACGCCCGCCTGGACGGCGTGGAGTTCCTCGTGCTGGACGAGGCCGACCGCATGCTGGACATGGGCTTCCTTCCCGACATCCGGCGGGTGCTCAAGCACCTGCCCCAGAAGGGTCCGCGCCAGACGCTCTTCTTCTCGGCCACCATGCCCGCTCCCATCGTCCAGCTCTCCCGCGAGCTGCTGACGAACCCGGTCCGGGTGGACGTGGAGCGGAAGCAGGCCCCCGCCACCGGGATCACGCAGGCCTTCTACCCCGTGCCCCAGCGGCGGAAGCCCGAACTCCTCATCGAGCTCCTGAACCGGAACGAGATCGGGAACGTCATCGTCTTCTGCCGGACCAAGCACCGGGCCAACCGCCTCTTCGAGAAGCTCGAGAAGGCCGGGATCTCCGCCACCCGCATGCACGGGAACCGGAGCCAGGCCCAGCGGACCAAGGCGCTGGAAGGCTTCCGGGACGGCACCTACCGGGTGCTGGCGGCCACGGACATCGTGGCCCGCGGCATCGACATCGAGGCGCTGGACCACGTGGTGAACTTCGACGTCCCGGCCCAGCCGGAGGACTACATTCACCGGGTGGGCCGGACGGCCCGGGCCGGCGAGACCGGCGAGGCCTACACCTTCGTGGCCCCCGAGGAAGAGAGCGAAGTCCGCGCCATCGAGCGGGCCGTGGGGCGGGCCATCGAGCGCAGGAAGCTCGAGGGCTTCGACTACAACGCCGCCGAACAGGAGCGCTTCGAGGTGCCCGTGGGCGAGCGGGTCGCCGCCATGCGCGAGCAGCGCCGGAAGGCGCGGGACCGGCAGAAGGAAAAGGAGTCCCGGGGCGGAGGAAGCTCGGGCGGGAGCAGCTCGGGTGGTGGCGGTGGCGGTGGCGGCGCCCGGAGCGGCGGCAGCGGCCGGGGTGGCGGCCGAGGCGGCTCGGGTCGCGGCGGACGTCGCTGACCTCACGCATCCGGCCGGCGGTGCCCCCCGGGGGGCACCCATCCGGGACCCTTGATCGCCCGCACCCCGTCGCTCAGTTCAACGCGGCGGGGTGCGGGCGTTTTCGTACGTACCACTCGGCCCACAGCACATTCGGAATCCACGACAGCCAGGCCACCCAGCGGTACGAAGGGGTGAAGGCGCCCGCGTGCAGGACGACCACGACCGGGAGCCAGAGCCGGAGCGTCACGGCGGAGAAGAGGACGGCGTAGCTGCGGATCATCCACCGGCGATGGGCCGGAAAGTCGCGGGACACGGCGTGTTTCCAGGCGAGCGCTGTGGTCGCCAGGATCGCCAGGGCCATGCCTGTGAAGCCGACCTCGGCAATCCGGCCTCCGTGGGCCCAGGCGGCCATGTAGAGCCCGGTCACCCCGGTCATCATGGCGGCCCCCACGTAGATCTTGCCGAGGGTGCGGTGGCGTGCGCCCCTCGGCATGCCGGCGGTGGGAAGGAACTGGAGCGGACCCAGCGTGATGGCGATCATGCCGAAGAAGGCATGGGGATAGATCCCCCAGGGGCGAGCCTTGAAGGACGCTGCCAGCGCGTCGACGAAGACCCTCTCCCGAAAGACCAGGTGCCCCAGGGCGTAGAGTGCGATCGCCCCCGAGAGGAGCGCCACCAGCCACCAGGCCGGCCCCGGGCGCACGGGGCGCTCAGGGCGCGGCGCCGCACCGTGGCCGGGGCCGTGGCGCGCACCCCGGGAGCCGGTCACCGGCCCGGAGCTCCTGCGCCCCCCAGTTCCCCCGCCAGCATCCCCCAGACCACCATGTCCACCGGCTGCCGGCCCCGGTGGAGCACGTGCCGCCGGAGCACGCCCTCGCGTGTCATGCCGATCTTCTCCATGACCCGCCCTGACGCCGGGTTCTCGGTCATGTGATGCGCGAAGATGCGGCGGAGCCCCAGGCGTTCGAAGCCGAAGGCCACCACGGCCCGGGCCCCCTCGGTGGCGTATCCCTGCCCCCACCAGCGCTTCCCGACCCAGTACCCGAGTTCGGCGCGCGCCTCCGCCGGGTCGACCTGGAGGCTGCAGACCCCCACCAGGCCTTCGCCCGGCAGCTCCAGTGCGAAGGCGTAGCGGAGTCCCCGGGACATCAGGTCGGCGGACACGGTGATCCAGTGCGCCGCCATCCCGACCTCGTACGGATACGGGATGTTCGAGGTCATGAGCGCCACTTCCGGGTCCCCGGCCAGCACCCGCACGCGGGTGGCGTCGGCCACCTCCACCTGGCGCAGGACCAGGCGCCGCGTGGCGAGGCGCGGCAGCTCGTTCACGGCGCCGCCGGCACCCCGATGTGCCGCCCGAAGTAGACCGCGTTCAGGAGCAGCCGGTTCGTGCCGTACCAGTATCCCCGGAAGACGGGGTTGTCCACGAGGAGCACGGTGGTCCCGCCCCCGATGCCGTCGGCGAGCACCGATGCCGACCCCCGGATCCGGTCCAGGCTCGTGGGCGAGATGTACCCGGAGAGGTGCGGGTCGTCGGCGAGGCGCACCGGTGTGGAGAACGGGTTCGCGCTCTCCGGAAAGATGATCTCGTGGTCCCGCCACACCGCGATCTCCCGCCCGCCGAAGCCGAACCCCAGGGGATGCGTCGGGTCCAGGTCGGCGCGGTAGATGGAGCCGCCGATGCGCTCCGCTCCGACGAGGGCTCCGGCATCGGCGTAGTCGCGACGACCAGGCGGGTCCACCGTGGGCAGGTCCTCCCGCGCCTGGAGCGCCTGGTTCACCCGGGGCGCGAAGCCCTGGCTCACGGCCCACTGCGCCGCCGTCCGGATGGCCACCAGCGTGCCGCCCCCCCGCACCCACCGGCGCAGATCCTCGAGGCGCTCGCCCTCGATGAAGCCGTAGCTCCCCGACGCAAGGACCAGCACGTCGTAGTCCTCGAGGCGGACCCGGCCGAACTGGTCCCGGTCCACCTTCACGATGGGGAGGTCGACCCGGGTGTCCATGAGGTGCCAGACCTGGCCCGCCTCGAGGGACGACACCCCCTGCCCCACCAGCATCATCGTGCGGGGGGCGTGGGGGATGGGCCGCATGTTCCCGCTCCCCAGGTCGATCCCCGACACCGAGAGCCCCGAGTCCACGCCGTGCATGGGCACGCCGGCGTGGTCGGCGGCGGCCCGGACCAGGGCCAGGAGTTCGGCCGGCGTCCGGGTGGGAGCCGTGGACGCACCCCCGGAGGCCGGGGTCGACCGGGCCGTGTTCAGCGACACCGGGATGGAGATGGAGCCGGCGCTGAAGTCATGTTCCCCATCGTGGGTGCGCGCCGTGAAGGGCTGCATGGACGCCTCGACCCGCACCCCCCGGGCCAGGAGGTACTGGAGCGCCCGGGGCGCGTAGTGGTGGCGCCAGTCCAGCAGGTACGCCACCCGGGCCTCGGCCAGCGCCCCGGCGCCGTGTCGCGCCGGCAGCGCGGTGACCCGGTCGCCCATGGGAAGGCCCGCCGCCGCACCGGTGAGTGGAGCGTGCGGGATCCCGTAGGCCAGGCTCATGGTCCAGGTGGAGGCATCGTAGAAGACCGAGTCGGCGTACGTGTCAGTGGTCTCGAAGATGGACCGCACGAGGCGGGAGCCGGGCTGGGCCGTGGGCACCACCCACGCCGCCCCCGGCTCGAAGCTCCGCCCGCCGGCATCCGTGGGCGCGGAGAGCGCATGCACGGAAATCCGGTGGCGGAGCAGGAGGTCCAGGAACTCGGCGTTCAGCCCTGGATCCTCCGCATCCCCGAAGACCCACCCCCGGACGGGGAAGTCCCCCGCCTCGGAGAGCTCGCTCTCGAAATACTGCCGCTGGTAGGCCTGGAAACGCGCGCGCTCGGCCACGATCCCGCGCACGGTGGCGAGGCTCGTGCGGAGCTGGTTCCGGATCGTGAAGGCGAAGGTGAGCTCGCCGTGATGGGTGCTCTCCTGCACGTGGCCGCGGGCGCTGGCCTGCTCGAAGACGAGGCCCAGCCCGCCCAGGAAGTTCGGGTAGGTGGAGCCGTAGCCGGGGTAGGTGTTGTCGAAGACCTCCTTCGTGAAGTAGAGGCTCCCGATCTCGTCCAGCGACTCGGCCCAGTACCTGGCCATGACCTCGGTCAGATCGGTGTAGAGCGCCGCAGGGAGGAGGGGGTTCCAGGAGCCTTCGGGCTTCGTGGGCTCGAAGAAGTAGGTGGAGTTCGTGCCCATCTCGTGGTAGTCGGTGACGAGGTTGGGCATCCACCGGTGGTGGAAGTCGATGCGGGCCTTCGACTCCGGGTGGACCAGGGGGAGCCAGTCGCGGTTCAGGTCGAACCAGTAGTGGTTCGTGCGGCCCCCGGGCCAGGCCTCGTTGTGCTCCCGGTCGAGCGGATCGGCCACGAGGGCCTCGGAGCGGTGCATGTTGGCCCAGTGGGTGTGGCGGTCCCGGCCGTCGGGGTTCAGGACCGGCTCCACGTGGAAGACGCCCTGCTCCAGCATGCGCGTGATCTCGGGCGAGGTGCCGGCCACGAGCCAGTAGGCCTGGAGCATGGCGGTTTCGGAGGACGACGTCTCGTTGCCGTGCACGCCGTAGCCCAGGTGCACGATGACGGGGCGTTCGGCGCCGGCGCCTGCCTGGGCTGCGGGCACCGACGGGTCGATGGCCGCCAGATGGGCCCGGCGGATGTCCTCGAGCCGGGCGTGGTTCGCCGGGCTCGTCACCGTGATCACCGGCATGACCCGCTGCCCCGGGGTGACGCCGATCTCCTGGTAGGTGACCCGGTCCGAGAGGCGGGCCAGCTCCTGGAAGTACGCCACGATGCGGTCGTGCCGGGTGTGAACGTGCCCGATCTCGTACCCCAGGAAGGCCTCGGGGCTCGGGATCGCCGGATCGAAGCGCTCGCCCTGGGCGAAGTACCAGGCCGTCGGGGCCGCGGAGGTACGCTGGGCCTCGGCGGCGGTGGGGAGCGCCAGGGACGGGACCATCCCCGCGACCAGGAGGAGGAGCAGGAGCCGCAGGAAAGGTGACGGAGAGATCGGCCTGACAAACCCTGGGATCATCGGGGACTCGTTTCGTTTGGGGGTCGGTTCGCTCGAGGAGAATGCTTCGTGGTCCAGGCGCCACCCGGCGCCGACTACCGGCCCCGCATCCGCGCCGTGAGGGTCCGGTCCAGCGCGTTGGCGAAGGCCCTCTTCTCGCGCTCGCCGTAGGCGGAGGGTCCGCCGGTCTCCACCCCGCTCGTCCGGAGGCTGTCCATGAAGTCCCGGATCGACAGGCGCTCGCCGATGTTCGAGGGGCTGTACTCCTCGCCCCGGGGGTCCAGTACCACGAGCCCCTTCTCGACGAGGAGGGCGGCCAGCGGGATGTCGGCGGTGACGGCCACGTCGGCGGGGTCGGCGTCGTCCACGATGCGCTGGTCGGCCACGTCGGCGCCCCCGGACACGAGGATCGCCCGCACGTGGGGGTTGTTCAGCGGAAGGGGCACACGGTGGTTCGCCACGAGAATCGTCTCGAGCCCCAGCCTCGCGGCGGCGCGAAAGACGATCTCCTTGACGTCGCGGGGGGCGGCGTCGGCATCGACCCAGAGTCGAAAGGATGGCGAGGTATCGGGGGTGGTGGTCATGGCTCCAGACTAATGCGCGGCGGGGCTTGAACCAAGTTCGGCGTGCATGCAGGCGTTCGGGCCCGCGCCGGGGGGTGGGCTCAGAGGCCGTGCATCGTGAATCGCCGGGCAATGAACCGCCTGAGCGGGGAGTGAAGGAGGATGCGCACGATGGCGGCCCGAAGCGACTGCAGCAGCGCCGAGCCTCCCGGCGGCCTGTGGCCCAGGGTCATGTTCTGCTCGGCCCGGCGCATGACCTGGCGGGCGCGCCGGCGGACCCGCACCTGGAACCTGGCGGCAGCGCGAGCTTCGGAGACGTCGCCGCGGAGCACGGCGGCCACCGCGTCCACCGCCAACCGGGCGTGCATCCACCCCAGGTTCATCCCCTGTCCACCGATGGGGCTCACCACGTGGGCCGAGTCCCCCACGAGAACGACCCCGTCCTTCCAGACCCGGTCGGCGAGAAAACGCTCGACGCCGAAGGCCGAGATCATGCGACAGCCCTCGGGGTCGAGGGCCACGCCGGTTCGCGTCGCCACGAGCCTGGCCAGGGCCTGGATCCGGTGGGCATCGCGTGCCCCGGGGTGGTCGGCGACGTCAGCGCCGGAGTCGGCGGCATCAGCGCCGGAGTCGGCGGGGTCAGCCTCGGAGGCGGTCGCCTCGCGGTCCCGACCCGGCACGCGCTGCACGACCCAGCGCCGCACTCCCGCCTCCAGGGGGAACGACTCCACGAGGCCCCCTTCCGCCACGAAGATCGCGGCATCCTCCCCGGCCACCGGGAGGTGTGCGTCCGCATCGCCGATGACGAAGTCGCCCATGAAGTAGCGATGCGCGTAGGGCCGGCCCGGGAAGTCGATCCCGACGGCGTTTCGCACCGTGCTCCGCTTGCCGTCACAGGCCAGGACGAAGCCGGCGCCGACGACGGCGCGCACCCCGGAGGCATCCACGGTTTCCACGGCGATACGCCGCTCACGCGCCCTGCTCCCCGGGTCCGTCGTGACCCCGGTCACGGTGACGCCCCGCCGGAGGAGACCCGGGCCCCGGGCCAGGAGGGCCTCCTGCAGGAGCGCCTCCGTTCGCCACTGCGGGAGCATGAGGATGAAGTTCCAGGGCGGCTCGAGAAGCCCGAACTCGAGCGTTCCCAGCCGCCGGTCCGGCCCGGCGAACCCGTGCCCCCGGCGCACCCGGACCCCCGCGTCCACGAGGACGTCGGCGAGCGAAGCTGTCCCCGACCTCCCCTCGCCTCTCCCCTCGCCCGTGCCGTCGCCGGCGTTCATCCACGGCACCGCGTCGAAGATCCGGAGTGCCGGCGGGTGGATCCCGATGGCCCGGGAGTGCGTGCAGGTCTCGGGCTCCCGGTCCAGGACGAGGACCCTGAGACCGGCGTCCTGGGCCAGGAGGCCGGCCAGGAGCCCCACCGGGCCCGCGCCGACGACGACCAGGTCCAGGTCCGTCATGGCCCCGGCGCCCGGATCGCCACGAGCCGGAAGGGGAAGGACCGCTCGACCTGCCACCCCGGCGGGAGCGCGGCCGCCAACTCGGTCCGGGTGAAGCTTCGCCGGATGGAGAGCAGGCCGTCGGCCCGGATGTACGAGTTCCGGAAGAACGGGAGGCTCGCAAACCCAGAGAAGAGGGCGTACCCGACGGCGGACCGCTCGATGTCGGACATGACGATCCGGTGGGTGGCCAGCGCTTCCACATCGGCGAGGAAGGCCCGGAGGTCCGCCGGCGGAAGGTGATGGAGCACGTGGTTCGAGACAACCACGTGGAAGCGCTCCCCGGCGGCCACCAGGTCGGAGGCCCAGGCCTGCCGGAAGTCCACCACCGGGCCGGGCTCGGCGTCGATGCCCGACCGGGCGTAGGCCAGCGCCCGGGGGTCGGGGTCGATCCCCGTCACCTCCAGCCGGAAGCCGTCGCGGCGGCCCCAGCGCTGGAGGGCGCGGGCCAGGTCCCCGCCACCCGACCCCACGTCCAGGAGCCGGATCGCCTGCCCGCGCTCGCATCCCTCGAGCCCCCGCTCGTTTCCGGCGATGCTGCGGAGCACGGGGCGGATCCGCCGCCGGTACAGGGCGGGCCAGCGGGCCACCCACCGGTTGATGCGGGGGAACTGGCGGTAGGTGTTCCGGAGGCGGTCCGGATCGCAGTCCTCCCGGTCCATCCACTCCACCAGGCCAGGGTCCCGGGCGGCGAGAGAGGGGGGCATCAGGGAAGCCGGGGGGGTCGGTGCGTCCGGAAGAGGCCGGTTTCGATGGTGAGGCCGGGGCCGAAGGCCATGGCGAGGATGGGATCTCCCGGATGGGTCGTGCCGGAGTCCAGCAGGGCCTTGAGCACGAAGAGCACGGTTGCGCTGCTCATGTTGCCGTACTGCCGAAGCACGTCGCGGGACGCGGCGACCTGGCGGTCGGAGAGGGACAGGGACCCCTGCACACGGTCCACGATGGCGCGGCCCCCGGGGTGGAGGGCCCACCAGGGCACCTGGTCGGCGGCGAGGCCGGCCCGCCCCAGGATCGCCCCGACGATGGGCGCCAGGTTCGCCTCGATGATCTCGGGGACGTAGGTGGAGAGCTTCATGCGGAACCCCTCGTCACCAATGGTCCACGCCATGTCCTTCTCGCCCTCCGGCGCGAGTTCCGAATGGAATCCGCTGAACTCGAGGGCCGGGCGGGCACGGGAGGAGACGGACGGGGGGTCCGCGGCGGAGGCGGCGGCGGTCCCGTCGGCGATGGCGACCGGCGCGCGGGCGCTCACCAGGGCCCCGGCGGCGCCGTCGGCGAAGAGTGCGCCGGCGATGAGGTCGTCGGTATCGTCGGTGAACTGGAGGTGCAGCGTGCAGAGTTCGGCGCTGAGCACCAGGACGACGGCCTCCGGATCGGACCGGCAGAAGGCGTCGGCCATGCGAAGCCCCTGGAAGGCGGCGTAGCACCCCATGAACCCGATGTGGTAGCGCTGGGTGGTGCCCGGGAGACCCAGTGCCCTGACCACGTGGAAGTCCGGCCCCGGGGCGAAGAAGCCGGTGCACGAGATCGTGATGACGTGCGTCACGTCTGCCGCAGTGAAGCCCGGCGTGGTCTCCACCAGCTCCCGCGCCACCCGCTCGAAGAGGATGGGAGCCTCCCGGGCGTAGACGGCATTCCGGGCCCCGGTTCCCGGCGTCGGGAGGCGGGTGTGGTCGGGGGCGAAGAAGAGGGGCTCGGGGGGTTCGGTGCCGGGGTCCGCCGCCGCGGCCTGACCCCAGTCGTCGATGACGCTGTGCCGCTTCTCGATGCCCGAGTTGCGGTAGATGTTCCGGATCACCCGCCGGGTGGCGGGGCGTCCGGCCACGTGCTCCTGCATCAGCTCCGAGGCCCAGTCCGCGCCGTAGGTGGGGGTGGGTACGGCGGTGGCGAGGCCGTGGATGTACACGGGGGCGGGAGGCGTGGGCAGGGACGGGGCGCGGGCGGACGGGGCGGGTGCGGAGGCGGGCATGGAGGAAACGTCGTCAGGCTCGAGGAGGGGGTGCGGAAGACAGGTCGCGGCGAACCTGACCTCGGCTCTACCCGGCTCCGTGACGTGGGTTGCGGCCCGGCCACGCCGGCCCCAGACTCCCGCCATGCTCACCAAGCCCACCCTGCCCTCCCCTGTCGCGGTCGCCCCCGTGGGCCTCGCCTCCTCCGCCACCCTGGTCGCCCTCGTCATCCTGCTGGGCACGACCGGCTGCAGGGACGCACCCGACCCCGTCCCTTCCGAGGAGGCCCTCGTGGCGCCCGGGATCTCGCTCGAACTGGCCCGGTGGCGTGCGGCCACCCTGTCGGAGATCTCGTACGACTTCGATCTCCGCATCCCCGCCTCCGCCTCGGACCCGGTGGAGGGCGCGGCCGCCATCTCCTTCCGGTGGGACGACCCGGACGCACGCGCGGTGGTGCTGGACTTCGCCCCCGGCGCCGACCACGTCGAGGAACTCACGGTGAACGGCGACACCCTCACCGCCACCGAGATCGCGGCGGCCTTCGTGAACAACCACGTCCGGCTCCCCGCCGACCTGCTCCGCCCCGGCGAGCCGAACGTGGTCACCCTCCGCTTCCGCGCCGGCGACGGGCCCCTGAACCGCCGCGAGGACCTCCTCTACTCCCTCTTCGTGCCGGCCCGGGCGCACCACGCCCTCCCGCTCTTCGACCAGCCCGACCTGAAGGCCATGGTCCGGTGGACGCTGGAGATCCCCGACGGGTGGGAGGCCGCCGCCAACGGGGGACGCGCCGACGAGACCCAGGTGACTCGCGCCGACGGCACCCCCGGCCGCCGCATCCGCACGCCGGCCACGGGGCCCCTGCCCCCCTACCTCATGGCCTTCGCCGCGGGCGTCATGGAGCGGGTTGTGCACGAGGCCACGGCGGCGGACGGCACACCCCGGGAGCTCGTCCTCTTCCACCGCGAGACGAACCCCGCCCGGGTGGAGGGCAACCTGCCCGAGATCTTCCGCCTCCACGCCGAGGCGCTGGACTGGCTCGAGGACTACACGGGCATTCCGTATCCGTACGGCGCCTTCGAGTTCGTGGCCATTCCCGCCTTCCAGTACGGCGGCATGGAGCACCCCGGCGCCATCTCGTACCGGTCCGAGTCGCTCTTCCTCGAGGCGGATCCCACGCAGGCCCAGCTCCTCGGGCGGGCCAGCCTCATCGCCCACGAGACCGCCCACATGTGGTTCGGGAACCTGGTCACCATGGCCTGGTTCGACGACGTCTGGACGAAGGAGGTCTTCGCGAACTTCTTCGCCGCCCGCATCGTGAACCCCGCCTTCCCCGACGTGGACCACGAGCTCCGGTTCCTGCTGGCCCACCACCCGGCGGCCTACGCCATCGACCGGACGGCGGGTACCCACCCCATCCGCCAGGCGCTGGACAACCTGGACGACGCCGGGTCGCTCTACGGCGCCATCATCTACCAGAAGGCGCCGGTGGTCATGCGGCAGCTGGAGCGGCGGCTGGGGGAGGAGGCCTTCCGGGCCGGGATGCGGCAGTACCTTGCCGAGCACGCCCACGGGAACGCCACCTGGGGCGGGCTGATCCGGATCCTCGATGCCGGCACCGACCAGGACCTGGCCGCGTGGAGCCGGGACTGGGTGGAGGAGGCCGGGCGCCCCGAGATCCGGGTCCGGCGGACGAACGGGACCCGCGGGGCGGCCGACCCGTCGTGGGCTCTCGAGCCCGTGGCCGACGGCGCGCGCACCTGGCCCCAGCTCCTGGACCCGGCCGTGCTCACCCCGGGCGGCCTGGTGCCGCTTCCCGAACTCCCGGTGGCGGGTGCGCCGGTGGGGATGACGGCGGCGATCTCGTCGGCAGGCGCGGGGGACCCCCTGGTCCTCCTCCCCGATGCCGGCGGCCATGCCTACGCCCTGTTCCGCCTCGAGCCCGATGCGCTGGCGGAGCTGCTGGCGGCGGTGGCGGAGCCCGGCGACCGGCTCCCGGGCGTGGCCCGCGCGTCGGCCCTCCTCCTCCTGAACGACGCGGTCCTCGAAGGCGACCTGGCGCCCCTGCCCCTGGCCGAAGCCCTCCTGGCCCGGGTCCCGCACGAGCCCGACGAGCAGCTGCTGGGGACCATGCTGGGCACGCTCTCGTCGATGATGGGGCGCTTCATGGATGCGGAGGCCCGGGCCCGCCTCCTCCCGGAGGTCGAGGCGGTGCTCGAATCCGAGCTTCGCCAGGGCGAGTCGGCGCGGCGGGCGGCTTCGCTCTTCGGGGCCTGGCACGCCCTGGCCCGAAGCGAGGCGTCGGTGGCCTGGATGCGCGAGCTCTGGGCGGGGGAGGCCACGATCCCCGGGTTCACCATCGGCGAGACGGACCGGACGACGCTGGCCTTCGAACTCGCGCTCCGCGAGGTGCCCGGGTGGCAGGAGGTCCTCGACACCGAGGAGGCCCGCATCGAGGACCCGGACCGCCTGGCCCGCTTCCGCTACCTGCGGCCCGCCGTGGACGCCGACCCGGGGGTGCGCGACGCCTTCTTCCAGCGCCTCCGGGATCCGGCGGAGCGGCGGCGGGAACCCTGGGCGCTCCAGGGGCTCCGGTGGCTCAGCCACCCGCTCCGGCTGGACGAGGCACCGCAGGAACCGGGCGCACCGGGCGCTCCCGGGGGGGCGCCGGGGGCGCCGGCGATCCCCGGGCCGGACTACATCACGCCGGCCCTCGAGATGCTCGAGGAGATCCGGGAGACCGGCGACATCTTCTTTCCCGGCGCCTGGGTGAACGCGGCGCTGGCCGGGCACGGTTCACCCGAGGCCGTGCGCCGGGTGGACACCTTCCTGGACCTCAACCCGGATCTCCCTCCGAGGCTCCGGGAGAAGGTGCTCCAGGGGGCGGATCCGGTTCGTCGGGCGGCCCGGAGTCGGGCACAGGGGAGCCGGGCACAAGCGGGAGGGTGACCCGGGTCCGGACCAGCATCCGGTCGCTCCGCGCCCCCGGGCTCGGCACCAGGTACGGGGGCCGCCGGAAGGGGTCGGGACCCAGGAGCTCGGCGGGGCGCAGCTGTTCCTCCACGACGATGACCTCCAGCGCCTGGAGCCCCCGGTCCACCTCCACGACGAACAGGAGGCCGCCCGGCCGGTCGGTGCCGTCGTTCCCGGCGTTCCCGTCGTTTCCGCCGCCCCGGGGCACGCCCTGGTGCGTCACCCGGGTCACCGACCTGCGGGCCCCTGCCTCGCCCGGGGGACCCTGCGGCAGAAGCTCTCCGTCCAGGGCGAGAAACGACGCCGCGGGGAGGGGGCCACCCCCGCTGCCGGCAAGCGCCACGCTGACGATCTCCGCCTCCAGCCTCGAGCGCACGCGAAGGAGGACGCGGCGGGTGCCGGGCGCGCCGGGCATGCCCAGCTCCCCTGCCCCCTCGATCTCCACCACCGGGGGTTCGGGGTCCAGGGCTGGAGCCGGTGCCGTGCGGTACTCCAGCGGGAGGGGGAAGCGCTCCAGCCGGAGGGGCGGCCCGACGGGGCCCACCTGCTCCTCGGCCCAGTCCAGCCCGGCATCGTCCCGGGTGGCCCAGAGCGCCTCGCCGGACTCCCGGTCCAGCGTGTAGAGCAGCGTCGAGGGGAGGGGGCGGGACTCGGAGGCGCCGGCCTGCAGCACGCCGGTGGCCACGAGGGCAGCCGCCACCACGACGCCGGCCAGGGGCGCCCACCAGCGGTTCGGCGCGGCCAGCCCCTCGAGGGCCGGAAGGAGGGCCGACAGCGCGAGCACGACGAGGATCGCGAGGCCCACCGCCAGCC
Organism: Gemmatimonadales bacterium; assembly: GCA_007692665.1. Classification (GTDB taxonomy): domain Bacteria; phylum Gemmatimonadota; class Gemmatimonadetes; order Longimicrobiales; family Gaopeijiaceae; genus SKNW01. The sequence goes on along the minus strand of REBP01000067.1, from coordinate 43,820 downwards.
GGAAGCTCATGGCGATCCAGATGCCCTCCACCAGCGGGACCATGGAGACGAGCACCGGGACCGCGAGGAGCAGGCCGATCACCAGGGCGGCGATGCGCCCCCCACCCCACCGGTCCGGAGCTGCACCCGCCCCGCCCCCCACCACCGCGAGCACGGCCACCGCCAGCGTTCCGGCCACGGCCGGGACCTGGAACTCCAGGGCCACGAGCGGGGCCACCAGGGCCGCCCCCACCGCGAGGAGAACCAGCGGAAGGAGCGCCCCCGCCGCGAGGGCCGGAAGCGCCACGAAGCGGCGGGCCACCCCCACCAGGGCGAGGAGCAGCGCAGCAGCGAGCGCCACGAGGGCGGCCACGTACCATCCCTCGCCATGGAAGGCCGGGGTCATGGTACCGTACTCCGGGTGGAACCGGGGAAGCCAGCCGAGGAGGGCCCACCCGGCGAGGGCCGCGAGGCCGGCGGCGAGCAGGATCACGCCGAACCCCGCCAGGACCCCCCAGGCGCCCCGCGTCCCCGGCACGGCGCCGCCTCCCCGGCGGAGCACGAGGAAGCAGAGGCCGATCCACAGGAGGAGCACCCCCGCGGAGACGGGGAGGGCCATGCCCACCGGGTAGGCCAGGATGCCCAGCACCGGAAGGGTCAGGTAGACGAGGTCGGGCGCGTGGACTCGGGCCAGGTCCCGCCCCCCCAGCTCCCGCGTGATGCCCAGGAGCTGGTCGCCCATGTGCTGGAGGGTGGCCTCGTCGAGGTTCTCGGGGCGGTCCGTGGGCTGGTGGTAGACCCAGGCCCGCCCGATGCCCGCCAGGTTCATCCCCTGGATGCCGGCTTCGCGGAAGGGGGTGAAGTCCGTGTCGTTCGGGAGGCGGCGGTAGACCTCCACCGAGAAGGAGGTGGCCACGGGGCGGGTGTCGGAGGCCTGGAGGGCCCGGACGATCCACCCGTTGTCGGCCCCCGTCTCGAACATGTACACGGGCCCGCCCCCGCCCCGCATCTCGGCGGAAAGGACGACCCGGACGTCCTCGAGCCAGGGGTGCTCCTCCACGAAGGCCCGGGCGCCCAGGAGGCCCAGCTCCTCGGCGTCGGTGATGAGGAGAATGACGTCGTTGGCCAGGGGCTCGGAGGCGAGGAGGGCCCGCACCGTCTCGACGATGGCGACCACGCCCAGCCCGTCGTCGCCGGCCCCGTGGGAGAGGGGGACCGCGTCGTAGTGGGCGGTGAGCAGGATGGCGGGGCGGCCGCTTCCGGCTGCCGGACCCGAGCCGGCCCCCGGCTCGGCCCCCGTTGCCGTCCGGGTTCCGGGGATCCGGGCCACGATGTTCCGGACCGTCACGGCGCTCACCACCCCCTGGGCGCCGACCCGGCGGACGGAGAGACTCTCGTGCACCTCGGGCTCGAGCCCCAGGTCCCGGAGCCACCCCAGGACCAGTTCCCGGGCCCGGGTGTGTTCGGGCGCGCCCACCGGGCGGGGGGCCCGGGCAAGCTCCACCAGGTGGGTCATGGCCCGGGCGGAGGAGAAGGTCGTGGCCGGGGCGTTGGCGGGGAGCGGAGGGGGAAGCGCCCGGTTGGCCCCGGAGGCCCACGCGCCCCCGAGGAGGGCCAGCAGGGACACGAGTGCCAGGACCCAGCGAGGGCCCCGGCCCGCGGGGGTCGCCGGAGCCGGCCGGGAAGGCGCCGGCGGGCCTTTCGGTGGCGCGGACGCCTTCCGGGGCCGGGAGGGAGCGCCCTCCGTCGATGCCTTCGTTCCGGCCGGCGGCACCTCCGGCCGGGAGTCACCTGAAGGGGGAGGCGGCTCGGGCCCCCGTTCCCCGAACTCCCGCAGGAGTTCTTCCTCGTCCAGGCCGTCGATGCCCAGCTCTTCGTCGGAGGGGAGGTCGGGGAGTCGGTCGTCGGTCATGTGCGCCTGGGAGCCTGGGAAAACTCAGAAGGGCCGGCCACCCCGCCCGCGAAGGAGCGGAGGGTGGGAGATGATGAGCACCGGGCAGGGGGCCTCGCGGACCATGCGGGCCAGGAGGGCGCCCATGCGACTCTTGCCGCCGCGGGGCCGGGTGATCCCCAGCACCAGGAGGTCGTAGCCCGCCGCCCGCTTCACGATCTCCCCGATGGCGTCGGCGGCCCGGGCCACGTGCGCCTCCCCCCTGCCCCGCGCCTCGTCCCCAACATACGTCTGAAGCGCAGCCAGCGCCCGGCGCTCCGCCTCGGGAGGCGCGTCCGGAGCCAGCACGTGCACGAACGAGAGGTGCTCGAGCCCCTTTCGCGCCAGCGTGCCGATGACCCGGGCCCGGAGCCGGTCGTGGTCGTTGTGGCCGCTGAGCGGGATGAGGACGCGGCGGACCCGGTCCAGGTCGAAGTCGGCACCGGCATGGAGGAGGGCCACGTCGGAGGGGAGCCGCTCCATGAGCCGGTCGATGGGGTGCGCCGGTCGCCCGGCCTCGTCGGCGCCCTCGCCTCCGTCCGGCGTCTGGGCGAGCCCCAGGAGGACGCTGCTCACCTCCTCTGCGCGGGCGACCCGGGCGATCTCGTCCCAGGGCGTCTCGCTCACCGTGAGGAGGAGCTCGGTCTCGACCCCCTCCGCTCGCGTGCGGACCAGGGCGTTGGAGAGGGCCGCGCTCCCCTCCTGCATGGCCTTCCGGATGTGGGCCTCGTCGGCATCGATGCCTGCCACGACCACCTGGTGGAGGAGGATGCGTCCGACCTGGGGGGGGGCCAGCGCCCCGGCCACCGATGCGAGCCCCCCGGCGCTGGCGGGGTTCGCCAGCGGGACGAGCACGGAGCGGCGCCTTCCCCGGAGCCGGCCGAACTGGGGGTCCCCGCCCGACACCGCCGCATCCAGCGCTTCGGCGCGCCCCGACAGGAAGGTGGCGTAGACAAAGGCCCCGAAACCGGCCCAGGCCACGAGGAGGAGCGCCGCCGATGGGACGGTGACGACCTGGAAGAGGACCATGAGGCCACAGGCCGCCATGCCCACCAGGGGGACCAGCGGGAAGAAGGGGGAGGCCCAGGCCCCGGACACCAGCCCCCCGGCCCGCTTCCGAACCTGCCAGGCGCTGTAGTGCGTGATGGCGAAGGTCAGCAGGAAGATCAGCGACGCCGCGGCGCCCGCCGCCGCCAGGTCCGGAATGGCCAGGATCAGCAGCGCCGCGCTCAGGCAGACGAACCCGATGGCCATGATCGGGGCCCCGGTTCGCGCGTCCATGCGGGCGAGCCCCCGGGGGAGCGTCCGGTGCCGCGCCATGGCCAGCGCCACCCTGGATCCGGCCAGGAGGTTGGCCTGGAGCGCGGTGAGCGTGGAGAGGAGGGCCGCCACGATGACCAGCCAGAACCCGAAGCTTCCCAGGTAGGCCGAGGCCGCCACGGCGAAGAGCGTCTCGGGGTTGTCCCGGGCGAGCTGCGCCGGCGACGTCGCGCCCTCGGGAAGCCCCACCGTGGTCACCACCAGGAGGAGCGGCAGGTAGACGGCCAGCGCCACCCCCAGGCTCGCGAACATGGCCCGGGGCACGTTTTTCCGCGGATCCCGCACCTCGCCGGCCACCCCCGCGATGAGTTCGAACCCCTGCATCGTGATGAAGGTGAAGCCCATGGCCGCCACGACGCCCGTGGCCCCCCGTTCGAGGAAGGGGGAAAGGGGTGCGAGGGCCTCCGCCGGGCCGCGCTGCACGACGGTGGCGAGGCCGGCGGCGATCAGCACGCCGAACACCACGAGCTTGCCGACGTTCTCCCACTGGCCTCCGGCCGCCACGCCCCGGGTGAGACGCCACCCGTAGACTGCCGTGGCCAGCAGGGCGAGCGCCGGCGTCACGAGCCCCACCAGCCCACTCCCCGCGAAGGCGGGCACGATGGCTTCCGCCGCTGCCACGGCGTAGACCGCGAAGCCCAGGGCGTACAGCACGGCGGCGACGACGTGGGCGAAGGTCATGATCCACCCCACCCCGAAGGCCGCCTGCACGGAGAAGGTCCTGCGGGCGTAGACGTACTGGCCGCCGTTTTCGGGGAAGGTCGTGGCGAGCTCGGCAAAGGCCATGGCCGTGAGCAGGGCAATGACGCCGTTCAGCGCGAACGCGAGGATCGCCGACGGCCCCGCCTCGGCTACCGCCACGCCCCCCAGCACGAAGATCCCGCCCCCGACGATGGCGGCCACCCCGATCCCGGCAGCTGCCACGAATCCCAGCGGACGCTCCGGCGTGGGCCCGGGCCCCGGCGGGGCTGGCGCGGGGGGCTCGGTCACGTGCGGCAGGGGTGCCGGGGGAGGGGTTTCCATGGCCCACTAATAGTGAAATCGCGGGCACAAGTCACGCTCCCGGGGGCGGCGCGCCTCTTGCTCTTCAGTGGGAGCGAGCCCCGAACCCGGGGTCCGCAGTCGACTGCCACGGAGGAGCATCATGAGACTCGAAGGACGCGTAGCCATCATCACCGGCGGAGCCGGCGGCATCGGACTCGCCACCGCCCGCCGCTTCCTGGACGAGGGATGTGCAGGCGTGCACCTCGTTGACCTGAAGGCCGACGCCCTCGGGGAGGCCGCCGCTCAACTGGCGGACGACACCCGCGTGGGGTGGACGGCGGCCGACGTTTCCAGGAGCGGCGAGGTCGCCCGGTACACCCGGGAGGCGGAACAGCGCTTCGGGAAAGTGGACATTCTGTTCCTCAACGCCGGGATCGAAGGGGTCGTAAAGTCCATGACCGAGTACCCCGAGGAAACCTACGACCAGGTCATGGGCGTGAACGTGAAGGGGGTCTGGCTCGGCATGAAGCACGGGTTCCCGGTGCTGGAACGGGCGGGTGGAGGCAGCGTCATCATCACGTCGTCGGTGGCGGGCCTCGTCGGCACGCCGAACGTGAGCGCCTACACCACGAGCAAGCACGCAACCATCGGTCTCATGCGCTCGGGAGCCCTGGAAGGCGCCCCTTTGAAGATACGTGTGAACTCCATCCATCCTTCACCGGTGGACAACCGCATGATGCGTTCGCTGGAGGAGGGCTTCGCACCGGGCGCCGGCGTGGAGGCGAAGAAGACGTTCGAGATGCGGATCCCGCTGGGACGCTATGGAACCAACGACGAGATGGCCGACCTGGCGCTCTTCCTCGCGTCGGACGAGAGCCGCTTCATCACCGGGGCGGTGATTCCCATCGATGGTGGCATGACGGCCTGACGGCACCTCGACAACCGGAAGGCACCACCGCGGGGGGCCTGCCGAGTTCGGCGGGCCCCCCGACCTCGGTCCCCCCGACCGCCCGCCGCCGCGGGTGTCAGCGGGAACCGCACCAGTCCCCGACCTCCTCCATGAGGATCCCGGTGAAGTGACTGTCACCGTGGATGTTCAGGTGGTCGGAATCCGCAAACCAGATGGGCTCCCGCGACATGGGGTGATGGGAATAGTCGAGCCAGGGGACGCCCAGGCTGTCGGAGAGCCCCGACGTGAGGGCGCGCATTTCCGCCAGGGACGGCGCCGCCTCGTAGAGTTCCAGGTAGCGCCAGTGGTAGGGGGGGGTGAAGAGCACGACGCACACGCCGGCCCCCTGGAGCTCGTCGATGATGCCGACCAGGCGTTCGTGGTTCTCCCGCGGCAGGTCGGGGTTCTGCGCGATCATCTCCCGCTTGCGCCGAACGGTCGTGGTCACCCGCTCCCCGGCGTGCCGCGCCAGGGCCGAGTCGGGGCGGACTTCGTCGCGGAAGCCGTCGTCCCCGGCGTCGTCGCTCCCCCCTCCCAGCTCACTGGCCAGGCCGCTGGCCACGCCGAGCCAGTGGTCGGGGCGGACGATCCAGTAGCTCTTTCCCCGGAGCAGGCTTTCCAGGTCCCCTTCCACCGTCCCCCACCCGGGTGACACGGCATGGAAGCGCTCGCGGCTGTCGAGGAGGCTCTCGCTCTCGAGGTCGTCGTTGGCCCAGTGAAAGGTGAAGAAGGACACGGCGACGAGGGCCACGCGAAGTTCGGGAAGGCGGGGGACGAGGGTCCGTACCTGGTGCTCCGCCTCGGCCAGGTCATTCCAGGGGAACGGGAGGGCGACGGAGCCGCGGTCCAGGTCGTCGGGGTCGATGGCGCCGGCGTGGGAGTTCCCGATGACCAGCACGCGTACCGAGTCCGGCGCCGATACCACCGTGTCCATGCGGTCCAGGAGAACCTGGTCCCACCCCGTGGGGGGATGCGCCCGGCTCAGGCCTTCGAGGCCCATCCAGAGCACCGCGCCCACCAGGAGGAATGCCGCCGCCTGGAGCAGAGCCGCGCGGTTCATCGCCGCCACCCGGCGCATTCCGACGGCTGAGCGCTCCGCGGTCGGTGCATTCCTCGCATCCTTCGCATCCTTCGAATCCTTCGCATCCTTCGCATCCGCTGCATCCTCAGAACTGGAAGTAGATGAAGTCCTCGCCACCGAACTCCCCGAACATCAGGATGGCGAAGAGGGCGGCGTAGTAGATCGCCCACCGGACCGGCAGCGGCATGCGGAGCAGGCTCCTCTCGCCCCCCCACCGGCTCTGCACCAGGTCCACCACCACCAGCACCGCGATGGCGACCAGGGAAAGCCTGAAGTTCCAGAGCCCCGAGGGTGCGCTCAGCGCCTCGGTGGCCGGCTGCCACCGGACCACGCCCAGGATCACGGTGATGGCCTCGCGCAGGGTCTCGGCCCGGAAGAAGACCCAGGCGAAGAGCACCAGGTGAAAGGTGGTGAAGACCGCGAGCCCAGGTCGGAGCGCATCCGCCGCAGGGAGCCCGCAGAGCCTGCCCCAGAGCCGTTCGCGGAGGTCGGTCGAAGCCAGGGCCAGGACGAGGTAGCCGCCGTGGAGTGCCCCCCAGAACACGAAGGTCCACGCGGCCCCGTGCCAGAGCCCGCTCACCACGAACACGATGAGGAGATTCGCGTACCAGCGCCCTTTCGACACCCGGTTTCCGCCCAGGGGGATGTACACGTAGTCGCGGAACCAGGTGGAGAGAGAAATGTGCCAGCGCCCCCAGAACTCGCGAATGGAGCGCGCGAAATAGGGGCGACGGAAGTTTTCCATCAGGTCGTAGCCCATGATGCGGGCCGTGCCGATGGCGATGTCCGAGTAGCCCGAGAAGTCACAGTAGATCTGCACCGCGAAGAAGTACGTCGCGACGAGGAGGGTGGCGCTGGAATGGGCGGTGGGGTCGGCGTACACCTCGTTCACGTAGACCGCCAGGCGGTCGGCCACGACGAGTTTCTTGAAGAACCCCCAGAGCATGAGGCGCGCGCCGCTCCGGGCCCGCTCCAGGTCGAAGCCGTGCTTCCGGAAGAACTGCGGGAGGAGGCGGGTGGACCGCTCGATGGGGCCGGCGACGAGCTGCGGAAAGAACGAGACGTAGAGCGCGAAGATGCCCAGGTGTCGTTCAGGCTTCTGCTTTCCCCGGTAGACCTCTATCGTGTAGCTGAGAGTCTGGAAGGTGTAGAACGAGATCCCGACGGGGAGGAGGACGTCGAAGGTGGGGATCCCGTAGAAGACGTTGAACTGGTCGAAGGCCGCCTGGAAGGTCTCGCTGAAGAAGTTCAGGTACTTGAAGGTGAACAGGAGCCCGAGGTTCACGAGGAGGCTCAGGAAGAGCCAGGGCCTGCGCGCCTTCCGGGAGTCCCGTTTCCCCATCTGGATGCCGGCGGCGTAGTCCACCCCCGTGGAGGCCATGATGAGGAGGAGGTACTCCACCCGCCAGGCCGCGTAGAAGTAGTAGCTCGCGCCGAGGAGGAGGGCCCACTTCCACCGCGCCGGCGTGGCAAAGTAGAGCGCCAGCACGACAGGCAGGAAGAAGACAAAATGAAGTGAATTGAACAGCATTGCCGTCGGGCCGACCCCCGGTCACGGGCATGGTATTTGCTTCGGACGGACAGGGGCGGAGCCGCGCTCCCTCGACGCCTGCACCAGCACTGGCCGCCCTTTTTCCACGCAGACCCCATGCCATCGTCCCGATGAAGATCGCCTTCGTTCTCTCGCAGTTCCCCGCGGTTTCCGAGACCTTCATCCTGAGCCAGATCACGGGAATGATGGATCATGGGGCGGACGTGGACATCCTGGCCAGCACCGAGATTCCGCAGCCGGTGGAGCACCCCGCGCTCTCCGCCTATGGGCTCAGGGATCGCACGCGGTATGCGGAAGGCACCCCGGACGGGGCATGGACGGCCCGCCTCCGGATGGCCGCTTTCCTGGGCGGCGCCCTGCTCCGGGCCCCGACGGGCGAGACGCCCCTGGACCGCCTCCTCCGAAACGGCCGGGACGACGCGAGACGAGCCCTGGAATTCTCGCGCACGCCGCGCCGGGTCGGGGAGTACGACGTCATTCACTGTCACTTCGGGCCCATGGGAACGCTGGGAATGGCGATGCGGAACATGGGTCTCATCCAGGGGCGCCTGGTGACGACCTTTCACGGGTACGACATGTGCCACCCGTTCCAGGAACAGGGCCCGGACGTCTACGAACGCCTCTTCAGGGAGGGGGACCTCTTCCTTCCGATCAGCGACTACTGGAAGGAGCGCCTCATCGAGCACGGGTGCCCGGAGGACCGGATCCTGGTGCACCGCATGGGAGTGGACTGCGACCAGTTCGCCTGGGCGGAGCGGACGCGGGAGCCCGGTGAGCCGGTTCGGCTCCTGAGCGTGTGCCGCCTCGTGGAGAAGAAGGGGATCGAATACGCCATCCGGGCCGTGGCCCGTGTCCTCGAGAACGGGGGCGCCTCGTCCGTGCGAGGAAACGGCAGCGCGGACGCCTCCTCCGGCGACGCGGCCCCCCGGATCGAGTACACGATCGTCGGTGGCGGCCCTCTCCGACCCCACCTGGAAAGCCTCGTGGACGAACTCGGGATCCCGGAGGCCGTGACCTTCGCGGGAAGCCGGAGGAGAGACGAGGTGGCGAAGCTCATGGCGAACGCCCACGTCTTCCTGGCACCGAGCGTCACCGCTGCGGACGGGAACAAGGAGGGCATCCCGGTGGCGATCATGGAAGCCATGGCCACGGGGCTTCCGGTCATCAGCTCCCGGCACAGCGGGATCCCCGAGCTCGTCGAGGACGGCGTCACGGGTCTCCTGGCCGACGAGCGGGACGTGGAGGGGCTGGCGGAACGTCTGGCCCGTCTCCTCGGCGAGCCCGGCCTCCATCCTCGCCTCGCCGCAGCAGGGCGACGGCGCGTGGAGAAGGAGTTCAACTCGCCGGTGCTGAACGACCGACTCATGGGCCTCTTCAGGGATCTTGTCGGGGGCCGGGGCGCCGACGCCGGAGCGACGGCGTCCACGAGCCCCGTCCGCGGCGAATGACGGCTCCGGCCCGGGACCCGGCGTCCGTGTCGGTATCGATGATCTTCCACAATCCGGGCCCGTTCTTCGACGCGGCGGTCCAGGGTGTGTTGCACCAGACCTACACGTCGTGGGAGCTTCTCCTCGTCGATGACGGCTCCACCGACGGCTCCGACGCGCTGGCCCGGCGCTATGCCGAGGCACACCCCCACCGGATCCGGTACCTGCATCACCCGGGGCGCGTGAACCGGGGCACGGCACCCACCCGAAACCTCGGCATCGGGCAGGCGACGGGGAAATACTTCACCGAGGTGGATGCCGATGACGTGTGGCTCCCGGACTTCCTGGAGCAGCACGTCGGGATGCTGGAAGCCGATCCCTCGCTGGACATGGTGTTCAGCCCGGTGCAGCGCTGGTACTCCTGGAGCGGAGACCCGGAGGACGAGAAGCGGGACTGGGTGGCCCGGCCGTGGCCCCCCGGGGACGGACTCGTCGAACCGCCGGGGCTCCTTCCCGTCATGCTCGAGAACTCCCCCCAGGGTGGGGTTCCCAAGGGACTCGTGATCCGTCGGGAGGCCGTGGTCGCCGTCGGAGGCTATCCCTCGGAGTTCCGCGACATGTACGAGGACCAGGCGCTCCTGGCCAAGCTCGCCATCGTGGGCCGTGCCCGGATCGGGGATGCCTGGCTCTACCGGTACCGGCGGCACCCGCAGTCCATGGTCACCGTCATGAACACCACCCGGGACCGGCGCCTCATGCGCCTCTTCTTCCTGGAGTGGCTGGCCGCATACCTGCGGAGCGAGGGGGTGACGGACCCCGCCGTGACCGGATGCGTGGAGCGCGAGCTCTGGAAGGTGAATCACCCCCGGCTGGACCGGGCACGGAGCGCGGTGAAGTACTGGAGCGGCAGGGTCAGGAGAAAGCTGGCGAAGTCCCTATCAGGACCGGTCCAGGACTGACTTCAGCATCGACCGCAGTTCCTCCTCGCGACCCACCATGTCGAGGAAGAGGGGGTGCCCCTGGCCCACCGGATCCCCCTGCGCGAGCCAGTACTCGTGCCCCAGGCCACTGGCCATGGCGTAGAAATTGGGATTCGGGAAGCTGAGGTCCGCGATCTCCAGGACCTGCGTTCCCGGGGCGCAGAAGATCATGTTCGTGAGCCCCGCCCCGTGGGATCCGACGAGGACACGGGTGTCCATCATGAGGTCCACCTGCGCATCCAGCGAGAGATCCTCCATGAGCACCCGCTCGAACCCCATGGGCTCGAGGATCTCCCAGATCCGGTCCTCGTTCAGGAGTCGCCTGCGCTGGGCACGGGCCCGGCTGATGAAGACCCGGCGGCGGGGCGCGGCGGAGTGCCCCTCCCAGATCGCATCCCTTACGCTGCCCACCAGCTCGGGTCGAAACCGGTCGGTGCCGAGCACGGTCAGTTCGTCCACCTGCTGCACTGCGGCGGGATCGTAGGTCCGGAAGGCCTCCACATCGAACCCGAGTCGTCGGAGCGACGCCTCCTGGGCGGAGGGGAGGTCGGGGGGGAGGAGCACGTGGTCCAGCTCTCCGCGCTCCCTCAGCAGCAGGAACTTTGGCAGGTGCGCGCCCAGCCAGTGCGAGTAGTTGTGAAAGACCCGCTCGATGACCCAGGTCGCCTTCGGGATCCGCTCCACGCGCGCGCCGGAACGCAGCACCTCGGCGTGGGGCTCCCGAAACCGGATCTCGCGCAGTTCCACCGAGCGCCGGCTGTCGTTCAGGATGCCCACGTAGTAGTCCCCGGCGTACAGGTGCTCGGGAGGCAGCCGGTAGTGGGCCACGAGGCAGTCGGGAAGCGTGGCGAGGTACGTGGGGTCGTTGGGGCGCTCGGGCACGTCCTGGAACGAGAATCCCCACCAGCCACGGTCGTCGGGCAGTTCCCGGGCCGCGTCTCTGACGTTCCCGGGGAGGGGCGCGGCATGAATGCGCTGCGGGTGAACGGTCTCCACGGCGTCCTGGCGGCCGGTCCGCTCCACGTATTCCGGAACGGTCTCCCGCCCCCAGTGCCGATATCCCAGCCAGGCGGGAGGGACCCCCAGGTGGTCCACCGCGATGCGGGGGATGTGAGACTTCAGGCGGATCGTGCGGTGAACGAGGTTGCTGACCGATTCCATCGAGCGCCGGCTGGTCTGTGAGGAAAGGATGGAGGCCTTCTGACGCCAGGGTCAGGCGTGACTCGTCGTGGAGCCGCGCCGGACCAGCCCTCGGCTTGCCATCCAGCGGGTGATCCGTTCCTTGCGCTGAAGCCCCAGGGCCCTCGCCAGCGCCCGGTGAAGCGGGCTCCCCTCCAGCCGTCCGTGGTCCACGAGGCGGTCCGCGTCCGCCAGGGCCTCGATGGAGAGGTCGGGAAACGGAGCGAGGTAGGTGCGGGCAAGGCGCGAGTATTTCCGGCCGAGGTCATGGGCATACCGGGAGAGCAGGCCCTGGGCGGTCATCTCGGCCTCGATGCGGCGAAGTCCCTCGAGGCGACCCGCGGCAAGCGGCCGTGAAGGCGTCGTGCTGAGCGTCCCCCCCGCCTCGAAGTACCGGTAGAGGGCCTCTCCCCGGGTCGCCCTGGCGATGGGTGCGCCGCGGAGGAGCATGCGAATCATCAACTCCTCGTCATCGGTGGCCGCAAGCTCGGGATCCCACCCACCGCTGGACTCGAAGAGTTCACGGGGCCAGAGAATGGCGCAGGGGGGAATGTACCAGTTGCCGAGCCAGGCCGAAACGGGATCGCCGCCGGGGGGATCGAGGGGTTTTTCGGGAGAATAGACCTCCCAGCGGCCGCCTTCGCGTCGGAGTCGCTGCCAGGGACAGGCGGCGAAGCGGTCGGTCCGTCCGGCAAGGGCCTCGACCATGCCCGCCAGCGTGCCGGTGTCCGAGAGCACGTCATCGGCATCGAGGAACATGAAAAAATTTCCGGCGGCGACGGAGGCGCCGGAATTTCTTGCGCGGGCGGCCCCCAGTTTTTCATTCGGACGGTGAAGACGGATGCGGTTTCCGTACCCCTCGAGGATTTCCACCGATCGATCCGTGGAGCCGTCGTCCACGACCACGACGTCCACCTGGACCCCGGTCTGGGCCAGGGCCGAATCCAGGGTCGCGGAAATGAACTCCTCCTTGTTCCAGGAAGGAATGATCACCGAGACGGTTTCGATGGAATCCGACGCTCCCAAGACTCCGCTCTCCTTTGAAACAGGGAGGTACCAGCCGTGTCACCCTTTGGGCACGAGGTTTGCAACTATGGTGCCACAGAGGACTCACGCCCTTCTGGGCACCTGATTTCCCGGATTCGGCGGCGCCGAGGATTCGGCGACACGAGCGAGGAGCAGACATTTCCAGCTTCATCATGGACCTGCTCCGGTGCCACGCCTGCCTGTCTCCCCTTCGCGAGGAGGAGGCCCGGTGGGAATGCACCGACTGCGGTGCCCACGGCGAGATCGACGCCGCCGGCGTCATCCATCTCGGGCCTCCGGAGACAGGAGGCGCCTCCCCGGCCGAGCGCGTCGGGCTGGACCCCCTGTCTCCAGCGACGGAGGCGTCCCGGCGGATCAGCGATGCGATCAGCGCCCGGGCGTCCAGCCCGTCGAGCTACTGGAGCTACCTCGCCTCCTTCCTCCCGAATCCTGCCGGGTTCGCGGTTCTCGGTGCTGCCCACCATGGCACCCGCTCCCTGGTCCTGGCCAGTGGCTGGGGAAACCTCCCCCGTGTCATTGCGAGTCTCGGTGGGCAGGTGGTGGCGATGGGTACCTTGCACGAGGGGCTCGTGTACACGCGCCTCCAGGAGCCAGACGGCAGCGTGGGCTGCGTCTGCTCTTCGCTTCGACTCCCCCTTCCCTTTGCCGACGACGCCTTCGACTCGGTCTTCCTGGACGACCTCGCCACGGGAGGGGACGCCGTGGAAGGGGACAAGGCGGAACTCCTGCAGGAGTGTGCTCGCGTTCTCCGGCCCGGTGGATACGCCGTGCTGCTGACCTGGAACCGGACAAGCCCCCTGCCGCACGCCCCGTCACCCGACCTGGGCCGTGCACCCCTCGACACCCGACCCGCCTGTGCCACGAAGGCCGGTTTCGCGGGGCTGCTGAGAAGGGGCGGGTTCGAGGCACCCCGGTGCTTCGTGCCCTGGCCCGAGCATGGCAACTGGCGATGCATGGTTGCCGATTCCGGCATGGAGGAAGCGGACCTCGCCCTGGACGGCGAGTCGTGGAAGCACCGGGTTGCCCAGGTCGCGCTGGACCTCTCGGTGGCCCTGGGGATCTCCGACTACCTCGTTCCAAGTCACTGCTTCGTCGCCCGGGTGCCGATGGAGGCTCCCACGGAGGCTTCCACGGAGGCTTCCACGGAGGCTCCGGATGGCGCCCGTCCGCCGCCCGCCTCCACCCTGGAGGTCATCGCCCGGGCCGTGGGAGAGGATCCCGGGGCGATCCGTCGCCTTGATTCGCACGCGAATTCGAACTGCCTGTCGTTCAGGACCGAGCGGCACTTCGTGAAGATCCCCCTCACCCGCGACGCCTCGGCGCGTATTGCGCACGCGTCCCGCGTTCTCGCCGGAGCCCCTTCCGAGATGACGAGGGACGACTTCATCGTGGCCCCGGTGGCCGGATACGAGGTGGACGGCCTCCCCCTCGGGGTCTATCCGCTGGTGCCTCACGACGATCCCAACACGCACTGGGCCGACAAGGTCGAGCGCGTCGCCCGGGCCCTGGACCGGCTGGACCTGGACCGGCAGGAGCTCCCCCTCGGAGAGACCGACTTCTGGCGGCGCCTGACCGACGACACCTCCCGCGACGAGTTCCGCCTCCTGGCGCCGGACCTTCCGCTGTTCGAACAGCTGGCATGCCTGGAGGCGAGGCGGGTTCCCTCGGGGCTCGTGCACGGAGACCTGGCGTGGGGCAACCTGATCCGGGACCGGGAGGCGCGAATCCATCTCATCGACTGGGACCGGTGCGAACGGCAGTCCCCCAGGTTTCTCGATTCCGTCCATGCGTGCCACTCCCTTGCCCGCACCTGGCACTTCCTTGAGTACCCGGAGAGCACGGCCGACCGGATCCTCGAAGGGTGGGAGCGGATCCTGGCCCGCGACCCCGAACTCCCTCTGCTGGAGTCCATCGACCGGGTCCGGGGCGAGGTGTCCTGGGAGGAGGCGGTGGCGCTGACGATCCTGAACGAGATCGATCAGCATCACCGGACGCTGCGCGAGAACCCCATCCTGCGGAACACCCATCACGACAAGCTTCTGGAACGCCTGCAGCTCGCGATCCGCCACCTGCCGAGCGCGGCATGACGCCGCGGAGTGAACCGTTCCCCCGGGTTGGCCCGATTCCGGAGGGGACATTAGACTCATGCTGACACTCACTCTGAAGAGAAGGGTCCGAATGCGCGTCCTGATCCTCGCCCCCCCCTCCACGGAGACGGGGCGGATCACCCGCTTCAGTTTCATTGACGAAGAGCTCCAGGGGCTCTCCAATGCAGGCGTCGAGGTCTTCGTGCTCACGTCCTCGGTGGAGGTGGAGACCCGGATCGGACCGGTGACCCTGCTTCCCATCCCCCGGGACCACATCTGGAACCGGCGGGTGCGGTCGCTCGGACTCATTGCCCGGCATCGGCACCTCATCCCGGGGACCTGCCTGCGGGATGTCTCGAACTGCATTCACCGCGTTCGGGTGGAGGATGCGATCAGGGAGGCCGTGCAGAAGCATCACATCGACGTCATTCACAGCCACTTCGGCCCCTTCCTGGGCTTCGGTGGCCTGCTGGCCCGGGCCGAGACCGGTGTGCCCCTGGTCTCGACCTTCCGGGGGATGGACCTGCTCATGGATGAGGCCATGGGCTACGGACTGCGGCGGACCGAATTCTACTCGGCCGCGCTGCGGGCGCAGGCGGGGGCGGCGGATGTCACGACCTACGCCAGCGACTTCATGCGCGACGCCGGACTCAGGGTCGGCGCGGACCCCGCCACGGCGATCACGATCCGGAAGGGGGTGGACCTCGACCACTTCGACCTCGCCCCCGACCGGGAGGAACTCCGGGCCGAACTGGGCGTGGACGGCCCCATGATTCTCACCGTGGCAGGTCTCATCCGTCGGAAGGGGGTGGACACCATCCTCCGGGCACTCGGGAGGCTCAGGGACTCCCATGACTTCACCCTGGTGATCTGCGGGAAGGGACCGGAGACCCCGGCCCTCCGGAAGCTGGGTGAGGAGCTGGGCCTGACGGACCGGCTGGACTTCAGGGGGCGCGTCCCCCGGGACCAGATCCAGCGCTACTTCGCGGCGTGCGACGTCTTCATCCTCGCATCCCGCATGGAGGCGGCCGGAAATGTCCTGCTCGAGGCCATGGGAGCCGGACGACCGGTCATCGCGACCGATTCCGGGGGGCCCGGCGAGTACGTGCGGAACGACCGGACCGGCTTCGTGATCCCGGTGGACGACGACGCCGCGATGGCGGATCGCCTGGCGCACCTCCTGGACAACCCCGAAGTGCAGGAGCGGCTCGGGTCGGCGGGCCGGGAGATCGCGCACGCCGAACACGGCTACGACGTCGTGGTGAAGGGATTCATCAGCGCCTACGAGCGCGCCCGGGCGTCGGGCTCCCGGCCCCTTGCAGATGCGCGCTGACCGACAGAAAGGCCCTGAGTCGCACGCGCCAACGGTCGAGATCCTCGGTCCCTGGCTGCACAACAAGGGTGACGAGCTGATGCTCTGCGCGGTCGTCGAACAGCTTGGGGAAACGTGCACCCTGGGGACCTCGACGCTGATGGGGCTGGACCACGTTCCCATGCAACCGTTGCTCCGGCGCATCTGGTGGAGGCCGTCCCTGGCGGACCTCGCAAAGGCGGCGCAGGAGAAGTCCCTGAGGGTGGCGGCAAGTGAAGCCCGCCTGGCGACGGAGCTGACGTTCCGGTCGCGGGAATCGCTCCTGGACGCCGGAATGATCAGGGGCTCCGACGTTTCGGCGCTCCTGGACTGCTCGGGGTTCGCCTACGGCGACACGTGGACCACCCCCCGGATGCGGGCGAGGACCACGTATTATCGGCAGCTTCGGCAGCAGGGGGCCGTTCTGGTCATGCTGCCCCAGGCACTGGGTCCGTTCGAGGACCCGGAGATCCGGGAGTGCGCCCGGGCCCTGCTGGGGCTCTTCGATCTCGTCTATGCCCGCGATGCCGACTCGCTGGCCCACCTGGCCTCCCTGGAGGTCGAAACCGTGGAGATCGGACGGGCCCCCGACATCACCCATCTCCTGGAAGGGACGCCGCCGACCCGGCCCGGGGCCTGGAGGGACCGTGTCTGCGTGGTGCCCAACGCCCGGCTCCTGGACCGGACGCCGCCGGAGGTGAGCCGCCGCTACGTCGACTTCGTCGTCCGGAGCATCGCTGCGGTGCACACTGCGGAACTCGAGCCATGGATCGTGCTTCACGAGTCCAATGACCGAGACCTGGTGCGGGAGATCCTGGCCCGCCTTGACGCGCCGGTGCCGGTCCTGGACGAGGACGCGGCGGTGACCAAGGGAGTCCTGGGGGCGAGCCATGCAGCCATCGGGTCCCGGTACCACGCCCTTGTCGGCGCCCTGTCGCAGGGGGTCCCGAGCATCGGCACCTCCTGGTCCCACAAGTATGACCAGCTGTTCTCGGAATACGGATGTCCCGAACTCGGCTTCTCACTCCAGGAGGCGGAGCACGAGGTCGACCGGGCGGTCCGGTCGATCCTCGAACCCCGAAGAAGGGCGGAACTCCACCGCCGGATCTCGGCCGCCGCGGCACGTCAGAAGGTCGAAGTACGGGACATGTGGGACCGGGTTGAGGCCGTTCTGGGGGTGGAGGCGAGGCATCCGGCCCCCTCGGATTCGGAAGCTCAGAACTGGACACGCAGCTGCGTGTAGATGTAGCGGCCGTTCATGTGCAGTCCCGACGTGGAGTAGTAGGGAAAGTTGCCGGAGAAGTCGAACCCGTTCGGCCGGACCGGAGGCTCCCTGTTGGTCAGGTTCTCGGCGCCGAGGGCGACGGAAAGGCCGGGCCTGAGCTGGAGCGAGGCCTCCGCATCGAAGACCAGGTGCGGACCGTTGTCCAGGAAGACCGATCCCGTCGTGCCGGCGCCGTCGTACCCCACACAGCGCACCCTCGGGGTCCCGTCCGTGCAGATGGCCGGCTGATTGCCGCCCTCCTGGAGCCGGAAGGCCTGGAGTCCGTAGAAGTTGCCGGACAGGTTCAGGCGCAGGGCATCCCGCACGTACCGCGTGCGAACCGTGCCCCGGTCCTTCGGGCGTCCGTTCTCCAGCGCGTACTGGCTGCCGCTCCCGAACACCTGGTCCCGCAGTTCCTCGATGACGTTCGGCACCTGGATGTCCGTGACCTCCACGATGTTTCGGTTGTACTGCCCGAGCACCTCCAGGAACCGGCCCGTCGCGAGGTTGAAGCGGTACCGGCCCGAGATGTCGAGACCCCGGGTCCGGGTATCCACCGCGTTCGTGAAGAACTTCACCTCGGGCGCGCCGAAGGGCGCGAGGATCTGGGCCACCGTGGGCCCGCTCATGGTCCCGGTCAGGATGATGCGGTCCTTCAGGTCGATCTGGTATCCGTCCACCGTGAAGGTGAGGTCCTCGGCGGGAGACCAGGCCAGGCCCCCTGAGAGGTTGAACGACCGTTCCTCGGTGAGGGGCTGAGCCCCGAGCGCCTGGGCCTCCGGCGAGGAGACGGGGATTTCCCCGATCTCGTACGCCACCTGGTCGCCGTCCACGTTCCGGAAGCCGGTGGAGACGTGGCTGTACCAGCTCTGGCTGAGGTTGGGTGCCCTGAAGCCGGTGCTCACGGCACCCCGGAGCACGAACTGCTCCGCCGGCTGGAAGCGGGCCGCCATCTTCCCGGTGAGGGTGGACCCGAAGTCCGAGTAGTTCTCGAAGCGGGCGGCGGCGGCCAGGCGGAACTGCTGCGTGAGATCGGCCTCCACGTCCGAATAGATCCCCACGTTCGTGCGCCACTCGTCGGCTTCCTGGTCAGGCCGGAAGCCGGTGAAGACCTGGCTCCCCGGGGGCGCGGTCCCCCCGGCCCGGTCCAGGTGGCCGCCATTCACCCACGATGCGGGCTCCCCGGCGAGGATCTGGAAGTTGTCGGCCCGGAAGGAGGTGCCCAGCGCCACGTTCAATGGCGTGTGCACCCCGATGTCCACCTCACGGTTCACATCCCAGGCCAGGATGGCCTGGTTCAGCTTGAGGGTGCCCGCGTACACGTCCGTCTTGTTGGGGACGGGGCCCACGCCGTCGGGCCACGGGCCGGGGGCGCACGCGGTCTGGAGGCAGGGTCCCAGGGAAACGTTCAGGGTGTTGTAGATGTCCGTGTCCAGTTCGTTGCGGTTCCACTGGGCGCTCAGGTCGTAGGTCCAGTCCAGCCCCAGCGAGCCCCGCATCCCGGTCACCAGCATGAAGTCCCTGTTGTCGCCCCGGAAGCTCGGCAGGAATCCAAGGGGGTGGATGTCCGGCCAGTTCCGGTTGTCGATGCCCCGCCGGTAGAAGCCCGACGAGTTGTCCCGCCGGAAGGAGAACCCGCCGAAGGCGTAACCCTCGCGGAGCTGGTCGGCGCCGAGGGCGGTGTTGGCATTGAAGAAGACCCCGGAGTTGAAGGTCTCGCCGTCACCGATGAGGTGGTTCGGCTGGGGCACGTCGTTTCGCTTCTCGATGATGCGGTTGATGCCGTCCGGCCCCTTCTCGATGAGGTCCGCGTCCCCGGGGACTACCTGGTCGCGGGGGTCGGGACCGGCCCGGTCCGTCCGCTGTCGGTGACTCAGCATCCCGGAGATCACGAGGGTCCCCTGGTCCCCCAGCGCAAATCCCGCGCTCCCGGTGCCCTCGGTGCGCGTCCCGTCCCTTCGGAAGGCGTCGCTCCGGGGCGTGTACTGGCCCAGGGCCATGCTGAACTCCGGCTTGTGGATGTCGCGGCGCAGCTGGAGGTTGATGACCCCGGCGATGGCGTCCGAACCGTACTGGGGAGCGGCTCCGTCCCGCAGGATCTCCATGCCGCCCAGCGCCGAAGGGACAATGGCGTTCATGTCCACGCCGCTCGAGCCCGATCCGCCGGAGGCGGCACCGAAGACATGCACCACGGCCGTGGGGTGGCGCCGCTTCCCGTTGATCAGGACCAGGGAGTGGTCGGGGCTCAGACCCCGAAGCTGGAAGGGGCGGACGCCGGAGGTGATGTCGGCGATCTGGGCCCTGGAGAAGTAGATCGAGGGAGAGAGGGTCTCCAGGATGTTCGTCATCTCCAGCTGGGGCGTCGCCTCGATGAGGTCGGTGCGGGTGAAGACGTCCACCGGTACCGTGAGTTCCTCGGCGGCCATGACCCGGGCGCGGGATCCCACGGTGACGGCCACCTGCTCGAGGCGGACGGCCTCCCGGTCGAGCACGAAGTTGAGCACGGTGGCGGATCCGGCGGCGAGCGTCACCGACGCCTCGGTGGTGGCATACCCGAGCCGCTGAACCCGGACCGTGTAGCTGCCCGGGGCCAGGTTCGCCACGGTGTAGAGGCCGCGGGCGTCGGTGAGCCCCCCCCGGCTCGTCCCCTCTACGGACACCTGGGCGCCCTGGACGGGTTCGCCCTGGGAGGTCACGCGACCGCTCAGGGTCCCCCCCTGGGCCACGAGTTCCCCGGCCGGGAGCAGCACGAGGAGCGTCAGGAGGGAGGAAAGGGCGAGAGCGCCGAAAACGGATCCGCCGGAAGGAGCGGCAGCACAGCGTGAACGAGGCCTACCTTGAAGCATCATGATCACTCCTCGGTGTCGGGGGGCGCCTGCGTGCTACCCGGTCATCGATCCACCGTAAGCATCCTGTCAGCTGCATGTCAAGATTGTTGTTGCCGCCGCTCCCGATCCCTCCCCGCCGGCCTGCCCCGGCCCCTCGGCATTCCGGGCGCCGATGTGACGGCAGCCCCCCGTCACCGCGCCCCCTGCACGGCCGCCACCCCTTGCGTGGCCTCCCGCTCTCCGGTAGAAATGGCCCTGTCCGCTGCCTCGAGTTTCCGGTCGTCACCTCCTCCTTGGAAAAGCCCGATGAACCTCCGCTCCCTGCTCGTGCTCCCTCTCGCGCTCCCTCTCATGCTGGCCGGATGCGGCGCGGGCGATTCGGGAGAACGGAGCGACCACGCCCCCGCGAACGGAGACCCGGAGTTCGAGGCCCTCCAGCAGCGGGGCGAGGAGGTCATGGGGGTGGACCAGTTCGCCTCCGTGCACCAGTTCGACATCCTTCCGGATGGGGGCAGGATCGAACTCCAGCACGGCGACGGCGACCCCGACGCCGTGGAGACGATCCGGCGTCACCTGCAGGAAATCGAGGCCGCCTTTGCCGAGGGAGACTTCTCGGCGCCTGCGCGCGTGCACGACGAGGAGGTGCCGGGCACCGCGGTCATGGCCGCCCGGAAGGACCACATCCGCTATGTCTACAGTCCCCTCCCCCGGGGCGGCGAACTGCGGATCCAGACCAGCGACCCCGAGGCCATGGAGGCCATCCGGGCCTTCATCGCCTACCAGCGGGAGGACCACCGGGCGGGCGGCCATGACCACGGCGGCATGGACCACGGCGGCGCGAACCACGGCGGCACGAACCACGGCGGGTCGTGAGGGGCGGAACTACCCCTCGTGGGTCGGCTCCGTGTCCTCGTACCCCCAGGGCGCGGGCGGCGCCGCCACCGGGGTCCTCAGGTCGAAGGCCCACCGGAGCGCGTTGTCGAAGGTGCTCCGGGTGAGCCGGTACGAGAACGTCACCCCCGGCGTGATTTCCATCCGCCAGATGTTGTTCTCCGCCCCGCGAACCTCCGCCGCCACGACCTCGCGCGTGAAGTCGTCGGCAGGAAAGGTCTGGATGCCCGGGGTCCCCGTCTCGTCCGTGTCGCCGCCGTACTGGGTCACGGTCTCCTCGGTTCCGTCGGGGTTCCGGTGATCGTGCTTGAGGCGGATGCCGTCCGGCGTGCGCGTGAGGATCCAGGTGCGCGAACGGTTCCAGGTGCCGTCCTCTGCATTGCCCACGTGGACCGGGATCCTGATCTCGTCCGGGTAGCACTGCCGCACGTGCATCACGTACAGGGCGTCCACCCGCTCGAAGGCCTGGCCACACAGCTCCAGGATCGAGCTCCAGAATGCGTCCTGCTCCGCCGGGAGTTCGTGGGCGGACTCGGCCAGGAGCTCCTGCTGGGCCGCCGCCTGGGCGGGGGCCACCGAGGCCCAGCTCCACGCGGCGCCCAGGGCAGCGACCACGACGGGAAGACGCCGGAGGCGGGAGGTCGCACGGGTCAGCGGACGGGTCGGACGGGTCGGACGGCTCATGGGCGTGCTCGAGTTCGGGGGGTGCTTTCGGAAAGCCGGCGGCGATCAGCCGCCGACCTTCTGAACGTTAGACCCACCAGGCCGGGCGGGAAAGGGCAGCCACCGGGGGCGCGACGGTCCCCTTCGGTCCGGTCCGGGGGAGCAGCAGAAGTTCCCCGGGTCGCGGCGGGTGGCGGCCGGCGGTCGTCCTCACCCGGTTCGGCCCCCCGGGGAGTCTGCCCGCCTGCACCTCGCAGACTTGCCCATGGCTCCCGCTGAATTCTCCGCTGGCAGAAATCCGAGGCGCCCGGGGCCGGAAGTCGCCGCAACCCCCGGGGGGCGGGGGGCGCCTGCGGGTGCACCGGCTCGTGCACCGGAAGCGCCCGCTCGTGCACCGGCCCCGTTCATGCAACGGTCGGTGAGGCAAGGTCGGTGATGCAAGGTCGATCGGGAGGCGCGGAGACCGACGGATGCCGCGAGGCAGGCCTTCGGAGGCCGCGTGGCGGGGGTGTGCGCTGCCCTGCCCTGTCCGATCGCGGCCTCGTGCCGGACCCGATCCAGGTGTTGAGCCATGCGCATCTCGCCCATGGCGAGCCCCCATGACCCGCCCAACCCCAGGAGGAGACGCCATGCCCATGCACATCGATGTGTCTCGCCAGATTGGCGCCGTGACCCGCCGCGTCGAGACTCGCACCCGCGAGGACATGCCGGTCTTCGTGATCCGCGCCGAGCGCACCTTCGACACCCCGCTGGACGACACCTGGGACGCCATCACGAACCCGGAGCGACTCTCCCGGTGGTTCCTTCCCGTGAGCGGGGACTTCCGGCCGGGCGGGAGCTTCCGGATCGAGGGGAACGCGAGTGGCGAGATCCTGCGCTGCGACCCCCCGGAGGAGCTGGCGGTGACCTGGGTCTTCAACGAACAGCTCTCCTGGGTGGACCTCTTCCTCACCGCCGAGGGCGACGAGGGGACCCGCCTCGTGCTCGAGCACCTCGCCCCCGTGGACCCCGAGTTCCAGGCGCGTTACGGCCCCGGCGCCGGCGGAGTGGGATGGGAGCAGGCGTTCATGGGGCTCGACCTGTACCTGACCTCGGGTGAACCCGGTGACCCCGAGGCCTACGCCGCGTGGAGCGCCTCGCCGGAGGGGCTCGCCATGGTCGAACAGTCCAGCGAGGCCTGGGGACACGCCGCGATCGCCGCCGGCACCGACCCGGAGGAGGCCCATGCCGCGGCACGCCGGACCACCGCCTTCTACACGGGGGCGGAAGCGGGCTGATCCACCGCCTTCGCCGTGCCGGGAAGCCCGGTGGGCCGGAGGGATGCGGACCAGGGGGACGGCGCCGGCCGGGTGACTCGGCCTACCCCCCGGAGACGACCAGGACCTGAGCCTCGTACTGCGCCGACGCCCCGAGCAGGGTACGGCCCAGCACCCGCACCACCGCTTCTCCCGCCTGGTCGAACTGGAGCGTGACCTCGCGCGGGTGCGGCCCCAGGTCGTCGGTGCAGACCCCGGCGACGGCCACGAGATCGTAGGGGATCACGTGCGCCGTGCGGCCGATCCGGTGCACCTCTGCGCCGTCGGCCCGCACGCATGTGCTGCTGCCGAAGGTGAGCACGGTGGCGGCGAAGGGGACGCCCTGCCGGACCGTGTCCGGCAACTGGATGGGCGGCCACTGGCTTCCCCCGATCTCGATGACCCCGATCCTGCGCTCCCACGGGCCGTCCGACTCGAGGGGACTCGTGCAGCCGGAGAAGACCACCAGGCTGAAGACGGAGCCCAGAAGGCAGGCGAGTCCGAGGCGATTCATGACATCCCTGGGGAGGAGGAGCGAGGAGGGCGGGCACAGGAGAAACGATCGGAGCCGGGGAATCGTGACGGGCCCCTGGCCTCCGTGTGCACCGCCACTCCTCCGGTACACCGCCGCGTCTCCGGCACACCCCTGCGTCTCCGGTGCATCGCTAGGGCCCCTGGCTCCCTGCGGGCTTCCGGGCCTGGCCTGCCGCTGCCTCGATCATCCGGCCCACCTCGGCGTCCTGCACGGTTCGCACCTCGCGCAGCTTGATGTGTCGCATCAGCTTGCCCGTGCCTTCAAGAAGGTCGCCCGGGTCGGGCAGTTCGGCCCCGCGGGCGAACTGCAGGTTCACGTGGGCCCTGTGCAGCACCAGCGACACGAACTGGTCCTTCATGGCGCCGCCAAGATGAAAGCTGACGGCCCGGTAGCCCCTGATCACCTTCTCCTGCGCGTCCGGCACCAGCTCCCGGATCTGCTCGCGTGCCGACAGGGCGATCCCCTGCACTGCCGGGCTGAAGTCGCCGAGGAGGCCGTCGAGATCCGGGTTCATGGGGCCCTTCCCTCCGCCCACACCGCAAGTTCGTTCCCCGCCGGGTCCGCAAAGTGAAACCGGCGCCCGCCGGGAAAGTCGAAGGGCTCCTTCAGAATGCTCCCCCCCGCTGCAACCACCCGGGCCCGGCTGGCCTCCAGGTCGTCGGAGTAGAGGATCACGAGAATGCCACCCGGTCCACCCGCATCTCCCTCGTGCATCCCCCCGACTTCGCCGCTCTCCCCCTGGATGCCCAGGTAGCCGGGCCCGTACTCCGTGAAGCGCCACCCGAAGGCGTCCGCGTAGAACTTCCGCGCCAGGGCCAGGTCCGTGACCGTGAACTCGATGTAGTCGATGGCATGATGTCGGTGCATGGGCAGTCTCGCCGAGCTGGGGGTTGGGGCTGGGGCTGGACTCTCTCAAGGATGCGGAGGGGTGAGCCCGGCCGCAATGGCCAGTCTTCGGGCAAAGGCGGGCAAGGCTCCACGCTTGCCCGGCGAGTGTGCAAGCCTTTGCCCTTGCTATGGGCACATGCAAGTTTATACCTTTGCATCACCCCCGGCACACTGCGGCGGGCACCACTTGTCACGCCGGACCGCCAGGCGGGGCACCGTACCGAGGACTTCCCCATGCGCCCGATCCAGCGCTCCATTCATGCCGTCCTTACCGGAGACCTGGTGGCCTCCGCCGAGAGCACGCCCGAATCGGTGGACGCGGCCGTGCGCGCCCTGGAGACGGCAGCCGGGCAGGTTGGGCTCTGGACGGGCCGTGACACGCACTTCACACGGTTCCGGGGAGACGGGTGGCAGCTCTACCTGGACACCCCCGACCTGTCGCTGGCGGCCGTGCTCCTGCTGGTGGCCACGCTGCGGGCCCGTCGAACGGAGCTCGAGACCCGCATCGCCGTGGGGTTCGGGACCATCAACAAGCTGGGCGAGACGGGAAACGGTCTTGCCGATGCCTCCGGCGAGGCCTTCACCCTGTCGGGCCGAGCCCTCGACGAGATGCCGCGCCACCGACGCATCGCCCTGGCGGGGCCGGGGGTGGTACAGGGCTGGCACGACGCCCTCTTCGACCTGGTGCTCTGGATCGCAGGACGATGGACGCCGGAGCAGGCCGAGGCGGTGAGTCTCGCACTCGACCCGCGCGAGCGGCGCACGCAGGCGGAGATCGCCGGGATGCTGGGCGTGACCCGGCAGGCCGTGCAGGCGCGCCTGAGCGGGGCGGGGTGGGACGCGCTGGCCGGGGCGGTGGCGGCGGTGGCGGCGCACGACTGGGGCGACCCGGATGGCTGAGACCCTGGCGGCGCTGGTGCTGGCCCACGCCTGCGCCGACTTCCTCCTTCAGACCCGCGGCATGGTCGAGGCCAAGGCCCGGAGGCGAGCGGGGGCCCTGCTCCTTCACACCCTCGTGGTGGCCGGGACCGCCGCCGTCGCGCTGGGGGCAGGCAGCGAGGATGCCCTGCTGCCCCTCGGGGTGGCCGTCGGCGTGGTCGCGGGGCTGCACCTGGTCATCGACCTGGTCAAGAGCATGGCCCGGCCGGGGCTCGCGGCCTTCCTGGCGGATCAGGCGGCGCACCTGGCGGTTCTCATCGCGGTGGCCGCGGCGTGGCCCGACCTGTGGGGAGCTGGGTGGTGGGCGGGTGCCGCGTGGCTGCCCGCTGCCATGGTCCTGCTGGCGGGAGCCGTGCTCGTGATCCGTCCCGGGGGCATCGCGGTGGGGCTCCTCCTCGAGCCCTGGAGCGATGTGGGGATGGAGGGGCTTCCGGGGGGAGGGAGGATCATCGGCAACCTGGAGCGCGGCCTCATCTTCCTCCTGGTCCTCACCGGCCAGCCCGGGGGGATCGGCTTTCTCATCGCGGCAAAATCGGTGCTCCGGTTCGGCACGGTTCGCGACGAGGCACGGCTCTCCGAGTACGTCATCGTGGGGACGCTGGCCTCGTTCGGGTGGGCCCTCCTCGTTTCGACGGGCACGCTGGTCCTGCTTTCGGCCCTGCCGGCGGTGGGCATTCCGTTCGTGGATCGGTGAGGGGGGGCCAGGTCACCTCCTCGAGGCCTGGCCCGCAGTGGGCCAACACCGGGGCCTCGCGATCCTGCCAACGGAGAGCCCCGAGAACCCCGTTGGCAGGATCGTGCTCACCTGACCCCCTCCGGTGGCCAATCGCCATTTGACCGGATGCCGGTTGGCAGACTGCCTGCGCCAGGGCACGATCCGCCTGCCACTCGATCCTTGTGGACGATCGGTTGGCAGGAAAGCGAGGTGGTCACCTGGGTTGCCGGAGCCGGGGCGGTCGCGCCCCCCCCCCTCGTGCCCTCCGGGAAGACCGGGCAGGGGATTGAGGAGGGCCTCCGGCCCCCGATACCTGAAGGCGCGGCACCATGTGCCGCACCCACACTCCCGACGGGCTGCCGGCCGGCCGGCCGGCCAGGGTAGACGGATGCGGACGGATGCGACAACATGGTGAGCCGCGACCTTGCAGCCGCACCCCCACGGCGACGTCCGAAGGCGACGTCCGAAGGCGACGTCCGAAGGCGACTTACGGGATGAGGAACTCCGATATGCTCATGTTGCGGCGTGCCGCCCCGGTGCTTGCCCTGCTCGCGCTGGCAGCCTGCGGCTCCCAGACGCCGGACGATGACCCGGACCCGGACCGCACGACGGCGCCCGGCGCGGCCCATGTCGTCCGGCACGAGACGGTGGTGGCCGAGGATCACTCGCCGGGTTGTCCCGCCGTGGACACCGCCACTGCCGCCTGCACCCGCGCGCGCCTCGAATACCCCGAGTTCGAGGGAGACCACGCCCTGGCTCGGGCGCTCCGGGAGTGGACGGCGGAATGGATCCTGGCGCCCGCCATGTTCGAGGGGGACCGCGCCACGTCGGCCGGGGCCGTGGCCCGGGACTTCGTCGAGGCTCATGCCGCCTTTCGCAGGGGGGATCCCGACGCGGCATCCTTCGGCTGGGATCTGGAACGCACCGTGGAGGTGACGCGCAGCGTCTCCCCGGTCGTGGTTCTCGTGGCCTCCGAGCAGGCGTACATCGGCGGGGCCCACTCCAGCTACCGGGTCCAGCACCAGGGCTTCCACCCCGACACCGGCGAGGCGCTCACACTGGCACGGATCCTCGGGACGGACGCGGTGCGGCACGTGCAGGCGCTCCTCGAGACCCGGTTCCGGGAGGATGCGGGGCTTGCCGCAGAGGCTCCCCTCACCGACGGGGGCCTCTTCGATGACCTCCCTCCGGGCGACAACCTGGACTGGGAGCCCGAGGGGCTGATCTTTCACTACAACCCCTACGAGGTGGGCCCGTGGAGCACCGGCGTGATCCGGGTGCGGCTTTCCTGGGATGAAGTGGCGCCGCACCTGTCGGCCGACGTGGCCGATCTCCTGGGCCCCTGGCTGACGCGGTCCAGTCCCTGACGGCGTCCGCACCCCCCGGCCCCATGCCGCGGACTCGGCCCGAGCCATGCTCCATGCGCCATCCTCCGTCCTCCATCCTCCGCTCCGTCCCCTCCGTCCCCTCCGTCCCCTCCGTCCCCTCCGTCCCGGCGCGCGTGCATGTCCTACTTCACCTACAAGCTGATCCACTATCTCGGGATCTTCATTCTCGTGGCCACCCTGGGGGCCGCGCTCGGTCGGCATGCGATGACCGACGGGCGCGACCCCCTCCGCTCCCGCCTGGGCGCCGTGCATGGCGTGGCCCTCTTCCTGGTCCTGCTGGGGGGATTCGGCCTCATGGCCCGGGTCGGCGTGGACCACGGAAGCATGTTCCCCGGGTGGATCCTGGCCAAGTTCGGGATCTGGGTGCTCCTGGGCGGCGTCCTCTTCGTGGCCCGACGGAACCGGCGCTGGACCATGCCCCTCCTCGCGTTCGTGCCCCTCCTGGCGGTACTTGCCGGCTGGGTCGCCTTCGCGAAGCCCTTCTGAGGTGGATGCGAGGCTGGTGATCCGTGATGCGGCACTCACGGTTCCCCGTGGCCCGGCCGCCGCCACACGGCGGACCGCTCGTCAGCGACCTTGCGATTCTGCCAACGGAGCGCATCGAAGTCGCCGGTGGCAGAATCGGCGCCACCTGGCCCCCCCTGGCTGCCGATGGCCCTTCGCTCCGTTGGCAGGTTGGCAGATGGGCGCGTCAGGACCTGGGCATCCTGCCAATGAAGCTTTTCCGACGGCCGATTGGCAGAAAACGAGCGAGGAGGGAGGAGGGCCTGGCGGCCCCCGTTTCATGACGGGCGGCACCATGGTGCCGCATCCTCGCCGTGCAGTACGTGGCATGTCGACGAAGCCCGGCGTGCACAGGCCCCGCCGTCGTCCGCAGGCATTCCCGCTCCCCTGGAGGTGGGCAACGCCCGGCCTGCACATGACCCAAGGCCATGCCGCCGAGGAACCGCCGGGAGCCGCCGGGAGCCGCCGGGGAGCCGGGGACCTGCCGCGGATCCCGGCCCGTCCCGGCTACCCGTCCCGGCTACCCGTCCACCCAGGCGTACCACTCGATGTACGGCACGCCCAGGTCCGGGTCGATGCGAACGAGCAGGACCCCCTCGTCGTCGGCCCAGAGGGGGTGGCTGCCGGGCGGGAGGTGGATGACGCCGAGGAGGTGGAGCCCGGCGGCGGGCTCGCCGGGCGATCCGCCGGCTGCCCCTCCGAACACGAGCCACCGGGGTACCTCGCGGACGACGGGGCTGACGAGCCAGGGCGAGGGCGGGTTCGGAAGTCCGATCCAGGGGTTGCCCCGGGCATCGGCGAAGACGGCGTCCATGGCGGGGAAGGTCTCGGGGTAGTCCCGGCCGGCCATGTCGTCGCGGATCATGGTGCGGATCTCCGGGGTGAGTTCGTCACCCATCTGGCGCTCCCACCTGCCGACCTCGAGGGCCTCGACGGAATCCGTCAGGGCCCGGGTGACCCGTGGGCCTGCGCCGTCCACCCGGATCACCCGGTCGAGGCCGCCGTCCGCCCCCGCCCGGTAGTGCCTGGCCTCCACGCCCACGCGGTCTGCCGCCCAGACGCCCCCGGGGGACGCCCAGGTGAAGAGCTTCCCCCAGTACCACTGGCCCGAGATCATGATGGACACGACGTTGCCCGAGGCGTTTCTCTCCATGCTCACCACCTCCTCGTCCCCCGCGATCATGCCCAGCAGCGGTCCGATGCGGAGGGACTCCGGCCCCCCGGCACCGCTCACGTCCGCGGCGGGGGAGGCGATGGCGCGGATCTCCAGGGGCTCCCGGGCCTGCCCGCGGTTTGCGACGGCGTCGGGACCCCCGGTGCCGCCGATCACCACGAGCCGCCCGTCGGGAAGGAGCGCCGCCCTGGAGATCGATCGGAGGGAGCCCAGGTCCTGGAGGGTCGCCTCGGCCAGGAGGGTGCCGTCGGCGGCAAAGTGACTCCGCCGCCGGGTGCGCGCGTCCCACGCCAGGATGCTCCCGTCCGGACCCCGGGCCAGCGCCTGGGGACTCCGGAACTCGCCGGGTCCCTCGCCGGGGCGGCCGATGCGCCGCACGAAGGTGCCCCCGGCGTCGAACACCCGGATCTCGGCGGGTGTCCCCTCGGCCACCGCGAACCCGCCATCGGGCAGGCGCACGGCGGCCATGGGGCGAGTCCACTGGTACTCCGCAGGGCCCTCGACCACCCCGATCCGCACCGCCGGATCCGGCGCGAGCTGGCGGGGGGCGCTCACCTCCAGGGCCGACGCGGGAAACCGGAGGATCTGCACACCGGCTGAATCGGCGACGGTGGGCTCGGGTGCCGACGTGGCCACGGCGGGCGCGTCGCATCCCACGGAAACGAAGGCCAGGAGGAGGAGAAGGCCGGGAGAGAGGTTGCGCACGGGATCGTGGGGCGAAAGGGGGGTCCTGAAAGGGCTCCCGGGAGCCCTGGGCTGACGGCGGGCAAGGTAGCGCTGCGCCGGAAGCCGCGCACACCGGCCGGTCAGCGCGGGGGAACCCCGGCGGTGGGGGGACCTCCGGTCATCCGGGCAGCGCACCCCAGGAGCCCGGGCTCCTCCACCTGCATCCATCCGATGGCCACCTCGGCGCAGAACCCCTGGAAGCGGCCCTTGTTCTCGAACCGGGCTCGGAAGCGGTCCTCGTCCAGGAAGGCCGCGAGCTTCCGGACCACGGCCCCGGACACGTACACGCCTCCCGTGGCCCAGACGGCCAGGGCCATGTCGCCGGCGAAGGCGGCAAGCATGTTGAAGAAATCGTCCACGGCCCGGCGGGCCACCGGGTGCCCTTCGGCCGCCAGTTCTGCAATGCGAGCGGGCGTGGACGGGTCGTCGGAGCCGGTCTCGATCCCGTGGGCGGGCACGGCGCCCCCGCCCGCCAGGACCAGGTTCGCCTCGAAGAGGTTCGCGAGCCCCGGGCCCGAGACCACGCGCTCCACCGAGACCCGGGGATACCTGCCCATCAGGACGCGCATCAGGTCGAGTTCGTGCTCGGTGGCGGGGCTGAACCCCGTGTGTCCGGCCTCCGAGGGAAGAATGCTCCCCCCGGGGAGGCGGAGGGCCACGCCGAGCCCCGTGCCGGGACCCAGCACCACGCGGGCCCCCCGGGGATCGGGGCGCGGGGCGCCGGCAAAGTGAAGCTCTTCGGGGGTCAGGAGGTCCGATGCCCAGGCCTGGGCCTCGAAGTCGTTGACCAGCGTGATGGGAACGCCGAGGAAGCTCTCGAGCGCCGACCGCGAAAAGCTCCACGGGTTGTTGGCGAGGGAAATCTCGTCCCGGTCCACCGGCCCCGGGAGGGCCAGGCAGACCTCCGCGACCGGCGTCGGGACCCCGTCCCCGGAATCCTCCGGGGATCCGGGCGCCAGGTAGGCGTCAATGGCGGCCTCGAGGGAGGGGAAGTCGCTGCACCGGAACCTCCGGAAGTTCCGGAGATCCCGGGGATGGTCTCCCAGCAGGGCGAAGCGGGCCCAGGTGCCGCCGATGTCGGCCAGGAGGACGGGCCGTGGTGGGGGCGTCGGGGACACGGAGGAGGGGTGGGAACCGGGCACGAGGAGCCTCGGGCGCAGGGCACGGCGGGTGCGGAGTGGCACGCTTTGTTCGGCTTCCGTACAATAGCAGGGTCGGGTGGCCCGGACCACCCAACCCCCGGCACGAAGGAGCCCCCATGAAAACCGCCTGCCCGGCCGCCTCCCTGGCGGTTCTTCTCCTCACCACCGCGCTGGCTGCCGCGGCCGCGCCGGGCTGTCGCCCCGACGGGGGGATCACGACGTCGGAGCGGGACATCGTCCCGGATTCCGGCTGGGTGCTGGTCTGGTCCGACGAGTTCGAGGGCTCGGACCTCGACCCGGACAGGTGGTCCTTCCAGGTAGGGGACGGATGCGACATCGGGCTGTGCGGATGGGGCAACAACGAACTCCAGTGGTACCGCGAGGAGAACGTCCAGGTATCGGGCGGGGTCCTCACCATCACCGCCCGGGCGGAGCCGGCGGGGGGGAGGGCCTACACCTCGGCCCGGATCCGCACCCTCGGCAAGGGCGACTGGACGTACGGGCGGATCGACGTGCGCGCCCGCCTTCCCCTGGGGCGCGGTCTCTGGCCGGCCATCTGGATGCTTCCTTCCGAGAACCGCTACGGGACCTGGGCGGCCAGCGGGGAAATCGACATCGTGGAGCTCGTGGGGCACGAACCCGATCGGGTGCACGGGACACTGCACTACGGTGGGGAGTGGCCCGACAACGTCTACTCCGGCGCGCCCTTCGTCCTCCCCTCGGGGACCTTCGCCGACCGTTTCCACACCTTCACGCTGGAGTGGGAGGAGGGGGAGATGCGGTGGTACGTGGACGGGGAGCACTACCAGACCCAGACCGAATGGCGCTCCGCGGGGGGCCCCTACCCCGCTCCCTTCGACCAGCCCTTTCACCTGGTGCTGAACGTGGCCGTCGGGGGCGACTGGCCGGGGCACCCCGACGCCCGGACGGTCTTCCCCCAGTCCATGGTGGTGGACTACGTGCGGGTCTACACCCGGGACGAATAGCCTCGCCGGGTCAGACATGAACGGGCGGGTTGCGGGCTGGTACGGGCTGGCGCGGGCGGGTACGGGCGGGTACGGGCTGGCGCGGGCCGGGTGCGAAACGTCGCGCTTGACAGGGGGGCGCCTTCCGGCGCACTTTGTTCGGTAGTCGAACAAAGTTTGTCTCTTCCCCCCGGTTTCCGAGGAGCGCCGTCATGCCTCTGACTCGATTCAGCCGCTCTCTTCTCCCGGCCCTGGCGGCCGGTCTCGTTCTGGTCCTGGCCGCGGGATGCGACCGGGACAGCGACCCCGCAGGCCCGGCTCCCCTCCCTGACGACGCGGTTGTCTTCGACGACAACCTGGGCGACGGCATCGACTTCCAGGCTTTCGGCGGTTCCAAGGTGGATGCCGTGCAGCGGGACGAGTCCGAGGCACGAGAGGGCTCGGCATCGCTCCGCATCACGGTTCCGGCGCCGGACGATCCCACGGGCAGCTATGCCGGCGGGGCCTTCGTGGCGGCCATCCCCCGGAACCTGAGCGAATACAACGCCATCACCTTCTGGGCCAAGGCGAGTCGGACGGCGAATCTGGACGTGGCCGGGATCGGCAACGACAACACCGGGAACTCCCTCTACATCGCCGACGTGCGGGGACTTCCGCTGACCACCACCTGGCAGCGTCACGTGATCCCCTTCCCCCGCGCCTCGGCCCTGGACCAGGAGCGGGGGCTCTTCTACTTCGCCGAGGGGGCGGAGGAGGGCCAGGGCTACACGATCTGGCTGGATGAAATCCGGTTCGAGACCGTCGCCGGGCTCAGCGCGCCCCAGCCCGCCATCGCCACCCAGTCCCTCGCCCTCGCGGTGGGGGCGAAAGCCCCCGTGGCAGGGACCGTGGTGACGTGGACCCTGTCCGGGCAGCAGATCACCGTGCTTTCGGCCCCCTCCTACTTCACCTTCACCTCGTCCGATCCCGCCGTGGCCACCGTGTCGGACACGGGAGAGATCGAGGTGGTGGGCGAGGGCTCGGCCACCATCACGGCCGCGCTGGGAACGGTGGAGGCCGCGGGCGCCATCACGGTGACCACGGTGTCGGGGCCACAGGAGGCCGCGCCCACTCCCACCCACGCCCAGGCCGACGTCATCTCGCTGTTCAGCAACGCCTACAACGACGTGACGGTGGACACCTGGTCCGCCGAATGGGACAGCGCCGACGTGGAGGACGTCCAGATCGGCGGCAGTGACGTAAAACGGTACTCGAACCTGGTCTTTGCCGGCATCGAGTTCACCTCGCAGACCATCAACGCCTCCGAGATGACCCACTTCCACATGCACGTGTGGACGCCGGACGCCACCGACCCGCCGGCCGCGTTCCGCATCAAGCTCGTGGACTTCGGCCCCAATGGCGTCTTCGGCGGCGGGGACGACGTGGAGCACGAGATCACCCTCGACGCGACCACCACACCGGCGCTGGTTTCGGGCCAGTGGTCGAGCCTCGACATCCCGATCAGCGCCTTCACCGGACTCACCACCCGCGGGCACGTGGCGCAGTTGATCATCTCGGGCGATCCGAACACTGTCTACGTCGACAACGTCTATTTCCGCCGCTGACGGCGGCCCGCCGCACCTTTCCGGGAACGCCATGGAACTCACGTCCCCGCCACATCCGCCGGCCCCGGCCCACGAGGCCCGGGGCCGGCCGCTGCCCGAGCTGGCTCTCGAGACGATCTGGTACCGCCGGCGCATTTCCCGCGCCGATCTCTCCCGGCTTCTCGAAGTCTCCCGCTCCACCGCCTCCGAGCTCGTGAGCGACCTGCTGGCCACGAAGCTCGTGGCCGAGGTCGGAGACGGCCCCAGCCGGGGGGGGCGGCGACCCATCCTTCTCGAGTTCCAGGACGAGGCCCACCTGATCCTCGGGGTGGACATGGGGGCCACCCACGTGGCCGTGGCGCTCACGAACCTTCGGGGACGGGTGCTGGCCTGGAGGGAGGAGGCGCACCCGGTGCGGTCCGACCCCGACGGGACCCGGGAGCTCATCGTCCGGCTGTGCGAGGCATGCCTGGCCGATGTGCCGGGGGCTTCGGAGGCGCTGCTGGGACTGGGCGTGGCCGTGCCCGCCCCGGTGGACCACCGCGACCCGAAGCGGCTCTCCCCCACCGTCCTCCCCGCCTGGGAGGGGAGGAGCGGCTTCGAGTCGCTGGAGACGCACTTCGGGGTGCCCGTCTTCATGGACAACGATGCCAACCTGGGGGCCGTGGCCGAACGCTGGTGGGGCGCGGGCCGGGGAATCGAGGACTTCACCTACATCAAGCTGGCCACCGGAATCGGGGCGGGCCTCATGGTGGGGGGCGAGGTCTACCGGGGGGCGACGAACGCCGCCGGAGAGATCGGTCACGTTTCCATCGATCCGAAGGGCCTCCCCTGCGTCTGCGGCAACCGGGGGTGCCTGGTCACCTTCGTGGGGGGCGAGGCCCTTGTCCGACGGGCCCGGGAGGGGCTCGCCGGTGCCCCGGGGAGCATGCTGTCGGGGTGCGAGATCACCACGGGCATCATCGAGCGGGCGGCGTTGGCCCGTGACCCCCTGGCCATGCAGGTGGTGCGGGAGGCGGCCCACCACCTGGGGGTGGCCATTGCCGGGCTCCTGAACCTCCTGAACCCGGGCGCCGTGATCCTCGGGGGGAGCCTTGCCCGCCTGGGCGACGACCTCCTCCTCCCCCTCCGGGAAACCGTGCTCCGGCGCACACTGGTGAGCTCGGTGGCGGCTTCGGAGATCCGGGTCAGCGAACTCGGGCCCCGGGGAATCGCCATCGGGGCGTCCACCCTGGTGCTGGCCTCCGCGCTGGAGCGTCCCTCCCTCTTTCCGACCATGCGAGACTGACCCGTGGACGCCAGCCGATGACACCCGGCCTGCGGGGGCGCGATACACCGGAAGAGGACCGCATCCCCTTTCGCCAGAAGCTTCTCTACGGCGCGGGTGCCTTCGTCAACAACCTACTGGCCGCTGCCATCGGCGGCATGGCGATCATCCTGAACCTCGGGCTGGGGATGAACCCGGCCCTGGTGGGGGCGCTGGGCGCCCTGCCCCGCCTCACCGATGCCCTGACCGACCCCATCATGGGCTACGTCTCCGACAACACGCACTCGCGCTGGGGACGGCGGCGACCCTACATCTTCTGCGGTGCGATCCTGGCGGGGCTCCTCTTCGTCCTCCTCTGGCAGCTCCCGGGGGGACGCTCGGAAGCCTTCTACTTCTGGTACTTCCTGGGCGGCTCCATCCTCTTCTACCTGGCCTACACCATGTTCGCCACCCCGTGGGTGGCACTGGGCTACGAGCTGACCCCGGATTACCACGAGCGCACCCGCCTCATGGGGGTGCAGAACTTCATCGGCCAGCTGGCCTACGTGGTGTCGCCCTGGTTCCTCTGGATCATGACGAACCAGAACTGGTTCGACACCCAGCTGGAGGGGGCCCGGGGACTCTCGCTGGCGGTGGCGGCCGTGGCCATCGGACTCGGCATCCTCCCCGCCATCTTCCTCCGGGAACGGTTCCGGGAGGCGCCCGGAAGCGTGCCGAGGGGAACCCTGTCGTGGATGGCCTCGGCCACCTCCCGGCTGAAGCGGGGGATTGCCGGGTTCCTGGCGGGCATGAAGCTCACGGTGCAGTCGCGCCCCTTCCTCAAGCTGTGCGCCGCCACCTTCCTGGTCTTCAACGGCTTCATCCTGATCTCGGCCTTTTCGGTCTACGTCATCATCTACTACGTGCTGGGCGGCGACCAGGCCCTGGGGGCCCAGTACGCGGGCTACGCCGGGTCCGTGGGCGCCGTGTCCACCTTCGGGGTGATCATCCTGGCCACCTGGATGGGGACGAAGTTCGGCAAGCGGAAGGCCTTCTTCATCACCACCGGGATCTCGGTGGTGGGCTACCTCCTCAAGTGGTTCTGCTACAACCCGGACTACCCCTGGCTGGTGGTGGTCCCGGCCCCCCTCATGGCCTTCGGGCTCGGGGGCCTCTTCACCCTGGTTCCCGCCATGATGGCCGACGTGGTGGACGTGGACGAGCTCACCTCCCACGCGCGGCGGGAGGGGATGTTCGGGTCCATCTTCTGGTGGGTCGTGAAGCTGGGGATGGCAGCGGCCCTCCTGGGGGGCGGGTTCCTCCTGAACGCCACGGGGTTCGACGTGGCCCTGGGAAGCGCCCAGACCGAGGGAACGCTCCTGGCCCTGCGCCTCTTCGACGTGCTGATCCCGGCGGCCAGCTCGCTGGTGGCCATCTGGGTGGTGGTCAGCTACCCCATCACCGAGGCGGTGGCGGGCGAGGTGCGGGCGGAGCTCGAAGCGCGGCGGGGGGCGCCGGAGCCGGCGGGGGTGTGAAGGGAGAGGCCAACCCTGCACGAGGTCAGGAATCCGGCTGCGGCTCCATGATTCGGAACTCGGCCCCGAGGGTGGCATGGGCGTCGCCTCCCACCCACACCTGCATCCGTCCCGGTTCGGTGACCCAAGTCATGTCCCGCCCCGGGAAGGCCAGGTCGGCGCCCCGGAGCTCGAAGGTCACGGTGCGCCGCTCCCCCGGCGCCAGCTCCACGTGCCGGAACGACTTGAGCTCCCGCACCGGGCGGGTCACGCTGGCCACCGGGTCGCGGACGTAGAGCTGCACCAGCTCGGTGCCCCGCCGGGATCCCGTGTTCTCCACCTCCACCGCCACCTGCACGACCCCGTCCGGCGGCATGGTAACAGGCTCCACGCGCAGTGCGTCGTATGCGAAGGTGGTGTAGCCCAGGC
This sequence comes from Gemmatimonadales bacterium, assembly GCA_007692665.1. GTDB lineage: Bacteria > Gemmatimonadota > Gemmatimonadetes > Longimicrobiales > Gaopeijiaceae > SKNW01. Next base: position 7,265 of record REBP01000067.1, on the reverse strand, counting down.
CGAAGCCGAAGGGAAAAAGCGGCGTGTAGTGGGTGTCCAGGTGGTACGAGGTGGCCCCGGTGGAGAGCTGCGACGCCCCCCGCGGGAGGTCCCGGAGGTGCACGAAGGTCTCGGGGGTGGGCGGACGACCGGTGTTCCGATGGGCGTGGTAGATGGGGATCTGCCCCGTGACCCGGGGGAAGGTCACCGGGAGGCGCCCCGACGGCGCCGCCTTCCCCAGGAGGAGATCCGCCAGCGCCGGACCCGCCATGGTTCCGGGATGCCACGCGTAGAGGAGGGCGTCCACCTTGTCGACCACGGAGGCGAGAGCGAGGGGACGCCCCGCAAGGATCACAAGCACCACCGGGGTCCCGGTGGCCCGCACCGCATCCACCAGCGCCTCCTGCGCGCCGGGGAGGGTGATGTCGGCCCGGCAGTGGGCCTCGCCCGAGAGCACCGCCTCCTCCCCCAGGAAGACAAGGACCACGTCGGCGTCGGCGGCGGCCTCCACCGCCTCGGCGAAGCCCGACCGGTCCTCGCTCCGGGAGGTATCCAGGGCCCGAACGTGGCGTACCCGTGCCCCGGGGAGCGCCTCCCGGAGGGCCGCCAGGGGGGTCACGCTGAGCGACGGGTCGCCGTCGAAGACCCAGGTGCCGAGCTGCTCCCGGGGCTCGTCGGCCAGGGGTCCGATGACGGCCACCCGCCCCAGCGCCGCCGCCTCCAGGGGGAGGAGCCCGCCCTCGTTCCGGAGGAGCACCACGCTCCGGAGGGCCGACTCCCGGGCCAGCGCCAGGTGGGCGGCGGGTGGAGCGGCGGGTTCGGGCGCGGTCGCGGTCGCGGTGCAGGGCGCCTCGAAGAGCCCCAGCCGGAGCTTCACCCGGAGCACGTTGGCCACCATGGCGTCCAGCCGGGCCTCCGGGAAGGCACCTGAGGCCACGAGGGCCTCCAGGTGACCGGCGTAGGCGTGGCCGACCATGTCCATGTCCACCCCGGCCTCCGCCGCGGCCAGCGCCGCCGCCCGGGCATCCTCGGTGAGCCCGTGCACGGTGAGCTGGGGGATCGAGTCCCAGTCGCTCACCACGAAGCCGTCGAACCCCCATTCCTCGCGGAGCACCTGGGTGAGGAGGAAACGGTTGGCCGTGGCCGGGATCCCGTTGAGGTCGCTGAACGAGGTCATGACGGTGGCCGCCCCGGCCTCGAGCGCCGCCCGGAAGGGAGGGAGGTGCACGCTCCGGAGTTCACCCTCGGGAATGTTCGTGGTGTTGTAGTCCCGCCCCGCCTCGCTGGCCCCGTACCCGGCAAAGTGCTTGACGCAGGCCGCCAGGCTCGTGGGATCGGCGAGGTCGTCGCCCTGGAAACCCCGGACCATGGCGGCAGCCAGCACCCCCGAGAGGAAGGGGTCCTCGCCCAGGCACTCGGCCACCCGGCCCCACCGGGGGTCTCGGCCGATGTCCACCATGGGGGCGAAGGTCCACCGGATGCCGCAGGCCGCCGCCTCCACCGCCGCCATGCGGGCCCCGGCCCGGACCAGCTCCGGGTCCCAGGTGGCCGCGAGCCCCAGGGGGATGGGGAGGATGGTCCGGAAACCGTGGATCACGTCGCGCCCCGCCAGGAGGGGGATCCCGAGGCGGCTCTCGTCCACGGCGAGGCGCTGGAGTTCGTTCAGGGTCCGCGGGTCCACCTCGTTCAGGATGGACCCCACCCGCCCCTCCCGGACCTGCCGTGCCAGCGCATCGGGGATCATGCCGTCCGCCCCGGAGAGCTGGTTCAGCTGCCCCACCTTCTCGGCCGGCGTCATGCGGTCCAGCAGGGCCCGGATGCGGGCCTCCACGTCCCGATCCACGCCCGGGTCCTGGTCGTGGTCGTGGTCGCGGTCGGGGCCGGGGCCGGGGCCGGGGGCCGCAGCGGCAGATGGATGCATGGAAAGCCGGCTCACATGGCGATCTGAAGGTACGTCCGGATCTCCCATTCCTGCCCCCGGGGGCCGTCGGCCAGCGGGTCGCAGGCCCGGGAGCCCCCGGTCCCGGTCCGGACTTCGGGGCAGTAGCGGGGCGAAAACCGGTCCAGGCTCCGCCAGGTGCCCCGGAGCCCCAGTCGGGTCATGGGAATGTCGAACCAGTCGGGCCGCCCCAGGCTCCAGGACATGTCGCCCATGAGCTGCAGGGGGAAGGTGAGGTTGAAGTCCCGATGGTAGTCGAAGGGGCCCCAGTCGTCGACCCTGACGAACCCCGAGAACCGGGCCGGCCCCCGGATCACCCGCAGGTCGGTCCCGTAGCGGGTGATCTTCCGGGGGTCCGAGCCCCGGGCCTCGCCGGTGCCCACGTAGGGGTTCAGGATGATGCCGGCCCCCCCACCCTGCTTCGACACGATCCGGGCATGGACCTCCCACAGGTCCCGGGCCGGCGTTCCCCCGGGGAAGGCGAAGGTGGTGCGGCCGTCGGCCAGGATCCCGATGGCGGCGTCAGCGGTGGTATGATGCCGCCGGAACACCACGCCGGCGCTCATGGCGAAGGGGGCGTCCTCCTGGCGGTCGGAGTCCCAGGCGTACATCCAGGTGGCCGGGGTGGGATCCCAGGTGAACAGGAGTTCGGCGGCCGTGGTCTCGCGGTTCACCCGCACGGCGAACGGATCGTCCAGGATGTTCCGGGGGCGGGCCGGGGCCGGCGCATCCACGGGAACCGGACCCTCGATGGGCCGCTGCCACATGACGTTGGGCGCGATCTGGAGGTTCCCCACCGCATAGGTGAAGCCGCCCAGGAGCTGCCGCTGGTTCCCGCTCCCGTTGTCCTTGAGCCGCCACCCGGTAAAGGTCTGGGTCTGGTCGTACCCTCCCTCGGCCACGAGCCCGGTGGAGGATCCGAGCATGTACCCGTTCACCGGGCCCAGCTGGAAGGCCACCTTCGCCTTGCCGCCGAAGGTGTCGCCGGTGCGGATCTCGTCCAGCAGCACCTCCTGGTTTCCCGGTTCCCCGCGCACGAGCTGGAAGGTCTCGCCCACCCGGGTCGAGCCTCCCCAGATCCCGCCCACATCCACCTCGATCCCCCGCCAGTTCGTGCCCATGTGGAGGGTGGTGCGGCGGGTAGGGGGGGTGGGGATGGCGAACGAGCTCGTGACCTCGCCCTGCCGGGCAAGGTCCTCGTGGAAGAGCCCGGTGAGCTGGTAGCGCCCCACGTTCCGGGTGTACTTGGTCAGGACCGCCGGGTTCGCCCCCCACCAGAGTTCGGGGCCGAAGGCCACCTTGAGCCCCTCCAGGTGCCGCTTGCCCGCCCACTCGAAGCCCACCGGGGCGATGCCGTTGTAGAGATCGATGTTCGGTCCGTAGTTGGCCTCGCGGTAGATGTTGAAGAAGTCGCCCTCGTACGCCCAGTGGTAGTGCCCGGTGCGGTAGAAGCCGTCCAGCCGGAAGTTCCGGTCGTCCCACGCCACTCCGGCCTGGTAGATGCGCACCCGCTCGAAGTCGGAGACGGTGAGGGTGCCGCCGTCGGCGGGGACGCGCCGCTGGCGCCCCACGTTCTCGTAGAAGATCTCGTCGATGGGGTTGTCCGGGACCGCCCCCAGGATGTTCACCGACAGGTCGGCCACCAGGTTCGGGGCCGGCGTGACCTGGGCCTCGACAAAGAAGGACTGCTTGGTGTCGAACCCCTGGAAGGCGGGACGGGCCGTACTCCCGGGCGCCCGGTCCTCGGGGGTGCTGATGCGGGTGCCCCCGGTGGAGTAGGTCTCGAGATCCATCCGGATCCCGCTCAGGCGCGCCACGCTGGCCCGCGTCCCCAGCAGGCTCGCCCGGTCACCCCGGGCCTGGAGCTCGGCCTCGAGGGGGGTGATCCCGGCGAAGTGGGCCGCAATGACGCCCCGGTCGGTGGTGGGCGCGTAGGGGTCCAGCTCGAAGATGCGCTTCAGCGCGTAGTACGCGGCCCGCGGGAAGAGCTCGAAGTGGCCCCGGGCATCGGTGGGCCCCTTGGCCATGATCCCCCACCACTCCTCGTTCATGTTGTTCTCGCCGGGAACATAGTCCTCGGCGTAGGCGTCGTTGGCCCAGGAGGCATGGGTGTCGTGGATGTCGAGGCGCTCGGTCTGCCCGTGCTTCCACCACCCGTCGCTCCACTGGAAGACGGCGCCGCCGATGGCGTTGCCGAACCCCCCGTTCCCGGCGGCCTCCCGGTAGATGTGGTCCCACTGCCCGATCAGGTACCGGGCCTGCATCACCTGGTCCTCGCGGAAGTTCACCGCATGGAAGGCGTCGGCCCCGAACTCGGTGAAGAGGACGGGGATCCCCATGGCCGCATCCACCCGCTCGAAGAGGTCGGTGAAGGTGATGCCCCGGTAGACGTTGGAGCCGAACACGTCCAGGTTCGCCACCTCCTCGGCAATGATGTCCAGGTACTGGAGGTCCCCGTTGGCCATGGCCACCGGCGTGTGGGGGTCGATGGCCTTCACCGCATCCACCACCTCGCCCATCAGGGAATAGAGGTAGCGCGCCATGACCTGGAAGCGCTCCCCCTCGGGGAGGTTCTCGGTCTCGGCCGAGCGCCACTCGAGCCCGTAGTTGTTCTCGTTCCCCAGGAGCCACATGAGGAGCCCCCGGGTTCCGGCGAGTTCCCGGACCAGTTCCTCCACCTCGGTGCGAAGGAGGTCCCGCACCCGGGGGTCGGAGTAGTCGGTGGCGGGGAAGTAGCGCCCCCCCAGCGTCACCCCGTAACGCCCCACGGGGTGGTTCACGATGGTCCAGATCCCGTACGTGTCATGGATGTACTCGATCCAGCGGGGGGGGATGCCCTCGTAGGCCCGGATCGTGTTCCCCCCCATGGCCTCGAGGAGCCCCATCTCCCGGTCCAGCGCCTCCCGGATGAAGGCGTCGGGCTCGCCCCAGAAGTTGTAGGTCACGGTGGTGCCGATGGGGAAGTAGTCCCAGTTCACCCCCTTCACCATGAACGGGTCGCCGTCCACCACCAGGCGGATGCCGCTTTCGTCCTGGAGGATGCGGATGTCGTTGGCAGCCGGGGGGGAGGCCTCGGGTCCGGCCTGGGCGCCGGCCTGCGCCTGGGCCTTCGCCCCCTCGGGAAACCCGAGGGCGGACGCCAGCAGCAGGCCGGGGAGGAGCAGGAGAAGACCGGGGCGGCGGAGTGGGACGGGGCAGGACATGGGCATGCTCCCTCGGGTCGGCGGCGGCCGGCCCCCTGCCGGACGGTTGACGGGGAGGGCCACGGCACACTTTGTTCGGCTGTCGAACAAAGTGGCCCCCTCGCACACGGGATGTCAAGGATGTTGCCAAGGGTGCACGCCCAGGACTCGGTTGGCGGCCACGTGACGTCCTGACGCCTCCAGATTGCCATGGAGACTCGGCCCCGCCGGCATTGGCAGGATGGCCGCCCCGAGACGCGCGAGGTACGTTGAAGGAGGACGGGGGACGGAGGCCGGGGGACGGAGGCCGGAGGACGGTAAACCGAGGACCGAAGCCGGTGGCGCGTTCAGGCGCCGATCACCTCCCGCCCCCGCCCGTCCCGGCCTCGTCCCCGCGTGTCACGCCCTCACCCCCTTCCCGCAGGAACCCGATGCCTTCCCGCCGCGACTTTCTCCGGAGCGCCGCGCTCGTCTCGGCCGCCTCGCTCGCCGCTCCCCTTCCCCTCCGGGCCGGCCCCGTGCCGCCCGGCTCCGCCCGCCCCCTTCCGCATCCCGGCAACGCATCGCCCCGGGAGGCCGCCAGGGACGAGGACTACTGGCGGGAGATCGCCGGGCAGTACCGGGTGACCGACGAGATCACGAACCTGGAGGGGGGCTTCTTCGGAGCCATGGCCACCCCGGTGCTCGAGGCCTACAAGGGGAACCTGGAGCGGGTCAACCGGAAAACCTCGTGGTTCGCCCGCACCGAGTTCCCGGCACGGGCCCGGGAGGCCAGGGAGCGGACGGCGGCGGCGCTGGGGGTGGACCCGGACGAGATCGTCTTTGCCCGAAACGCCACCGAGGCCCTCCGGACGCTCATCCTCCAGTACAACGGGGTGGGTCCGGGGGACGTGGTGATGTACGCCGACCTGGACTACCCCGCCATGCAGGAGGCCATGCGTGGGCTCGCAGCCCGCCACGGGGCCACGGTGGCCACGCTGGACATCCCCGAGCCCGCCACCCGGGAGGGAATTCTCGGCGCCTACCGTGCGACGCTCGATGCGCACCCCCGGACCCGGCTCCTCCTCCTGACGCACGCAAACAACAAGACGGGCCTCCTCCATCCGGTCCGGGAGATCCACGAACTGGCGCAGGCGCGGGGGGTGGAGGTGGTGGTGGATGCCGCCCACTCCTTCGGGCAGGTGCCGCTCGCCCTCCCGGAGCTGGGGGCGCCGTACGTGGGCGTGAACCTCCACAAGTGGGTGGGGGCGCCGGTGGGCGTGGCGGCCATGTACATCCGGAGGGACGCGCTGGGCGGGATCGACAGGGTTCCGGGGAGCACGGGCCCGCGGGACCGCACCGACAGCCGCATCCAGGTCGGAACGATGGACTTCGCCACCCTGATGACCGTGCCCGCGGCGCTGGACTTCCAGGACACCATCGGGATCGAGCGGAAGGCGGCGCGCCTCCGCTACCTGCGGGACAGCTGGGTTCTCCCGGCCCGGGAGACCGAGGGGGTGGACATCCTCACCCCGGACGACCCGGAGCTCGTGGGCGCCATCACCGGCTTCCGGCTCCGAGGTGACGGCAGCCGGGCCGGGAACGCCGCCGTTGTCCGCACCCTCGAGGAGGAGTTCGGCATCTTCACCGTGGCGCGCTCGGGGCTCGCCCGGGGGGACTGCGTCCGCGTGACCCCGGCGCTCCACAACCTCCCCGCCGACATGGAGCGCCTGGTGGATGCGCTCCGGGAGATGGCGGGGCGGCCCTGACCCCACCGCGCCCGAAAGGCCCCTGCGAACCGTCCGGAATCACGTCAGGGAACGACCTTCCCTGTTTTGACAAACCCCGGGCTCGATGAGATTTTTTGTCTGATTCGATACGGGCTGGAAGGCCGTCTGTCGTGAACGCTGGATGGGAAGGGACCGGGCCATGAACGAGCCGTCGGCCACGAAGACCGGGGTGTGGAAGGAAGAGGGGGATCGGCTGCACGCAACCCTGTCCAGCATTGGCGAGGCGGTCATCACGGCCGACCTCGAGGATCGCATCACCTTCCTCAACCCGGTGGCTCAATCGCTGACCGGCTGGTCCCGGGAGGCCGTGGGAGAACCGCTCGCCAGCGTCGTCCGCATCGTGGACGAGGAGAATCGCGAGCCGGTGGAACTCCCCACGGTCCGCGCGCTGCGGGA
>REBP01000219.1 GCA_007692665.1 Gemmatimonadales bacterium | reverse complement strand
CCGCTCTGCACCCCGTCCGCCATGGACTGCATGCCCGGGGGGGACTCGAAGAGGATGCCCACGGTGTTCGCGAATCCGCCGTAGTTGCGCCCGATCCGGGGATCCGTCCCTCCGGTCACCCACCGGGTTTCGGTGCGACCCACGTCGTAGTAGAACGACGAGTACCCCTCGGCCTCCAGCTTCCGGTCGATGGCCGGGAAGATCAGGTCATCGCAGAGCGCGGTGATCCGCTGGTCAGGCGCCGCGTGACTGGGGCACTGGTACGCGATGTTGTAGGGCGGCGCGCCTCCGTTGTGGCCATCGATGTAGAGATGCGGAGCCCACGCGTGGAGGATGTTCTGCACGTACCCCTGGATCTCGGGCTGCTCCATCTTCATGTAGTCCCGGTTCAGGTCCAGCCCCCAGAGGTTCCCCCGCATGGGACCGCCCGGCCGCGAGAACCCGTCGGGGTTGATCTGGGGGACCACCAGGATCGTCAGGTCGTCCAGCATCCGGTTCATCGGGGTGCCCGGGGTGGCCAGGTCCCGGGTCATGATGAGGACCGACTCCCGGAGCGTCCGCTCCGGACCGTGAACACCGGCAGCCAGGACCAGGATGGGCTTGCCCAGCGCCCACGCCTCCCAGGGCTGGGTCACGGCGGGCCGGGAGAAGATGGCGTAGGGAAGTTCACGCCCCTCGCGGGTCTCGCCGTAGGTGCCCAGGCGCATCTCGGTGCTCGAGGCCTGCACCGCCTGGAGGTACGTCATCATGTTGTCGTAGCTCGTGTACTCGGTGAACCCGGACTCCTCCGTCTGGGTTCGGAGCTGCTGGCCCTCGACTTCCACCGCCTGGAGCGGTGCCAGCAGCAGCACCGCTGCCGCGGCGATGGAAGACAGCTTCCCGCCCCTGCAGGCGAAGGGGACGGGCCGGTTCGGTGGGTTGCGCATCAGTTGTCCTCCAGAAGTCGCCGGATCTCGCGCTGCATCTCCTGCAGGTGGAGCTGCGTCATGCGGTCCCGGGAGCGGGTAGCGGCCTGCCCGACGGCATCGGCCAGGTCGGCCATCTCGGAACGAACCAGCGGGCGCGCGTCCGAGAGGGCGCGAGATCCCTCGGGGTTCAGGTATTCGTCCATGGCGTTCACGAAGGTCCGCTGAAGACTCCTGCGGAACACGTTCACCTGGGGGTTGGAGCCGGACAGCTCGCCCCAGACGCCGCTCCGGAGATCCCCGAGGAAATCCGCAACGGTGTAGGGAGCGTAGCCGTTTCCGGCGAAGGCCTCGTACTCCACCAGCCGGTTGAGGCGCGGCTCGTTGATCAGCACCCGGAAGACCCCGGCCTGCGAGTTCGAGAAGCGGCTGACCGCGCCGTCGGACTCGAGTCGGCGCAGGATGTCCTGGTCGAGGAACATGCTCGGCACCTGGAAGGCGTTCTCCGCCAGGTAGCTCATGGCCTCCTGCTGCCTGGTCCGCTCGACCGGGGTGAAGCGCTCGCCGGTGCCGTAGCGCTCCTGCGTGTAGGCACCCCCGATGATCGCCGCCACGTGGTTGTTGTATCGGCCCCACTGGGAAATCGTGTTGGAGTAGAGTTCCTGGAGAAGGGAATAGTCCTCGCCGGGCTTCTCGGCCACGTCGAGGAGCATGCTCATCACCCGCTCGAGGTTCCTCATCCCCAGGCCCGACGACTTCACCGCGTCTGCGTTTCCGACGGCCTCGGTCACGGCTTCCGGGTCATTGGACGCTCCGGAGGTGGTGAAGCGGAACCAGGGAATCGTGTCCTGCATGCGCGACCAGCTGTCCAGCGTCGCCCATTCCTCCTCGGGAGTCGTGGCGCCGGGGATGGGCTTGTGCTGCCACATGATCGCGTACCTGTCGTACGGCCCGACCTTCGGGATCAGGAGCTCGGGGGGGATGTTGTCCTCGGGCTGTGCGACGTAGTTCAGGCGGGAGTAGTCCATGAGGGTAGCCACGTGGCTTCCCTTCCGCTCCAGGAAGGAACGGGAGCGGATGGAGTCCGCCGGGTACATGGCCGACGCCTTGAAGTTGTGCGGGAAACCCAGCGCGTGTCCCACTTCGTGGGCGACGACGTACTCGACCATGGCCCCGATGATGGAATCGGGCATGGGGAACTGCTGCGCGCGAACGTCCAGCGGCCCGGCCTGAACGAAGTACCAGTTCCTCACCAGGTTCATCACGTTGTGATACATGTTCACTTCGGCCTTGATGATCTCGCCGGTGCGCGGATCCGACACGCTCCCGCCGGTGGCGTTCTGCGTCGTGGATGCACGCCAGTAGATCATGGAGTGGCGGGCGTCATGGGGCGACCAGGACGGATCCTCCTCCGGGCTCGGGGGGATTCGTGCCACGATCGCGTTCGTGAAGCCGGCCTCCTCGAAGGCGGGCTGCCACGCCTCGATTCCCTTGACCACCCAGGGAACCAGCCACTCGGGCGTGGCCCGGTCCACCCAGTACTCGATGGGGACCACCGGGTCCGAGAGCTCCGCCGCGGGATTCTGCTTCTCGAGGCGGTTCCGGCGGATGTAGCGGATCTGCTCCGCACGAGGCACCTCGCGACCGTAGTCGATGACCGCGAAGGACTGGATCCCCACCCGGGCGTCGTGCAGGCGCGGCATCATGGGCTCCAGGGGAAGCCTGATCATGCTCCAGGTGACCTTGACGGTGTTGGCCGGCGTGCCGCCCGGGGTGTTCGCCCCGGTCTGCACCGCCGTCACGTTCACGTTTTCCGGGAAGGCATGCACGGACTCGATCCACGTCCGGTCGGCCTGGATGCCGCTGACCTGGATGAACTCCGGGATGTTGGTGGTGAAGAGCCGCGTCACCTCGATGACCATGGAGGAATCGGCGCCAAAGGTCTCGATGTCGAAGGAGGCGATGATGTTTCCTCGCTCCTGGGCGCTCACCGCCTGGAAGATCGTCCGGTCCGCATCCGCCCGGGTGGAGAAGCCCACGGTCCGGAGGTGGATGCTGTTTCCGCGACGCTCCCAGCGGACGCTCCGGTTGCCCCGGCTCCCGAATCCACCCTCGTCCTGGCGGGCCATGACCATCATGTCCCTCTCCAGCTCCTCGCGGGGAATCTCGAAATAGATCCTGTCCCCCACCCGGTGGGCGCCGAAGAGCCCCTCGCTGGTCTGGGCCTCGGAGGTGATCACCTGGCGGTAGGCCCGGGGGCCGGTCTGCTGGCCGCGAGCCTGGGGTGCCGCGGGAGCCGCCTGTCCGGCGGCCTGGGCGGCCGGGGCAGGTGCCGGTGCGGCCGGCGCTTCCCGGCTGGAGCACCCCGCGGCGGCCACGAGGGCGACGAGGGTGGCGGTGGAAGCGAGCGAACGGTAGAGCTGCATCTGGTTTCCCCTGGGGTCTGTGGCCTGCTGCACGCGTGTGCTTCGGACCATGGTACGCAGGTGCCCCCACCCGGAGGCACCCCTGCATCTTCTGTCTGGTGAGCGCGGGCAAGCTACTCCCCCCGCCGTGCAATGGCGAGGTCGCCCGGGAACCATGACCCCCTGCGTGCCCTTCGTGTTGGGGGCACACCCCACCCGGCATGGCCCGGCGCCGGGCCCGAGCGAGGAACACGCGGGAGCGCTGGGGTGTCTGACCCCCCCGCCTCGGGGCCGGTCCGGGACCCTGAGCCCCCGCCGGCCCCGCCGCCCCCGCTCCCGTGCTGCCCACCCGGAGAAGCCTTCCGATGACCGAACGACTCCGCGGCTCCCTTGTCCTCGTCACCGGTGCCTCTGCCGGGATCGGGGCCGCGACGGCCCGGGCCTTCGCATCCTCCGGGGCCCGTCTCCTCCTGGCCGCCCGCCGGCTGGAGCGCATCGAATCCCTCGCCGCCGACCTCCGCGACGCTCACGGCACCGAGGTCCACTGTCGGGGGCTGGACGTGAGGGACCGGCCGGACGTGGAGGCATGGGTGGGAGAACTCGACGCCGCGGGTCTCGTTCCCGACATTCTCGTGAACAACGCGGGGCTCTCCCGGGGGCTCGATCCCATCCACCAGGGGCGCGTCGAGGACTGGGACGAGATGATCGACACCAACGTGAAGGGCCTCCTCTACGTGAGCCGGGCCGTCCTCCCCCACATGGTGTCCCGGGGAAGCGGGCACGTCATTCACGTGGGAAGCATCGCCGGCGACACGGTCTACCCCGGCGGCAACGTCTACAACGCCACCAAGTTCGCGGTGAAGGCGCTCACCGAGGGGATGAACCTGGACATGGCCGGCACGCCGATCCGCATCTCGTCGGTGGACCCGGGGCTGGTCGAGACCGAGTTCTCCGAGGTGCGCTTCCACGGCGACACCGAGCGCGCGCGGGCCGTCTACCAGGGGTACACCCCGCTGTCCGCCGATGACGTGGCCGAGGTGATCCGGTACGTGGCCGCGGCCCCCCCGCACGTGAACCTGTTCCGCACCATCGTCTACCCCACCGACCAGCGAAACCCCTACGTCCTCCACCGCCGCGACCCCGGCAGTTGAACGTTCCCAGGCCCCACCCCGCGCTGGTGGTCTTCACCCTCTGGCTCCTGATCTTCTCGGCGAGCAGCCAGATCATGATCATCGCGCCGATCCTTCCGCTGGTCGGCGACACGCTGGGCATCCCCGAGGGGCTCCTTGGCACGCTGGTCTCGGCGTATTCCATCATGGTGGGCATCTTCGCCGTCATCTCGGGACCGTTCTCCGACCGACTCGGACGCCGCCGCATCCTCCTCCTGGGGTCGGGGCTCATGACGCTGGGACTCCTCTCCCACATGGCGGTCCAGGGCTACTGGAGTTTCATGCTTGTCCGGGTGCTCACCGGCGTCGCCGGCGGGATCCTGAGCGGCTCGGCCATCTCGTATGTCGGGGACTACTTCCCCTACGAGCGGCGGGGGTGGGCCACCGGGTGGGTCATGAGCGGGGCCGCCTTCGGGCAGATCCTCGGCATCCCCATGGGCGTGGTCCTCGCCGGCGCGTTCGGCTTCCGGATCCCCTTCCTCATCTTCGCCGCCACCATGGGGGCCACCTTCCTGCTGGCGCTCTTCCGCCTTCCGCAGCCCGACGTGGCCCGCAGCACGCACCCCGTCACGATCCGCCGGGCCCTGGGGGATTACGCGGCCATGCTCCGCCGTCGGGAGATCGCGGCCGCCGCCGGCGCCTTCTTCCTCATGTTCCTTGCGGTGTCCCTGTACGTGGTCTACCTGCCGACCTGGCTCGAGCGGGGAATCGGCGCCACGGCCAACGAGATCGCACTGCTCTTCCTCGTGGGGGGCCTCGCCAACGTCATCGTGGGTCCCCTGGCAGGCCGGCTCTCGGACCGGATCGGGCGGAAGGGGCTGATCCTCGCCTCGTGCGCCGGCCTCTCGGTAGTCATGGCCCTGACCACCGTGGTCATCACTTCGGTCCCCCGGGCCTACCCCTGGTTCTTCCTCGTCATGGCCCTCGTGGCCATGCGCATCGGGCCGTTCTCCGCCCTCCTCACGGCCCTCGTTTCGGGCGAGCGCCGGGGATCCCTGCTCAGCCTCACCGTCGCCCTGGGCCAGGTCGGGTTCGCAGTCGGGGGTACGCTGGCCGGCGTGCTCTATGCCTCTTCCGGGTACGCCCTGACCTCGCTCCTCGCTGCAGGAGCCGTGCTCGGGATGGGGATTGTCGTATGGACCCTGGTCCCGGAGCCGCAGGGCGATGCCGCTTCGCCCGAAGCGTCGGCTGCGGGGAGGGCCGGTGGCGTGGATCCCGCCCGAAAGGCGGCGGAAGCCCCGGAGGCGGTTCCCATCGGCGGTTCCCCCCACCATCCGGGACTCCCCTGATGCACGACCCGTCCCGCTCCGGTGGTCCCGAGGCCGGGGTCACCCTCACGATCCTGGGCCTGTTGCTCCTCGTGGGGTCCCTCGGGGCGTGC
>REBP01000174.1 GCA_007692665.1 Gemmatimonadales bacterium | reverse complement strand
CCGCTCCTTTGCGGAGTTCGACGAGGAGCTGAGCCGGACACGGAAGCAGCTCCAGGCGGTCATCGAGGAGCGGGACTCCATGATCGAGGAACTCCAGTCCTCGAACGAGGAACTTCAGTCCATCAACGAGGAGCAGAAGGCCACCGCCGAGGAGATGGAGGTGAGCCGCGAGGAGCTCCAGTCGGTGAACGAGGAACTGACCACGGTCAACGAGGAGCACCGGAGCACGATCACGGAACTGGGTGAAATCAATGCCGACATCCAGAACCTGATCCTGTCCACGGCCATCGCCACGATCTTCCTCGACCCGGACCTGCGGATTCGCCGCTTCACCCCCACGGTGGAAGGCCTCTTCAACCTCCTTCCCACCGACGAGGGTCGACCCCTTTCCCACGTCACCCACTCGCTCCGGTACGACGCGCTGATCGAGGACGCCCGGCAGGTCCTGGACACCCTCGACCGGGTGGAGCGCGAGATCCAGACCGAAGCCGGCGACTGGTACATGGCGCGCATCACCCCCTACCGGTCCATCGACGGGGAAGTGGATGGACTCGTCCTGACCTTCGCGGGGATCAACGCGCAGAAGGAGGTGGAACAGTCGCTCCGGACGCTTGAGGCCCGGCTGCGGCTGGTGCTGGATTCCGCGGAGCTTGGCATCTGGGCGCTGGACCTGGAGAGCCATGAACTCGAACCGTCCGAAGGCCAGGCCCGGATCTTCGGGTACGAGGAGGGTGTTCCCGAACCCTGGAATGTGGAGACGTTCCTCGACCATGTGCATCCGGAGGACCGGTCCGAAGTCAAGGAGACGTTCCGGACCCTGCCTTCGATGAAGGGAGGGTGGGAGTTCGAGTGCCGGGTCGTCCGGAGGGACGGAGAAGTCCGCTGGCTCCGGGCGCACGGGGCCATTTCCCGGGATGCCGGGGGGACGGCGGTCCGCGCGCTGGGCGTTGGCGCGGATGTCACGAGCCGGAAGCAGATGGAGGAGGACCTCCGGCGTGCGAAGATCCGGGCGGAGGATGCGAGCCAGGCAAAGTCGCGCTTCATCGCCACGCTCTCCCACGACTTCCGGACACCCCTCCACGGGATCATGGGCTACGCCGAGGTTCTGACCCTCGGCGACGAACTCACCGGCGAGAAGATGCTGAGCGTCGAACGGATCAAGGGATGCGTCGCCCACCTCTCGACCATGCTCGAGGAGATTCTCGCATTCGCGAAGCTCGAGGCGGGGCAGGCGACGGTGAAGCTGGAGAGCCTGGACGCCCGCGAAGTTGCCCGGGAAGCGGTGGCCGTACTCGGGCCCGCGGCGGCCATGAAGAACCTGGCCCTGGTTCTCTGCCTGCCCGATGAAGCCGTCGGGCTCGTCACCGACCGCGGCAAGACGCGCCAGATCCTGCTCAACCTCCTCGGCAATGCCGTCAAGTACACGAGGCGCGGATCCATCACGCTCACGGTGCGGGACGAGGGCGACACCGTCGCCTTCGAGGTCCGGGACACCGGGATCGGGATCGCGCCCGAGCACATGGAGAGCATCTTCGAGCTGTTCAACCAGGTCGAGGACGGCACGGCGCGCCTCGGGGGGGGCACCGGGATCGGGCTCACGGCAGCCCGGGACTTCAGCCACCTCCTGGGCGGCGACGTCGCGGTGGAAAGCGAGCTCGACGAGGGGAGCACGTTCACCCTGTCGCTGCCGCCGTCAGGCCCGTCCCCGTCAGGCCCGCCGCCGTCAGAAGAATGAAGAGGTTCATGGCCCCGAGCACCAGGGCCGGAAGGACCTCGACCAGCGGATCCCGCACCCGGACCCGGGTGGCCACCCCGAGGGCCATGAGCAGGGCGAGTCCGGCAGAGCTCACGAGGAGCACCGGGTGCACGAACTGTCCCGCGGCCAGCCCGAGTGCCCCCAGGATCTCGAATCCACCCGTGAGGCGGCGGTAGCGGCTGAGACCGAAGCGCTCGAACTCCACCACCATCCCGTCGGAGAAGAGGCAGCGGACGCCGTAGAAAAGGAACAGCAGGATCGACAGCAGGGTTGATGCCTGGTAGAGCAACTGCATGGGTGGCACTCCAACCGCGAGGTTGAGGGGGTCCCTCCGTCCCCTTCGACCCGAGCGTACCCCGATGAACTCCTCGTGGCTCCTGATCCTTCTCCAGGCCGTGGTGGGCCTTGGTCTCCTGAACGTCTGGCTTCTGCGGGCCAGGTCGAGCACCGCCTACCGGGGCGGGGACGCCGATTCCCTGAGGGGCGAGTTCCGGGCCTACGGTCTCCCCGTTGCGGCGTTCTGGATCGTGGGCGGACTCAAGATCGCGGCGGGACTTGTCCTCCTCGTGGGGATCGTGTTTCCGCTGCCGGGTCTCGTGCCCGTTGCGGCGGGCATCGTCGTGGTCCTCATGATGGGGGCCATTGGCATGCACCTGAAGGTGGGGGACCCACCCGTCCGATCGCTCCCCGCGGTCCTCATGCTGCTCATGAGTGCCGGAATCCTCCTCCTCGGCGTCGACGGTTTCACCGGGGCCACGATGGTGCGGTAACCACTCCCGCGTGGACCGCCTGCCTGGACCCGTGTGTCGGCCCGGGCGCGGACCCCGGCACGGGACGCTCGCGGACCCCCCTCCCATGTCGTCCGGCGAACGCCTGATCCCCCCCGAGGCGCGGTACTTGCACTGCAGCATCTTCAGCAGGGGGAGTCAACCTCGCTGTCGTGAGTGTCGTGGGGCAGCAATCCTCATCCCGTCGAAAGGCGGGGACGAGAGGAAGGAGCGGGCATGGAAAGGGGGAGTTCGGAACTTCAGCGGTGCGATGACCTGATCATCGGGACCGGCCAGGCGGGCAAGCCGCTGGCCGGGGCGCTTGCGGCCGCGGGAAGACGGGTGGTCGTGGTGGAGCGGGGCCGGGTCGGGGGCACCTGCGTGGTTCGGGGTTGTACGCCTTCCAAGACCCTTGCAGCAAGTGCACGGGTGGCGTACCTGGCACGCCGGGCCGCGGACTACGGCGTCATGACCGGACCCGTCCGGGTCAAGATGGGGACAGTTCGCGCCCGCAAGCGCGCCATCGTGAACGACGCCATTCGAGGGAGTCGGCAGGGGCTCGAGGGCCACGAATCGCTGGAACTGATCTGCGGGGAAGCCCGGTTCGTTTCAGATCGCACGGTCCGCATCGAGGCCCCGGGCGCACCCCCTCGCCGCGTCAGGGCCGACCGCATCTTCCTCAACACGGGAGCTCGGCCCCGGATCCCCGAGGTGCCGGGACTGGAGGAGGCGGGGTTTCTGGACTCCACTTCCATCATGGAGCTCGGGGAGGTCCCGGACCACCTGGTCGTGCTGGGCGGAGGGGTCGTCGGCCTGGAATTCGCCCAGATGTTCCGGAGGTTCGGGGCCGATGTGACCATTGTGGACAAGGCCCCGCGCCTCATGTCCCGGGAGGATGACGATGTCTCGGACGGGATCGTCGAGATCCTTCGCGACGACGGGATCCTGGTCCTTCTCGGTGTCAGCGCCACGCGGGTCGACCGGGACGCCCATGGAAGGGTCCGCGTCCAGCTCGAGGGCCGTGCCGGGTCCGTCTCGGGCAGCCATATCCTCATCGCCGCAGGGCGGGTTCCGAATACCGAGGCCCTGAACCTGGAGGCGACCGGGCTGGGCGTCGATGCCGAGGGTTTCGTGCCCGTCAACGACCGGCTCGAGACCGGGGCTCCCGGGATCTGGGCCATGGGCGACGTGGCGGGTTCGCCTCCCTCCACTCACATGGCCTACGACGACTTCCGCATCGTCCGGGAGAACCTGCTGGGAGAGGGCGGTGCATCCACCGGGGGCCGCGTAGCGACCTATACCGTCTACCTCGATCCGGAGCTCGGCCGGGTCGGCCTGACGGCGCGGGAGGCGACAGAGGCCGGACACCGGATCCGGGTGGCAGCGCTGCCCATGTCCCGAGTGGCACGGGCCGTCGAGATGGGCGAGACCCGGGGATTCATGAAGGCGGTGGTGGATGCGGATTCGAATCGCATCCTCGGTGCGTCCATCCTCGGGGTGAACGGCGGAGAGGTGGCGGCGGTCGTGCGCGTCGCCATGCTGGGCGACCTCCCCTGCACCGCGCTTCGGGACGTGCCGATCTCCCATCCCGCCCTGGCGGAGTCGCTGAACACGCTCTTTGGAGAGTTCGGGGACTGATCCCGACCGCTGCCCCCCTCGTGGCCCCCTCCGGTCAGATCCGCCCCACCACGTGGGTCCCGGCTCGGCCCTCCATGGCCGCAGGAAGGCTGTCGGCGTCGGTGACAAGCGCCCTCGCCCCGCCTCCCCGCAGAAACTGGATGACCGCCTCCACCTTGGGTCCCATGCTCCCCGGGGGGAAGTGGCCCTCCTCGGCCAGTCGCTCGATCTCCTCGAGCGTCACCGCGCCGAGGGCCTCCTGCGCATCGGTCCCGAAATGCCGGTAGACCTGGGGGACGGCGGTGAGAATGACGAGGAGCGAAGCCCCGATCCGGTTGGCCAGGACACTCGAGGTGAGATCCTTGTCCACGACGCCCTCCACCCCGCTGAGCCGCCCGTCCTCGTCCTCGAGGACCGGAATGCCCCCGCCGCCTCCGGCGATGACGATGTGCCCGGCCGTCGCCGCCTCGCGGATCATCTGGAACTGGAGGACTTCGAGCGGACGGGGCGAGGGCACCACCCGACGCCAGCCGCGCGACTCGTCCTCCCGGATCGTCCACCCGGACGCCTCGGCCCTGGCCTCCGCCTCCGCCTTCGAGAAGAAGGGGCCCACGGGCTTGGATGGATCGTCGAAGGCCGGGTCATCCCGGTCCACGAGTACCTGGGTCACGATGGTCATGACCCGGCGGTCCGGGGAGCGCTCCCGGAGGCGGTTCAGAAGCGCCTGCTGAAGGACGTAGCCCAGGCTCCCCTGGGTCATGGCCACGAGCACGTCGAGGGGGAGGGAAGGGGCCTCCTCGTGCGCCAGTTCCTGCTGGGAGAGGAGGTTGCCGACCTGGGGCCCGTTTCCATGGGTGATGACCAGCCGGTGTCCGCGTTCCACGAGGGCCATGAGCAGGTCCACCACTCGCTCGGCGTTCTGTTCCTGCTCCTCCATCGTGCCGCGCTGCCCCTCCTGGAGGAAGGCGTGCCCTCCCATGGCCACGACGGCGAGGGGCCGGGGCGGGGGCTCGGGCAGGGGGTCCAGTGGGATCATCCGATCCTTGTCAGGGAGATGAGGAAGATATGCCACCCGGCCAGGATCGCGTATCCGGCAAGGGCGAGTCGGAGAACCACGCGCCCTTCCAGGACCCCGAACGCCGGAACCCGCGCCAGCGTGGCGGCCACCAGGGCGCACGCTCCGGTAACCCACTGCTTCCAGAGAGCGAAGATGCCGGGATCCCATTCGATGAGGCGGCGCATGAAGGGGTTGGCCTCCTCCACCGTGCCCTCCCCGATCAGGTAGAGGGTGGACCCCGCATCGAAGGCGCTCAGGATGAGGATGCCGAAGACAATGAGAACGAAGCGCGCCTCCAGCCGCCGACGCGGATGGAACAGGGTGCGGAGGCCAGGGCCGGCCGGTACATTCAGGCCGCGAGGCCGGCCGGGCCCCGTGCCCTCCAGGTCGCTTCGATTGCGGTGCTTCATGAAGTTGCCCCCTGAGGGTAGACCCTTCCGTTGTCCGGTCGAGATGCAAATGTTGCACCGCCGGGGAGGCCGCCCCGCCTGTCGAGGGAGGAGAGCATGACGGAATGGGCTGCAGCGCGGTATGACCACAGGTGGGGGGCGTACACCGAGGCGACGCTGGCCCCGCTGATGGATCACCTCGAGAGGGCGCCCCCGCCACCCGAGGTGCGGGTCCTGGACATCGGGTGCGGCACGGGAGTGTTGCTCGAACGCGTCGCTTCCGCATGCGGGATCGCTCGCCTTGCCGGGATCGACCCCTCGGCGGCCATGCTCGGCGTCGCCGCCCGCCGGCTCCGGGAGGCAGGACACGGGGAAGCCGGACTCGTCCAGGGGGCGAGCGCCGCGATTCCCTTCGCTTCCGCGAGCTTCGACTTGGTGGTGTCCAGCAGTTCACTCCATTTCTGGCCGGACCCGGGCGCCGGCCTCCTCGAGATCGCCAGGGTACTCGGGCCCGGGGGGCGACTCGTCCTCATGGACTGGTCGGGAGACGCACTGGGCATGCGCCTCCTCGGCTACTGGCTGCGCGCCCGGGACCCTCGGCACCAGCGGGTCCTCGGGAGCAGGGAACTCGGGGCGCTTCTGGACGGGGCGGGGTACCGGGTGAGCCGGGTGCGACCGGTCCGCAGCCACGGTCTCTGGAGGCATCTCCTCGTGGATGCGGTGGTCGTGGACGCGCCCGGCTGACCCCGGTTGTCATAGGGTGGGGGGGTATGCTATACTGAGGTACCGGCCGGTCCGCCGGTCCTGACGGACAACCTCGCATCCCGGAGAAGAAGACCCATGGAGCGCCTGGAACTCGACATCGAAGGCATGAGCTGCGGCCACTGCACCCGCGCCGTGAACGGGGCCCTTGAGGGGATGGAGGGCGTCACGGTGGAGCGGGTGGAAATCGGCACCGCGGCGGTAGCCTTCGACCCTGGTACCGTCACCCCCGAGCAGATCACCGCGGCGGTGGAGGAGGAGGGGTACACGGTTCGACGAGCGGCCCGGGCGTGACCACCTGGGACGTGGTGGTGATCGTCGGTGCAGTTGCCGCGATCGCCTGGGTGAACTGGTACTTCTTCTTCGCCGCGACCGAAGGTGCACCCCGCAGGGGCGGCGAGGGGGAATCCGCGCCGTGAACGGGCCCGCCTCGGTCGCCTCGCCCGAAAAGGTCACGATTCCGGTCTCGGGAATGACCTGCGCCGCCTGTTCCTCGCGGGTGCAGCGGACGCTTGCAAGGCAGCCCGGCGTCGCCGGCGCCTCGGTCAACCTGATGCTCGAGAATGCGGTCGTCGCCTATGACGCGGCGGCGGTGACCCCCGAGCAGCTCGTCGAGGCGATCCGGGCCACCGGCTACGGCGCCGAACTGGCGAGCCGGGACCAGACGGCGTTCCAGGAGCAGGAGGCCCTGGACCGGGGGAGGCAGGAGGAGTACTCGGCCCTGAGGCTCAAGGTCGGGGTGAGCCTCGTGCTGGCGTCGGTGGGCATGGTGATCTCCATGCCGGTCATGAGCGCTCCCATGACGGGGGAGCACGCGGGCCACGGAACGGGGGAGGGGGCCGCGGCGGGTGACCCCTTCATGAACTGGGTGCACGGGGCCATCGACCCCTGGCTCGCCGGCGCCATGCCCTGGCTCTACCAGGTCGACGTGCAGCTCCTGGTCTACGCGCTCCTGGGCATGACCGTGGTCACCATGGGGTGGGCCGGGCGGCACTTCTATACCCGGGCCTGGAAGGCGTTCCGGCACCACGCCGCGGACATGAACACGCTGGTGGCCACCGGTACCGGTGCCGCCTTCGTGTTCTCCCTGGCGGCGACCTTCTTCCCGGACTTCTTCCTGGACCGGGGTGTGGCGCCGGCGGTCTACTACGAGGCGGTGCTCTTCATCATCGCGCTGGTGCTCCTCGGCAACATGCTCGAGGCCCGGGCCACCACGCAGACTTCCGCGGCTCTCCGGAAACTCGTGGATCTGCAGCCGGTGGTGGCGAGGCTCCAGCGAGGGGATGCGGAGGTGGAAGTTCCCGTTGCCGAGGTCGTGCAGGATGACGTCGTCCTGGTCCGCCCTGGCGAGCGCATCCCCGTGGACGGCGAGATCGTGGAGGGGCGGTCCGCCGTCGACGAGGCCATGCTCACGGGCGAGAGCCTGCCCGTGGAGAAGGGCCCGGGGGACGCCGTCATCGGGGGCACGGTGAACCGGACCGGCGCCTTCCGCTACCGGGTCACGAACCTGGGCGCCGACAGCGTGCTGAGCCGGATCGTCCGGCTCATGCGGGATGCGCAGGGTTCGCGGGCACCGATCCAGGACCTCGTGGACCAGGTGACGGGGGTGTTCGTGCCCGTTGCGATCTCCATCGCCATCGCCACCTTCGCCGTGTGGTTCGTGGTCGGACCGGAGGGCGCGCTGATTCCGGCCTTTGCCGCGGCGGTGGCGGTCCTCATCATCGCCTGCCCCTGCGCCATGGGCCTCGCGGTCCCCACCGCCGTCATGGTGTCGACGGGAAAGGGGGCCGAGGCCGGCATTCTCATCAAGGGGGGCGAGGCCCTTCAGCGGGCCCGCGACGTGACCACCGTGGTCCTCGACAAGACCGGCACCGTCACGGAGGGTCGCCCGGCGGTCACCGACGTGGTGCTCGCACCGGGGGGAGAAGGCACGGAGGACGGAAGGGCGGAGGACCGGATGCTGGCGCTCGTGGCGGCCCTCGAAGCCTCGTCCGAGCACCCCCTGGGTGAAGCCATCGTCCGCCACGCCGAGGGGCGGGGGATTCCCCGGCTCCGGGTGGAGCGCTTCGACTCGGTGACGGGGCGAGGCGCGGTGGGCGAGGTCGGGGGCGTGCCGGTGGCCGTGGGCAACGCGCGGCTCATGGCCGACCACGCCGTGGACATCTCGGCCATGGAAGAGGTCGCGGCGTCCCTCGGGGGGCGCGGTCGCACACCCATGTTCGTGGCCGTCGACGGGAGCCTCGCAGGGATCATCGCGGTGGCCGATCCGATCCGGGAAACGAGCCGGGCCGCCATCGAGCGCCTCGGCCGGATGGGCCTCGACGTGGTGCTGCTCACCGGCGACAACCGGCGCACGGCCGACGCGGTAGCCGCCGAGGCCGGTATCCAGCGGGTCGTGGCCGAAGTGCTTCCGGAGGGCAAGCTCGAGGAGATCCGCCGGCTCCAGGAGGCGGGGGCAGTGGTGGCCATGGTGGGAGACGGCATCAACGACGCGCCGGCGCTGGCCCGCGCCGACGTGGGCATCGCCATGGGATCCGGAACGGACATCGCGGCCGAGGCCAGCGACGTGGTCCTCATGCGCGGTGACCTTCAGGGGGTCCCGAGCGCGATCCATCTCTCGCGGCGCACCTTCCGCACCATGCGGCAGAACCTGTTCTGGGCTTTCGTCTACAACACGGCCGCGATCCCCGTGGCGGCGGGCGTGCTCTACCCCTTCTTCGGGATCCTGCTCTCCCCGATCCTTGCGAGCGCCGCCATGGCGCTCAGCTCCGTGAGCGTCGTCACCAATTCCCTCCGGCTCCGAACGCTGCGCCTGGCGTAGACCGGCCGCGCGGGTGGCCCGAGCCCTCCTGCCGAAGGGCATGACCTTCGGACCGTACCTTGTCTGGATCCGGGCCGGCCGTCAGAATACCGTCACGCTGGATGAGGTCCGGTACGTGCCACGAGGGACCATGGCTACCTTGAACCGATATCGGAGGTGTGGGCGCGGGATGGCTGACCGTTGAGTGGCGTTGCCCATGCTCCAGGGCGTCCGCGACCGTCTCTGGGTGTCCGGATCGGCGGGACCGGAATGAGATGGCTCGATACCGGATCCCGCGTGCTGGCACGTGCCCGAATGAAGAGGACCCTGCGGGCGGTCGGGGCTGCGCACGCGCCCTCGATTCCGACGTGGACCCGGCCCGAGGAGTTGACCACGCTGTACGAGCTCGCCTCCCGGCTGCCACACGGCAGCCTGGCGGTGGAAATCGGCTCCTATCTCGGCGCGTCCACCTGCTACCTGGCCGCGGGCCTCTCGGAGGTGGACGGGTATCTTGTCTGCGTCGACACGTGGCAGAACGAGTCGATGCCCGAGGGCCCTCGGGATACGTGGGCAGAGTTCCGTGCAAACACCCGTTCCTTCGGTGACCGGCTCTCCGCGATCCGCAAGCGGGGTGCGGACCTCGATTCCGCTGACGTCCCCGGTCCCGTCTTGCTGGCGTTCATTGATGGGGACCATGCGTACGAGAGCGTTCGGGCCGACGCCGATGCACTCCTGCCCTTTCTCGCGATGGACGCCGTCCTGTGCTTCCACGACTTCGGGATCGACGACCATGTCGGTGTGACGCGGGTTGTCGGCGAGCTGCTTGCCACCGGCGACTGGGTGCCCCTTCGCACCGTCCGATCCCTGATGTGCCTCCGCAGGACGCGGTCCCCCGGAGCGATGCCTCGCGGCGGACCGCCTTCGGAGGGTGGCTGACCGAAGCGCTTTCGCCCGAGGGTTTTCGGGCCTCGCCCCGACACCCGGCGCACCGCCCTGGGATGGGGAACCGAAAGCCGGGCCAGTGCGGTCATGGCGCCCGGATGTTCAACGCCCCGGGTTTTCCGCCTCCACATCGCCCAGCAGGTGCCGCCGGTAGAACGCGGTGAGCACGAGCAGCACGACGGCAATCGGGGTGGCAAGGATCCACCCCAGCACGCCCAGCACGGTCCCCAGCAGGATCTGCGACACGATCGTGAAGACCGGCGGCAGGTACACGGTCTGCTGATGAACCAGGGGGAGCACCACGTACCCCTCGATGTTCTGGATGACGATGTACCCGATCATGACCATGACCCAGGTGGATGCGCCGGCGGTGGCCGCCACCAGGGCCACCGGCACCAGCCCGAGAATGGGACCCAGGTAGGGAATGAACCCGAGCGCGCCGACGACGACGCCGAGGGGGAGGGCCAGCGGAATGCCGAAGGCCCAGAGGAGGAGGCCGATGGAAACCCCGATGAGGAGCATGGTCACGGCCTGTCCCAGGAGCCACCACCGGAGCGTCTTTCCCACCTCGTCGAACATCTCGCGGACCGTGTCGCGGTGGCGAAGCGGGAACAGGTGGGCGGTCGCCTCCCTGTACAGCTTCGGGTTCACCGCTCCGAACAGCCCGACGAAGAACGCGGTAAGGAGATACGTGGACCATCGCCCGAGCGCTCCGGCCACGGAAGCCGCGATGTTCGTCACCCACTCCGTGTCCTCGCCGTCGCTGAACTGGTCGATGACCTCGTCGCCCAGGGGAAGGCCCCGCGCCATGGATTCGAGATCCTCGACGAGGCCCGGAAGCACGTCGCCCACCTCGTCGATCTGCTCCAGGATCCCGGGCCCCAGGAGCCAGCCACCCCCGACGCCCACGCCAAGGAGGAGGAGGACCACCGCGGCCAGGGAGACGCCTTCCGGCAGCCCGGTGGCGCCGGCGAGGGGAACGGCAAGCCCCCGGAGGAGCACCGCGAACAGGATGCCCGCGAAGGCGGCCAGCAGGATGTCGATGCCGAGAACGAGAAGGGCGAGGGCGACAACCGCCCCCATGACCAGAAAGACCACGAGGGTGGCCCGCCGCCGAAACTCCTCCAGGTCCTCGCGCGTCCGCATCTGGCTCCTCCGATCTGTCTCCGCCGCATGGATGACTCGGTGCCGGGAGGTGCAAGCGGCATGCCGATGGGGGCCGCGGGAGCAGATCGGCAGCATGGTGCCCGGCACGGGTCTTCTTGACGGGGGCGTGGCAGCCCCGGTATAGGTGGTTCCCATTCGCGTCCGGCTTCCCCCTCCACGAAGGTCAGAACCGCATGCACGAACCCGACATGGAAGAGACCGCGCACCGGGCGCACCGGGCGCACCTGGACGCCTACTGGAAGCGGACGCTCCGCCTGACGGTCACGATCCTCGGCATCTGGTTCTTCGTGGGCTACGTGCTGGCGATTCTGATGGCCCCGACGCTGAACCGCGTCCAGTTCCTGGGCGGGCCGCTGGGGTTCTGGGTCGCGCAGAACGGGGCGATCTACGTGTTCTGGGTCCTGATCCTCGTCTACGCCGTCGCGATGAACCGGCTGGACCGGGAGTTCGACGTGCAGGACCAGGTCTGACATGGAGATCCGCCTCGACATCGCGCTTGCCATCGGCCTGACCTTCGCGCTCTACATCGGCATCGCCATCTGGTCCCGGGTCTCGAGCACCCGGGGCTTCTACGTGGCGGGGCGGGGGGTCTCGCCCCTCCTGAACGGCATGGCCACCGCCGCCGACTGGATGAGCGCGGCCTCGTTCATCTCCATGGCCGGCCTCATCGCCTTCCTGGGATTCGATGGGGCCATCTACCTGCTGGGGTGGACCGGGGGGTACGTGCTGCTGGCGGTCCTCCTCGCCCCCTTCCTCCGGAAGTTCGGCCTCTTCACGGTCCCGGCCTTCATCGGGGCGCGCTACTACTCGGGCACGGCCCGCGTGGTGGCCGCCCTCTGCGCCATCGTCATCTCGTTCACCTACGTGGCGGGGCAGATGCGCGGCGCCGGCATCGTGTTCTCGCGCTTCCTCGAGGTGCCGGTGGGGACCGGGGTCGTGGTGGGGATGGCCGTCGTGGCCTTCTACGCGATCCTCGGCGGCATGAAGGGGATCACCTATACCCAGGTCGCACAGTACCTTGTGCTCATCACCGCCTTCCTGATCCCCGCCGTGGGGATCGGCATGACGCTCACCGGCATCCCGGTGCCGCAGGTGGCCTTCCCGGAGGTGGCCTCCCGCCTGGACGGGGTCATGACGGACCTCGGGTTCGGGGCCTACACCTCCCCCTTCACGAACCTGTCGCGCCTGAACGTCTTCCTCATCGCGATGGCGCTCATGTGCGGCACGGCGGGTCTTCCCCACGTCATCATCCGCTTCTACACGACCCGCACCGTGGCCGGCGCGCGCTGGACCGGCGTCTTCGCGCTCCTCTTCATCGGGCTCCTCTACACGACCGCCCCCGCCGTCGCGACGTTCGCCCGTTTCAACCTGGTGGACACGGTGGCCGGCCAGCCCTACGCCGAGCGTCCCGACTGGTTCAGGTCGTGGGAGGAGACGGGGCTCATCCAGTTCTCCGACAAGAACAACGACGGCATCATGGACTACGCCCCCGGTGCCATGACCGACCCCGAGAGCGCCAACGAACTCCGCATCGACCCGGACATCATGGTGCTCGCGAACCCGGAGATCGCCGGGCTGCCCAACTGGGTCATGGCCATTGTCGTGGCCGGCGGTCTCGCGGCGGCCCTCTCGACGGCGTCGGGGTTGCTGCTGGTCATCGCCGCCTCCTTTTCCCATGACATCTACAAGGCTTTCCTCCGAAAGGACGCCACCGAACGCGAGGAACTCCTCGTGGCTCGCGGTGCCATGCTCCTGGCCGTCATGGTGGCCGGGCTGCTCGGCATCTACCCGCCGGCGTTCGTGGCCGAGGTCGTGGCCTTCGCCTTCGGGCTCGCCGCCGCCTCGTTCTTTCCGGCCATCGTGCTGGGCATCTTCGACCCCCGCGCCACGAAGGAAGGGGCGATCTGGGGGATGGCCACCGGGCTCCTCTTCACGGGGACCTACATCGTGACCGTGGCGCCGGGCTTCGGAATCGGCCTCGATCCGTGGCTCTTCGGGATCTCGCCGCAGGGGATCGGCGCCATCGGGATGCTGGTGGGCTTTGCCGTGACCTGGGGCGTCTCGCGCGTGACGCCGCCGCCGCCGGAGGGAATCCAGGAGATGGTGGAGGGGATCCGGTATCCCCGGGTGTTCCCGGCGGTCCGGAAAGCGGGGGGCCCGCCGGAGGTGTGAGCCGGGGCTTCGCACCCGGACCGCGTCGGGTGACCGGCCCCCCGCGGGAAGGGGTCAGGATCCGGGGTCAGGTGCGCGGGGTCGAGCGAAGCGCTCCGCGGCGAAATAGCGACCTCCATCCGCGGTCTCGAGCAGGGTGGTGGGAGGGACGTTCACCCCGGCTTCCCTCGCCATGACGGCGTAGGCGGCCTCGACGGCACCGATCTCCGGCAGGTCTTCCCTCCCTGGAAACTTCACGACGTGGTGCCGGAATCCGGGCGGCGCATCCGACGTGCCGGCAATCGCCCGGCCGTCCTCGTGGATCGCGACGAGGACCTTGGGTCGCGCCCCCGCAGGGGACCCTCCGGCAATCCGGAGGGCCGGCAGGACCTCCTCGACGCTTCCGTTCAGAATGCGTTCAGCCTGGCGCGCCAACTCTCGCAGGTCGACTGCGGGACCCTCCGCTTCCGCATCGTCCGTGGGAGGATGGTAGACAAGTGCTCCCATGCCGCGGGTCCCGATGTACGCCAGACGATCCAGCACCGAGACCCGCGCCGGGTCCAGCCCTCGCTTCCTGAAGGTGCGATCCATCAGGAGGAGTCCCCACCCGTCGGGAAGGGAGTCGGCGAAAACGCCGAAAATTCCGCCGAATTCGCGGTCGTCGTGCTCCAGAAGCCCCGGTCGTGCGGGCAGCTTGAAGGGAGAGATCGGCAGGGCGGCATCCAGGAACTCGGCGTCATGCTCGAAGTAGACGCGCCCGTCGCGCTCGGCGAGCAGACCCACCCTTCGCTCCTCGTCGCCCCAGTCGAGCCGCACCTCAAGTCTCTGCATCGCTGCGCCTCCCGCGCTTTCGGGGTGGACGAGCATCCTCTCGTTCGAGCTCCGTGAGGGATCGAGCGGGTGGGGGGGCAAAGAGTCCGTCGAAGCCCGACTGCACCCCCAGGATCACCGCCAGCCTCGCAAGGCGCTCCAGGGAGATGCGCCCACTCCTCTCGAACCTGCGGTACGTTGCGAGAGCGATCCCGGCCCGATCGGCGATCTCGCGCTGCGTCCAGCCTCGCTCCAGGCGAAGCACCTTGACACGGCGCGCCAGCATCTGGACGATCTCGCGCGGCGTTCGCAGCTCAATTGGCAACATGATGGCGGTTATCGTAGTTCGTAGTGGTTGGATGATAGTATGTTAGCGCATAGCCTGCGTCATCCAGAGCACCCACCGGGCCGGGAGCGGAACCACGGCCCCGAATAGTCACGCGGATCAGACCGGCAAGCTCAGCCCGTTGACCCCGGCTCTTCGGAAGGGCCTTTCTCCTCGGCAGGCTCCTCGTTGGGTGCCTGGTGCCATACCGCCTTTTCTCGCGCGAGCGAAGCGCACTCCTCGATGCACACCTGCACGGTCCGCTGGACCTCCGCATCTTCCAGGGGAACCAGGAGGCGGAGTGGGAACTCCGTGACGATCCGCCGCTCCACTCCACGGGCAAGGGCCTGCCCCACCTGCACCTCGCTCAGGCCCGGGTCACTCGCCTCGAGGTCAGCGACGAGCGCACGAAATCTCCGGCGCTGCTCCGGCTCGTCCGGGGCGGCCTCACCCGGTCGATGGTCGTGAAGAATGCAGTGCAGGTCGATGAAGTCGCGTGGCTCGTAGCGGTCGCACAACGCGTGAAGCTTGCCCGCGCAGACGTCCCGGAACGACGCCACGGGCATTTCTTCTCGTGTCGGCACGGGAGGGTCGAGGTGAAACGGGGACGAGCGCCCAAACTGGACCTGGACGTTTTGCCGTTCAGACGCGGGCACGGCAGCGGGCTGGTCCGAAACGAGGAACTCCGCAAAGCCCTGGTTCGCCGGGCCGTGGGACACGACATGAAGGCCCTTCCGCAGAAGATGGCCCTCCACAAAGATGCGGAAGTCACGAGCGTCCATGCCAGGCGAGCCGAAAAGATCCAGGTCCTCCGACTGCCGATGCATGAGATAGTACGCCGAGAGGGCCGTGCCACCCTCGAGCCGCAGATCCAGGGAGCCGTACTCCCTCTCCGCTTCCGCAACCGCCTTCAGGATGCGTACGTGAACAGGAGAGACGACGTGCAAGTGCGCACGGAGGAGAGGGCGGTCCGTCATTGCGATCCCCTACCGCAGATGTGCGGCGCGGGGACCGGCGCGTGGATCACTCCGCACAACGGCGCGCCAGAAGACCCGGACATGGTCGGGGAGTGGGATCACCTCCAGTCGCTCTCGAAGCACCTCCAGCGGCACCAGCGCGCCGATGACTTCTGCGCGTCCGCGGGTCAGCAGACGGGCGAGTGTCACCGGGTTGTGCACGTCGATTTCGGCATCCGGCTGCGCATCCCAGAACAGCTCCGGAAAGTCGCCGTAGCGAAAAGGCGGTTGCAGTCTGGTTCCAACTCGCTCCATCTCCCCTCCTCGGTGGGTCTGACCGCTTCGCTTCAACATACCCCACTTAGAACGCGATGTGAACGACACGTTTCTTCATCAAGGCTTCTGATTCACCCGCCCACCTCGTAGCCCGCCTCGCGCAGCTCCTCGACCGCCGCCGTGGCGCGGGCACGATCGTCCTCGTTCACGATGCGGCCGTCGAACAGGTGGATGGTCCGGTCGGCGTACTCCGCGTACCGGGCTTGACAACCGGGGTGGTCATACGTATTAGTGGGTTGATCATACGTATTAGCTGATGGGCGGGTTCGGGGTTCCGTTCTCCTGCGAGCCCCCCCGTCCGCTGCCCGCGTCATGCGTCCTTCCAACCGGAGCCCGTCGATTGCCCAGGGAGCGAGGAGCCGATCCCCCGAAGCGCATCACGAGCCACGACGTGGCCGCACGGGCCGGCGTCTCCCAGTCCACCGTGTCGCTGGTGCTCAGCGGATCCCCCCGCGCCCGTATTGCCGACGCCACCCGGACCCGGGTCATCGAGGCCGCCCGCGACCTGGGCTACCGGCCGAACCTGCTGGCGCGGGGGCTCGTCCAGCGGCGCTCCTTCGCGCTGGGTATCGTGGTGTCCGACCTGGACAACCCGTTCTTCACCGAGGTGGTGAGCGGGGCCGAACGGGTGGCCGCCGACGCCGGCTACGGCGTGCTCCTGGGCGATGCCCGAGAGATCCCCGCCGGTGAGCACGTGCAGCGCCTCCGCGAGCGGCAGGTGGACGGCGTGATCCTCGCCGGGGTGGCCCTGGACGCTCTCCCGCCCGACGCGCTGGCCGGCGCCAACGTCGTCGTCGTCGACGAGCCCTCGGACACGCATCCCGGGGTGGCGAGCGACGCCTTCGGCGCGGGCCGCCTGGCCGCAAGGCACCTGCTGGAGCTGGGACACCGGCGCCTCGCCTTCATCGGGCCCGCCTCCGAGTCCCACACCTTCCGCATGCGGGAGCGGGGCTTCGTGGCAGAACTCCGGGAGGCAGGGGTGGCCCTCCCCTCGGCCCGCCTTCGCCGCGCCCGGCCCTCGGTGGCCGGGGGCGAGAGGGCCATGCGGGCCCTTCTCCGCGAGGACGAGGGGACCACCGCCGTCTTCTGCGCCAACGACCTCACGGCCCTCGGCGCCCTCAAGGCCGGAGCTGCCGCCGGCATGACCGTGCCCGGCGGGCTCTCGGTGGTGGGGTGCGACGACATCGAGATGGCCCGCTACGTGACCCCCGAACTCACGACGGTCCGGGTGCCCGCCCGAGGCCTCGGCGCCCGCGCGGCCCGCCTCCTCCTCCTGGCCCTCGACGGCCGGGACACCGGCGCCCTCACCCGCAAGCCCCTCGAAGTCCAGCTCGTCCTGCGCGGGACCACCGCCCCACCTCTCGCTGAATCCTGCCCATGAGCATGCGCCCCCGCCGCGATTCCTGGCCCACGATCCTCGCCACCGGCAGCCACGTGCCCCCCCGTGTCGTCACCAACGCCGAGCTCTCGGCGTCGCTGGGCGAGGACATCGACGCCTTCGTGTCGGAGACGCTGGGGATCCGGGAGCGCCGCTGGTGCGCCGACGACGAGTCCGCAGCCGACCTGGCGGAGGCCGCCGCCCGAAACGCCCTGGACGCCGCCGGCCTGGGCCCCGCCGACGTGGACCTCCTCGTCGTGTCCACCGACACCCCGGAGTACGTCTCGCCCGCCACCGCCTCCGTGCTCCACGGCCGGCTGGGGCTCCCGTACACGACGGGCGCCTTCGACCTGAACGCCGCCTGCGCCGGCTTCGTCGTGGCGCTGGACCTGGCCGCCAAGTACCTCGCCGCCGACCCTCGCCTGGACCGGATCCTGGTCGTGGCCGTCTACGCCATGACCAAGTACGTGGACCGCTCCGACAAGAAGACCGTGACGATCTTCGCCGACGGCGCCGGGGCGGTCGTCGTGGGCCGCAGCGCCGAACCCGGCATCCTCGCGAGCGAGTTCCGCTCCGACGGCTCGCTCTCGGGCGGCCTCGGCGTCTTCGCCGGGGCCACCGCCGAGCCCGTCACCGAGGCCATGCTCCGCGAAGGCGGCCGCAACCGGCTGCGTTTCGTGACCAAGTACCCGGCGGAGGTGAACCTCGAGGGGTGGCCCGCCATCGTGCGGGACCTCCTGGACCAGGTGGGCGCCGAGGTGCCGGACGTGGACCTCTGGCTCTGGACCCAGGTGAACCTCTCCACCATCCGCCTCGTCATGGAGACGCTGGGCGAACCCATGGAGAAGGCCCACACCGTCATGGGAAAGTGGGGCTACACGGGCTCGGCCTGCCTCCCCATGGCCCTCGACGACGCCGTCCGCGCCGGCAAGCTCAGCCCCGGCGACCTCGTCGTCTTCACCGGCTCCGGCGCCGGGCTCGCCATGGGCGCGGTGGCCATGCACTGGAATCCCGTGGAGGTGGCGCCGTGAGCGGGCCGCGCGGGGGCAGGGAAGAGGCACGCTCCCGGAATTTCCCCGGCATCGGCTACTGGACGGCAAAGGCCGCCTTCCTGCACCCGGACCGCATCGCCCTCGTGACCCCCGAAGGCCGGAGGAGCTACCGCGACCTCGAGGTCGGCGTGGCGGAGGCGACCTCGATCCTCCGGGGGCTCGGGGTCGAGTCGGGACGTTCCTTCGGGATCCTGATGTGGAACGATGCCCGATTCCTGGACCTCCTCTTCGCCGCCGGTCGAACGGGCGGGGTCGCCGTGCCGCTCAACTGGCGGCTCACCGCCGCGGAACTCGCGTTCCAGGTGGAGGATGCCGGCATCGAGACGGTGTTCGTCGGGGCCGAGCAGGAGGAGCTGGCCGCCGAGCTGGAGGCGGCCACCGGGTGCCGGCTGCTCCGTGTTCCGGAGGTGTTCGACGGCTCGGTGCCTGCCGCCGCGGGGCCCGCGGGGTCCGCGCCTGCCGGGCGGTCGCCGGGCGCGGAGGCCCCCGTCCCGCCGCCGCCCATGTCCTCGCTCCCCGGCGACGACGACCCGGTGCTCATGGTCTACACGTCGGGCACCACGGGGCGTCCCAAGGGCGCGCTCCTGACGCACCGGAACCTCTTCTGGAACGCCATCAACGACGTCCTGGCCCTGGGGCTCACCTGGCAGGACACGTCGCTCACGATTCTCCCCCTCATGCACGCGGGGGGGATCGGGCTCTTCACCCTCCCGACGCTGCTGGCCGGGGGCACCGTCGTCATGCCCCGCCGCTTCGATCCCGAGGAAACGCTGGAGCTCATCGGCCAGGAGAAGGTGACCGTCATGATGGGCGTGCCCGCCACCCACGGCATGCTCGTCGACGCCGCCGGGTGGGACGCGGCCGACCTCTCGAGCCTCCGGTTCGCCTACAACGGCGGCGACCGCTGCCCGCCCGCCGTCGAGGCTCGCTTCCGGGAGCGCGGCATCCTCTTCGCCGGGGGCTACGGCCTCACCGAGACCGCCCCCACCGCCTTCCTCACCGAGCTCGACCAGGCCGACGACGCCCGGCGCCTGGATGCCGGGGCAGGGAAGCCCTCGTTCGGCATGGACGCGCGGATCGTCGACGCCGACGGCCGCGACGTGGCTCCCGGCGAGGTGGGCGAGGTGGTGCTCCAGGGCCCGAACCTCTTCCTCGGCTACCACGGTCGCCCCGACGCCACCGCCGAGGCCTTCCGCGGCGGGTGGTTCCGTACCGGCGACCTGGCCAGCTGGACCGCCCAGGGGTTCACCTCCATCGCGGGCCGAAGCAAGCAGATGCTCAAGAGCGGCGGCGAGAACATCTACCCGGCCGAAGTCGAGCAGGCGCTGCTGGAGCACCCCGCCGTGGCCGAGGCGTGCGTCATCGGGCGGCCGCACCCCCGCTGGAACGAGGTCCCCTTCGCCGTCGTGGCGCTCCGGGCCGCCCTCCGGGATGGCAACGCCGCGGGGCAGGCTGCGGGGCTCGCGGTGGCCGCGGACGACGAACTCCGGACCTTCCTCGAGGCCAGACTGGCGCGCTTCAAGATCCCGGCGGGGTTCGCCTTCGTCGATGCCCTCCCGCGCACCTCCATCGGGAAGCCCGACCGGCCGCTCCTGGAACGGACCTTCGGCGCCGCCCTTCCGGACGGGGAGGAGGACGCATGAACGCCGTGGAGCTCTTCCTCGAGCGGGTCTCGCGCTCCGGGCCCACCGTGGCGCTCCGCACGTTCCCCGAGGGCGCGACCCTCACCTGGGACGCCTGGGCCCGGCAGTCGGCGGCACTCGCGAGCCGGCTCCAGGCGGCAGGCGTCCGGCCGGGGGACCGGGTGGCGATCTGGGCCGGGAACCGCCCGCTCTGGCCGATGGGAGACCTGGCCGCCCTCATCGCCGGCGCCGTGCCGGTGGGCATCTACCCCTCCAGCGCACCCGTCCAGGTCGAGTCGCTCCTCGCCGACAGCGGCGCCGTGGTGGCCCTGGCCGACACGCCGGAGCGGATCCGGCTCCTCGAGGACATGCGCGCCCGACTCCCCTCGCTGGCCGCCATCATGGGCGAGGCCGACCTGGGCGAGGCCGAGCTGGGCGAGGCAGTCCACTGGACCGACCGGTCGCGCTGGCCCGGCCTCGGAGTGGATCCGGAGGCGGACGCGATCCTCATCTACACGTCGGGCTCCACCGGAACCCCCCGCGGCGCCCGCATCTCGCACCGCTGCCTCCTGGCCTCCGCCGCCTCGATCCGCGACACGCTCGGCCTGGTCGAGGGCGACGTCGCGCTGTCGTTCCTTCCCTACGCCCACGCCGCGGAACGGATCTTCGGGCTCTACACCCGCATCCTCACCGGCATGGAGGGGGTGCTGGTGGAGGATCATCGTCAGGTCTGGGATGCGGCGCGGGCAGTGCATCCGACGGTATTCGGTGGTCTGCCCCGCTTCTTTGAGAAGGTTGCCGAGGCGCTCTGCGCCGATGCGGTGGGCGGCGCGGTGGCAGGCGGCGGGGACGGCGCCCCGGCACGCGATCGCGAGGCCGCCCCGGCCGCCGACACGACCCGCTTCTTCGGGCGGCGCCTCCGGGTGGCCACGTCGGGCGGGGCCACGCTGGTGCCGTCCGTCTCGGAGACGCTGGCCGAGGCGGGGGTCACCGTGCTCGGCGCGTACGGCCTCACCGAGCACCTGTGCGCCACCATGAACCGGCCCGACCACCACAACCTGGAGACCTCGGGCCCGCCCATGCCCGGCACCGAGCTCCGCATCGCAGGCGACGGCGAGATCCTGATTCGGCGGGGGCCGCTGACCTTTTCGGGCTACCTGAACCGCGAGGCCGAGACCGAGGCCACCTTCACCCCCGATGGCAAATGGCTCCTCACCGGCGACCTGGGGGAGCTCGATGCCCGGGGGTTCCTCCGGGTCACGGGGCGGAAGAAGGAGCTCCTGGCGCTGTCGACGGGGAAGAAGATCGCGCCGGTGCCCATCGAGGCGAGCCTGGTCCGGGACCCGTGGATCGACCAGGCGGTGCTCGTGGGCGAGGGCCGGAAGTACGTGTCCGCGCTCCTCGTGCCCAGCCGACCGGCCCTCGAGGACTGGGCCCGGCGGGAGCGCATCGACGCCCCCTGGCCGGCCCTCCTTCGGCACCCCCGCGTCGAGGCGCGGGTGGCGGAGATCGTCGCATCCACGAACAGCGAACTCTCGCGAACCGAGCAGGTTCGCAGGTACCACCTCCTTTCGGAGCCGCTCTCGCAGGAATCCGGCGAACTCACCCCGACGCTCAAGGTGCGCCGGGGCCGGGTCCTCGAGCGCCACGCCGCCGAGGTCGCTGCGCTGTACCCGGACGCCCTGCACCAGGCCGAAGCCATGCCGCACCCCCACGGAGACCCGCAGTGACGAGCCAACAGCATCCCGGTACAGAACCCGAGCCCGGGTCCAGGCCAGGCCCCGGCGCCCGGCCCGATGCCCGGAAATGGGCGCTGGTGGCGATCTTCGCCTCGGCGGTGGCCATCGTGCTGGCCTACCTGTCGGCCTTCCTGCCGGGGGGCTCGCCGACCTGGGCGGCGTGGCTCTTCATGGCGGGCATGTCGGTCATGATGGTGGCGACCATGGCGCTGGGAGCGTCGCGAAACGGGAGCATCGGGAAGCTCTGGATCCCCTTCACGCTGGTGCTGGTGATCCTGCTGGCGGGGTTCGGCGCGGTGCTGGCCATGCCCCCCGCGGACCCGGCCGACCCGACCCTCTGGCTGGGGCTTCCGCCGAGGGCGGCCATCGTGCTCTTCGGGATCGGGTTCCTGCCGCTCTTCCTGGTGCCGGTGTCGTACGCGTGGACCTTCTCGGAGCTGACGCTTGCGCCGGGTGACCTGGACCGGATCCGCGACGAGGCGCTCCGAGCGCGGGGCGACATGCCGCGGGGCGACATGCCGCGGGAGCCGGGGGACACCCGATGACGACGCTGCCCCTCCTCCTGGGGCTGGCGGCCGCGGTCCCGCAGGCCGGCGAGCTCCCGCACGTGGTTGAGCCGACCATCGTGTGGGTGGCGGTGGGCTACTTCGTCATCGTCACGGCCATCGGGGCGTGGGCGACCCGGCGGACGCGCACGGCGGGGGACTTCTTCGTGGCGGGGAAGGGGATCGGCCTCATCGCGCTATCGCTCTCGGTCATGTCGGCCACGCTGTCGGGGTTCGCCTTCATCGGGGGGCCGGGGCTCGTCTACGCCATCGGGCTCGGGGCCATGTTCATCATCCTCCCGGCGGCGCTCACGAACGCGATGGGGGCATGGGTCCTGGCCAAGCGGCTCCGGCTCCTGGCCGAGATCCGGCGGACCATGACCCTCCCCGACGCCATCGGGGCGCGCTACCGGTCCCCCCTGGCGCAGGGGCTCGCCGGCGTGTCGATCCTGATCGCGGTGGTGGGCTACATGGCCACGAACATCCTGGCACTGGGGCTCGTCATCGACGCGGTGTTCGGGATCGGGCTCGGCTGGGGGATCTGGCTGGGGATGGGGATCACCATGGCGTACGCCGTGGGCGGCGGCATCGTGGCGGGGATCTACACCGACGTCTTCCAGGGCTCGCTCATGGCGGTGGCGTCGGTGCTCGTCTTCCTCTTCACGCTCCGGGCCGGGGGCGGGCTCGGCGGGATCTCGACGACGATCCTCTCGGGCGACCCGGGCTTCCTGGGCCCCTGGGGGCACCTGACCCCCATCGCGGCGCTCTCGTTCTTCTTCGTGTTCGGCGTGGGATCGCTGGGGCAGCCCCACGTGGTGCACAAGTTCTTCATGCTCCGGGACCCGCTCAAGCTGCGGTGGTACCCCCTCATGACCACGCTGGCGCTCATCATCTCGATGCTGCTCTACTTCGGCGTTGGTGTCGCGGTCAAGTCGCTGACCCTCGAGGGAGCCATGGCGCCGCTGGCGAACCCCGACCACGCCACCCCCCTCTTCCTGCTGGGCTACACGCCGCTGATCCTGGCCGCGCTGGTCTTCTCGGGGGTGGCGGCGGCGATCATGAGCACGGTGAACTCGTTCATGAACATCGGGGCGGCGGCCATGATGCACGACATCCCCGTGTCGCTCGGGCGCCCCATCCGGAACGAACTCTTCTGGGGGCGGATCTGCACCGTGGTGATCTCGGTGGCGGCGGCGCTCCTGGCGCAGCATTCCGGCATGCTCGTAGCCTTCCTC
>REBP01000125.1 GCA_007692665.1 Gemmatimonadales bacterium | reverse complement strand
GATACGCCGATGGGAGGTTCGGATGCCGGGTTGCCGGGATGACGAGATGCCGGGATGGGGGGCGGGCGGGCGGGCGGGGAGGTGGCGAGGTGGGGAGGTGGGGAGGTGGGGAGGGTAAGGACGAGGGCGCCGGCGGGACGGGAGCAGGGCCGGGGCTTGCCATGCTCTCCCACCTTGGTCCGTCGACATCACCAGGGAGCGGCCCCGGGCGAGTTCAGGAGCCGGGAGCACCCTCGACTGCCGCGTTCACCATCTTTTGCACACGTTCCGGTTCCACCCCGACGCTCCGGCCGGCCTCCGTTCCCCGATGGAACAGGATGACGGTCGGAACGCTGGCGATTCGGTAGTTCAGGGCCAGGTCCGGGGCCTCGTCCACGTCGATCTTCAGGATCCGGACCCGGGAGCCGTGGGTCTCGGCGAGGGAACGGAGGGTGGGCACGATCCAGGCACACGGTCCACACCAGGTCGCGAAAAAATCCACGACGACCGGCACATCGGAATCGCGGAGGACCCCCTCCAGCTCGCCGCCGGGGATGACGGGAAGCTGGAAGGGGTCGGGGTTCGGCAGGTCGTTCACGTCCGCAACCCGGAACGCCGGAAGGATCGGTTCGATGGAGCTTTCCCCGGTGACGATGCTGAGCCTTCGTGGACGGGCTCGGGGGATGCCGGCTGGTTCAACAGGCTAGAACTCGTACCGCACACGGAGAAGAGCCATGCGCCCGACTTCGGGCGTGCCCGGGAAACTCCGGAACGACTGGTCCAGGATGTTCTGCACCGAGAGCTGCACGGTGGTGCTCCGGAGGTTCGGGATCCGGTACGACACGTTCATGTCCACCAGCGTGGCGCTCTCCACGCAGGGGGAGGCGGTGGGGGGGGCGTCGGGGAGACAGGCGATTGCCTCGTAGACGCCTGAACTTGCCGGGAATCCTGCGGAGAAACGCGCCCTTGCCTCGCTGTTCAGGCCAAGGCCTTCGTTCCGGTAGGACAGGGAGGCCGTACCCTTCTGCTTCGGGGCATTGAGCGTGACGATCTGGCCCCGATCGCTGGTGAAGGCGTCATCGTTCACGAAGGAAAGCGACCCTGCCACCGACCACGAATCATCAATCAGGAAAGTTGCGCCCACGTCCAGGCCCCACAGGTCGATCTCGTCATCGACGTTCGTGTAGGTCGACAGGAGCTGGGCACCATTGGCGTTGACATCGGCGGAGGAGATAGCCCCAAGCGGCACCTGCGCCAGCCCGGTCGCCAGCTGCGCCGCCACCGCCTGGGCCTGTTCCGCCGGCATCCCTCCCGCCATCAGTCGCG
Source organism: Gemmatimonadales bacterium (assembly GCA_007692665.1). Lineage (GTDB taxonomy): Bacteria > Gemmatimonadota > Gemmatimonadetes > Longimicrobiales > Gaopeijiaceae > SKNW01. Next base: position 22,155 of record REBP01000125.1, on the reverse strand, counting down.
GTACGAGGTACTGCGCCACCTCCTGCCCGTTCAGCGTCACGAAGGGGGTCTGCACGGTCAGCGGGGTCACGAGCTGGCTGCGACGCGAATGCCAGACGTCCGCGGCGAGGAGCGCGCGGTCCGCGAGAATCCCCTTGTACCCGATCTCGATGGTGGACTGGAGCGATTCCCGAATCGGCTCCACATCCGGAAGCTGAAGCGAGGAAAGCGGTGCGACCTGCCCGGTGACCGGATTGAAGAAATTGGAACTGATATCGGCCGGCGTGGGCTGCATCTGGAGGAGCGCGCCCCAGAGGGGGTCGGCGGCAGGGTTCTGCACGCCGGCACCTGCTGCAGCGACCACGACGGCCGCCTGCCAGAAGGCGGCCGCCTGCGCGGGAAGCAGCTGCGCCGGACCGCCTGCCGCAGTCGGGGTGAAGGGTGACCGCATCAGGAAGGACCCGTCACCCTGTCTGAACCGGAACCCTTCCGTGCCCGTTCCCTGGACGCGCACGCTGTACCCGAGCCGGGCGAGCTGTTCGTTGGGGAACGGAGTCCCGAGGTCCAGGAACTGGTTCAGGGAGGACGGCGTCGAGAAGGCGCGGTTGTAGGTGACTCGGAACGCCTGGCCATCGGTGGGCTCGTAGACCAGTGCGGCACGAGGCGAGAAAATGGCATCCGGGAGCGCCGAGTGGGTGTCGAACCGACCGGCCAGAACAAGATTGAGCTGGTTCGTGAGACGGGTTTCGGACTGGAGGTACGCGCCGAACTCGCTGGTCTCGTCCTCGTCCTCGTAGATCCCGTTGATCGTGCCTTCCGTCTCGGGATCGGTGAACAGGTAGTCCATCCCGTAGGTGAAGCGCTGCCGCGTGCCGTAGTCTGCTCCATGCTGAAGCTGGCCGACAAGAAGGCGCGACCGGTCCACGATGGGGGCCCCGTTCCGAAGAAGGAACGTGGTCCCGGCGTTGCTCTGGTTGAGGTAGACCTGTGCGAAGAGCCGCTGCCAGTTGAGGCGGGTCTGGTAGAAGGTGTAGCTCCAGTCCTGGACCTGGGCGGCACCGAGCCCGGTCATTTCCACCTGGCGCGCCGCGTTCGAATGGCCCACGGTGAAGACGGCGGTGGCGTCGTCGGAGACCGCCCAGTCCGCGCGGACCTCGCCGGACCAGCGCTCGAGATCGGGATTGCGGTCCGCGATACGGGCGATCCGACGGTCCGCCTCCTCTCCGCTCACGCCGACGGCGGTCATGAGGTCCTGGCGCCAACGGGCCGGGTCAGCGTCGAACTTCGCCCGCTCTGCGGCCTCCACCGGGTCGGTGTATTCCCATTCCGTGGCGCGGAGGTACTGTCCGGAGACCTTGACGCCGAAGTTGTCGCCGACGAGGTGCGAGGTCCGGACGCTCCCGGAGAAGAGATCCCGCTCGCCCCCCATGACGCTCACCGTCGTGCCCGGAGACCGGAGCGGCGACTTGGTCAGGATGTGCAGGACGCCGTTGGCGGTGTTGGGGCCGTAAAGCGCCGATCCCGGTCCGAGCACCACTTCCATGCGCTCCACGTCCTCGTTCGTGGAGGGCACGAAGCTGAGGACATTCACGCGAAGCGAGGGTACCCCCGCAATCCGGTTGTCGGTGAGGGTGTGCAGCGCCCCCGAGAAGATGTTGTTGAAGCCACGTACCACCACGTTGGTGGACTGGACCCCCTGCTGGATGACGTCCACCGCAGGGAGCGAGCGCAGATGGTCCACCGGGGTTGTCACCGGCCGCGAGGCAATCTGCTCCGCGCTGACCACTTCCACCCGGGCAGGGGCACTGATGGCCTTCTCGTATTCCCGACCCACGGAGATCACGACGGGGTTCAGTTCGATGGCCCGGGACGCCGCCTGGAAGTCGGCCTGGACCGAGGCTCCCGAGGCGACGGTCACGGTGCTCATGGCCTGGGTCCCGTACCCGATGGCCGACACGGTCAGCGTGTAGACCCCTGCGGCGACCGACGTCCGGTAGGTTCCGTCCCTGTTGGTCAGAACCGTGGAGACGGTTCGCCCGCCTTCCGTCGATACGGTGACGAGGGCCGCAACCAGCGGCGTCCCCGACTGTCCGTCAACGATTCTCCCCTGGATCACCCCCTGGGCCTGGGCGGCAGCCTGCTGGCCCGAGACCATCACCTCGCCGGCACCGAGCCCCACCGGGGCAGTGGCGAGCAGGGCGCCGCCGAGGACGAACGCGACCCCGAGGCTCCGCCGCGCCGTCTTCGGCGGGGAGGAAGACCGGGCAGCGCACGTGGCGGCGGTGGAGGCGGTGCAGGAAGGGGCGGCGGAGCCGGGAGTGAACTCCCCCCCCGGGGGAGCACCGAAAGACAGACCCGGAAAAGCGATTCGCATTGGTTGACCCTGGCTGAGGTGAGTCAAAATCTTTCAGGCTTCGCATCTTAATCCTGCCGGCCGGAAATGCACAAGCAGACCGCCTTCCCCGCCTTCCCCGCCTTCCCCGCCGAATGAATGCTGGCTCGCCTCAGCCCGTTGCGACCCGGTGAAGCTCGATCCCCTTCTCCCGCTGCTCGGTGGCCTGTCGGACCCACTCGCTCCTGAAGAGGAGGAGCGGCCGTTCGAGACGATCGAAGACGAGGGCCGCATCGACGGCGTTGGCGACGCGTCGGATCTCGCGCATGGGGCCCGACACCCAGCGCGCATCCCGATAGGGCATGGGGTCCAGCCGGGCCGTCACCTGGTACTCGTGCTCGAGCCGGTGCAGGAGCACCTCGAACTGCAGCGGGCCCACCACGCCGATGACCGGTGCGGGGCCGGCGCCGCCATCCTGGAAGAAGACCTGGACCGCTCCCTCTTCGGAGAGTTCGAGGAGCCCCTTGTCGAGATGCTTCCGTCGGAGCGGGTCCGGCACCTGCACCCGGGCGAAATGCTCCGGCGAGAACGGGGGAATTGCCTCGAACTCCGGCTCGCCCTTCGAGGAGAGGGTGTCCCCGATCCGGAGTGTGCCCCGGTCGTGGAGCCCCACGACGTCACCGGGCCAGGCCTCCTCCACCGCTTCCCTGTCCTGCCCGAAGAACTGCTGGGCCTCCGCCAGGCGGAGCGACTTGCCCGAACGGATGTTCGTCACCATGGCCCCGGGCTGGTACTTCCCCGAGCAGATCCGGGCGAAGGCGATGCGGTCCCGGTGCTTGGGATCCATGTTCGCCTGGATCTTGAACACGAAGGCGGTGAGACGGGGGTCCGTCGGCTCGATGACCCCGATGCTGGAGGTCCGGGGCGGCGGGGGCGGCGCATCCACGAGAAACCGCCGGAGGAAGGGCTCCACCCCGAAGTTCGTCAGCGCGCTCCCGAAGAACGTCGGGGAGATCTCGCCGGCATGGAACCGCTTCAGGTCGAAGGGCGTGCCGACCTCGTCCAGGAGCTCGATCTCCTCGCGAAGCCGCTCCGCCGCCACCTGCCCGAGGAGTTCGTCCACCTCGGGGTCCTCGAGCCCCGCCACCCGCGTCCCCGCCCGCTGGGCCCCGTGGTCCTTCCCCTTGTCGAAGAGATGGATCGCCCGATCCTGCCGGTCGAAGACGCCGAGGAACTGGGACCCGTCCGTCACCGGCCAGGTCAGCGGCACGCAGGCGATGCCCAGCTCCGACTCCACGTCGTCCAGCAGCTGCAGGGGCGACACCCCGATCCGGTCGCACTTGTTCACGAAGGTGAAGATCGGGATGCGCCGGAGCCGACAGACCTCGAAGAGCTTGCGGGTCTGCGTCTCGACTCCCTTCCGGTTGTCGAGGAGCATGACGGCGGAATCCGCGGCCATGAGCGTCCGGTAGGTGTCCTCGGAGAAGTCCTGGTGGCCCGGCGTGTCGAGCAGATTGATCCGGTACCCGTCGTAATCGAACTGGAGGACCGACGACGTGACCGAGATCCCGCGCTCCCGCTCCATCTCCATCCAGTCCGAGGTTGCGTGGCGAACCGCCCGCCGCGCCTTCACCGATCCCGCCAGGTGGATGGCACCCCCGTACAGAAGAAGCTTCTCGGTGAGCGTCGTCTTTCCGGCGTCCGGATGCGAGATGATCGCGAAGGTCCGGCGACGCCGGACCTCTGCCTCCAGCGCACCCGCCAGGGTTTTTTCCGCACCCCTGCTCCCGATTTCCGTTGCTTCGACTGCGTCTGCGTCCGCCACGTCGGCTCCTGCGCGTCTGTCGGAGGGTCTCCCGATGCACCGACGGGGTGCACCCGGGAGGTGCGATCCCGCGTCCACGGGTGTATGGCAAGCCCCCAAGTTAATAGATTTGGGGATAGCTTCGGACCCCCGGGTCCGTCCGGCTCGCCCCCTGCCCCCCAGGCGCCTCCCACACCGGCTTCGCTCTTGATCCTGGACCGCGCCACTCCCTTCACCCCGACCTCCGGCGCCGAGCGCCCCGGCCGCGTCACGGCAGCGCTGTTCCTCGGCCTCCTGGCGACCTTCCTCGTGGGCCCCGCGGAGGGCTCGGCCCAGGCGGGGGCCGCCGCCGCGAGCACTGCGGATCCCGCCGGCTGGAACGCCCCCTTCGCACGACAGCTCCTGGAACAGGGTCGGCTCGCGCGGCAGGTCCTCGTCGATGACGGCTCCCTCCAGAGCTACCGTGCCCTCACCGAGGGGCACATCTACTTCTTCGTGGACCCGGAGGACGGGGAGCAGGCGCTCATCCGCGTGGACCAGGTCGCCGTCGAACTCTTCTGGGAGGCGCCGGACCTGGTTCGCCAGCGCGTCGTGGGCGAGCGCGCCGAGACCCGCCTCCCGGTGCGGGATTTCGCCTACTACCTGGACCGCCTCACCCTCGTCCAGTACGGCTTCGGCGACGAGATCGAGGTGGGCCAGGGCATGGACGTGGCCGGCGTCCCGCACCCCCTGGCACCCCCGCCCGACGGTGACCGGGACCGGGACCCCTACGATGTCCGCCTCGCCGACTCGGTCACCCTCCGCCTTCCCGGCGAGGCTGACCCCCTCCGCATCCACGAACTCCAGGTCCGTCCACGGGACCCCTCCCGCCCCGGCGTCCTCGGCTCCATCTTCCTGAACGCCGCCGACGGCCAGCTGGTTCGCATGGCCCTGACCTTCACCCCGGCCTCCTACGTGGATCCACGCACCGACCGCATCGGGATCGAGCTGGACTACGGCCTCTGGGAGGGGCGGTACTGGCTGCCGAACCGCCAGGAGATCGAGGTGCGCCGCGAGGTGCCGGAGCTGGACTTCGGGGTGGGCACCGTGATCCGGGCCGTGCTCCGGGTCGGGGAATACGACCTGAACGCCCCCATGCCCACGGTCCTCCGCATGGCACCGCCGGTGACCCGGGCGCCGGAGGCCGCGCGGAGCGCCTTCGAGTTTCGGGAAGGTCTCTTCGATGCGATGGACCGGGACGGGGTCGGGCTCGTCGCCACGCGCGTGGATCCCCGGGAACTCCGTGCGGAAGCAGCCCGACTCCTGGGAAATCGTCCACCGACGGGCCTCTCGCCGGTGCGCTTCCACGTCCCCGACATCTCCTCCGTGGTGCGGGCGGACCGGGCCCGCGGCGTGACGGCGGGGCTGGGAAGCTCCGTCCGCATCGGGCGCGCCCAGCGGCTCAGGGGGTGGGCCGGGGGGTCCTTCGCAACCGGGCGCCCGGCAGCGAGGCTCGAACTCGACGGGCTCCGGGGCACGGACTGGGACCTTCGCCTCCAGGCGAGAGTGAACGAGCAGGCTGACCTGGGTGCACGCCCCGGTGCGTCGGGACTCGAATCGACCCTGGGGGCGCTCTCCTTCGGGGAGGACTACCTTGACCCCTACCGGCGGAGCGGTGCATGGGTCGAGGCCGGGAGGCGGGTCCTGGACGGGTACCCGGGTCCGGGTGCCGGGGCGGACGGCTCGGGGGCGGACCCCCGGGGCTCCGCCATCGGCGGATCGCTGGGCGGCGCTGGAGGGGGCGGCGGCCCGGGCGTGACGCGGCTCACCCTCCGCGCCGGCGTCGAGCGCCACCGGTCCGAGAACCTGGCGTGGGCCGAGGCGCCGTGGGGGCTGGGCGGTCCCCGGGACGCAGGGGGTGCCGGCGACCGGTCGTTCCGGCCGGTCCGGCCGGTCACCGAGGGATCGTTCGCCTCCCTCGGCGCGGGCCTTGCGCACCGGCGGGAGGGCGTGGGATACGGGGGGTGGGGCGGCATCCCCGGCGCGCTTCTGACGCTGCGGGGTGGGGGGGAGTTCCTCGCCGGATCCGCGGGCGTGGGCCTCCGGGTCGAGGGCGGCGCGGACATCCTCCGTCGCCCGCTCGACGGTCGCCACGAATTCCGGGGCTCCGTTCTCGCCGGGACGAGGACCGGTGACCTTCTCCCCCAGCACGAGCGTGCCCTGGGAGGCCGGGGCACCGTGGCCGGGTTCCCCTACCGAAGCCAGCGGGGCGGGACATGGATCACGGGAACGATGGAGGGCGCCCGGGACCTCGGCAGCCCGTGGGTCCGTATGCGGGGCGGAGTGGACGCCGGGTGGGCGGGCGACGCCTTCCTGGCCGGCGCCCGGCTGGGGGTGGGGCTCGTGTTCGACATCCTCCGGGTGGAGGGAGCCCGGGGTCTTGCAGGAGACGGTGCGGAGTGGCAGCTCCTCGTCGGCATCGATCCTCTCTGGTGGAGCCGCCTGTGAGTACCGCGAGTCCACTGGCGGCGCGGCTTGGCGCGGCCCTCGACGCGGAAGGCCTGGGCCCGGTCATGGTCGCCTCGCCGGGAGAGGGTCCGCACTCCGCGCTCGTGGAGCGAATCGGAAAGGGGGAGTTCGGAGGTCTCGTGCTCCGCGTCGGTGAGGGGGACCTCCCGGAAGCGCTTCACATCCTCGACGCCGCCGAACGGGGACCGGTGGCGCTGGCCCTCGTCATCGTGCTCGCGGATCCCGATCTCGGACCCCCGCTCCTCGCGGCCGGAGCCACCCTTGTCGTCGGCGAGGAGGACGAGGTCTCCCTCCCGATGCTGGCCCGGGAGGCTCGGGCCCGGGTCGAGCGGGATGTCCGGGTGCTGGGCCAGGCGAGGCAGTTCCGGTCGCTGGCGGAGAACCTCACCGAGACCGTGATCATCGTCGGGGAGGAGGGGGAGATCCGCTACGCCTCCCCCTCCTTTCCGGAGTGGGGGGGCGTGGCTCCGGACGAAGCCATGGGCCGGAGTGCCTTCGACTTCATCCTGGCGGAGGACCGGGAGGGGGCCATCTCCTCGCTCCGGATGGTGGCGAACGACACCCATCCGCCGGGTCCGATCCTCTTCCGGGTGGCCGCCGATGGCCCCCCCTACCGGGTGGTGGAGGCGTCGGGCGTCAACCTGCTGGAGAACCCGGCGGTCCGGGGCATCGTCGTGTCCTTCCGGGACGTGACGGAGCGGGTCCAGCTGGAAGAGCAGCTCCGCAGGGCCCAGAAGATGGAGGCCGTGGGGCGTCTTGCCGGTGGCATTGCCCATGACTTCAACAACATCCTCACGGCCCTCGCCGGCAACGCCGAGATGATCTTCGAAGACCTGGGTCCCGGCGATCCCATCCGCCGCGACGTGGAGGAACTGCGCCGGGGGATCCACCGGGCGTCGGGCCTGACCAGCCGTCTCCTGGGCTTCAGCCGCCGCCAGATCATGATCTTCGAGGTCGTCGACCTGGCCGAGGTGGTGCGGGGCATGGAGGGGCTGCTGGCCCGGGTGCTCGAGAGCCACATCACGCTCCGCATCGAGACGCCGGACTCCGGCGCCGTGCGTGTGGACGTGAACCAGCTGGAACAGGTGATCCTGAACCTCGCCATCAATGCCCGGGACGCCATGCCCACCGGGGGGATCCTTCGCATCCGGGTGGAAAGGGTCACGCTGGACGAATCCGACGATGCCCTCCACAGCTACCGCGTGAAGCCGGGCCCCTACATGCGACTCAGCGTGTCGGATACCGGCGAGGGGATGAGCCTCGAGACCCAGGGGCGCATCTTCGAACCCTTCTTCACGACGAAGCCGCCGGGCCAGGGAACGGGGCTCGGCCTTGCCATGGCCTACGGCTTCGTGAAGCAGAGCCTCGGCTACATCTGGGCCGAGAGCGCACCCGGCCGGGGTGCCACCTTCCGCATCAATCTCCCCCTCGTGCCCCCGATCCGGGAATCGTGGCAGGGGACGGAGCACCCGCCGGCGTCGACCTGATGCGCGCGAGGGCCCGCATGGCGACGATGCCCACGGCGGGTCCGGGCGCAAGGAAGGCGAAGGCCCACCCCCACCCCACGGACCCCGCGAGCACGGGCACCGCCCAGATCGGCAGGGTCGTCAGCGCGAATCCCAGCGAGGTCTGAAGGGTGAGGGCCGTTCCCGCGGCGTGGGGGGGCGCCACCTCGGTGACCAGCGCCGAGAACTGGGCAGAGTCGGCGACAACGGTGACCCCCCAGGCCACGAGGAGGGGGACCACGATCCAGCTCGGCGCGGCCACGAGCCATCCCACGCCCAGGGCCAGCGCCCCGGACGCCGCCATGGCCCAGGAGGCCACCCGCTCCCGCCCCAGCCGGTCCGCCAGCACCCCCGCACCGACGGCGCCCACGGCCCCCGATCCGATGACCAGGAAGGCCAGAACCCCCACCGGGACTCCGTCCAGGCCGGGGAGAAGCCACGCCCCGCCCTCCGCCCGGACCCCTGCCTCGGCGGCCCCCGCCCCGATCTGCGCACCGCGATGCGCCACGAGAAAGAGGGCCGTGACCGACCAGAAGGCGTAGAGCTCCCACATGTGCCCGAGATAGCCCCAGGTGGCGAGGCGGGTGGGGCGGTCCCGGAGCACCTCGCCCACCAGCCCCCAGCGGAAGGCCCGGCGGGGGAAGGCGTGGGGGCCGTCGCGCCAGGCCACGAGCACCATGCATCCCCCCACCAGGGCCGCCACCGAGGCGGCAACCACCCCACCGGTGCCGGCCAGGCTCTCGAGACCGGCGTCGCCCTCGAAGAGGAGAAACGGGGCGGCCTTGCCCAGCGTCAGGGCCCCCACGACGGTCCCGATGGCCATGCCGCGGCGCTCCCGGAACCAGGTGGCGGCCATCTTCATGGCCGGGGGATAGACGCCGGCGAGAAAGAACCCCGTTGCCGCCCGCGCCCCGACCAGCACCGCGTAGTCGGGCGCCACCAGGAGCACGAGGTTGGACGCGGCGGCCAGGAGCGCCGAGATCCCGAAGTACCACCGCGCCGGGACGATGTCGGCGAGGTTCAGGATCGCCGCCGTCAGCGTGCCTGCGACGAAGCCGAGCTGCACCGCCCCGGTGAGCCAGGCCTGGGCGCCGGGCCCCAGGCCGTGGCGCACGGCCAGGGCCGGCCCCGAGGCCGCCGCGGAAAACCACGGCGACATGGCCAGCAGGACCGCGCCGGAAAGCAGGAGGAGCCAGCCCCCGCGGGATCCCCCCTGCGTGGGACTGCGCTCCGCCAGGATCGTCGTCGTCAGGGTCGAGGTCGCCGGCGGCTGATGGAGGTCACGGCGCCGTCGTCAGCGCGTCGTGAAGGTGATGGGAATCTGGATCCATACCGGGACCGGCTCGCCGCGGTTCCGCGCCGGGGCGAACTCGAAGACCTCCGCGACCCGGAGCCCGGCCGAGTCCAGCGCTTCGTGCCCGGAGGATTCCTCCAGGCGAACGTCCGCCACCCGGCCCTCCGCATCCACGAAGAAGTAGACGAGAACCGTCCCACCGATGCCGGCATTCCTGAGGAGGGGCGGATACTCCCGCTCGAGGGCCCTGCCCACGGCCGCGCGGTTCCGAACCTCCGGGGCCTCGGTGAAGGGGGTGAACCGGGGCCCGTCCCCGGCGCGCCGTGCCTGGGCCTCTGTGGCGGCCCGGGCTTCGGCTCGCGGCGGTCCCCTCGTGGCCTCGGCCGTGATCCCGGGGCTGGGAGTCGCCGGAGGGTCGCCGCCGCTCCGCGTGGTGAAGGTGAGGGGAATCTGGATCCACACCGGCACGCGTTCGTCGCGGTTCATGGCCGGCGAGAACTCGAAGACCGCGCCGACGCGGAGGGCGGCGGCGTCCAGCGCCTCGTGCCCCGAGGACTCGTGGATGCGCAGGTGTTCCACCTCTCCGCGATCGTTGATGAAGAAGAAGACGAGAACCGTTCCGCCGACGCCTGCGTCACGAAGAAGGGGGGGGTATTCGCGCTCGAGGGCCCGGGTGACCTCCGTCCGATTCCGCACCTCGGGCGCCACGGTGAAGGGGGTGAAGACGGGCGTGTCGGCCTGCACGGGTCCGGCCGCGTCGAGCCCGGTCGCCCTGTCGGCGTCGAGATCCGACGGCCCGCCCATGGCCCGGAGGTCGGGGCCCGGCACGAGGGCTGCCGCCAGCAGGAGAAGTCCCGCCATCGAGCCGGGCAGGAGCGCACGGCGGAGCGAGGGGGTCGGCGTCGATCGGGTCAGCATGAGGATCCTCCGATGCAGGGGGGCAGATGACTCGGCAAGGAGCATGTGGGGCACGGGCTCCCGAAGGGGGAGGGACCCGGCCCGCGCGGGGCGAGCGGCCGTGGCGAGGAGCAGTTCGGCGTAGCGGCGGCGGTGCGCCGGGTAGCGGGTCGTCACCCGGGCATCGCAGTCCAGCTCGACGGCGATCCGCAGCCGCCGGTCCATCCACCAGAGCGGAAGGTTCCAGGGGAGCACGATGAGGAGAACCCGGGACACCGTCAGGAGGAGGTTGTCCATGCGGTCCAGGTGCTCCTCCTCGTGGGTCACCACCAGGGCCTGGTCCTCGGGCTCGAGCCCCAGGCACCACTGCGGAAGGATGGCGCTCCCCCGCACGAGCCCGAGGACGCCCGGCCCGACCTCTTCGGAGACCAGGACCTCTCTCCCCGCCACCACCCGGCGAGGCCATCGGTTCATGGCCCGACGGAGCGAGACGTATCGCGCCAGGAGCCGGAGCAGGAGCCCCGACGTGGCCAGGACCCAGAGAAGCACGACCCAGGGGGTCGCCGCCTCGAGCAGGCCGATGAACTCCGGGGGAAGGACGGGACCGGCCTCGACCGACAGCCCGGGAAGGAGTTCCGCCCCGGGAGCCGCCCCGGTCGCCTCACCCACGCCTCCGGCCCTCGCGAGGCTCCGCTCGGGAAGAAGGGGAGGAAGCAGGGCAACCAGCGGAACGGCGAGGATGCCGCCGAACCAGCCCCAGCGAAGTGTTCTTCCGCCCTCGCTGCGGGCCTCTTCCCACGCCCTGGCCGCCAGGGCCACAAGCGCTGATATCCCAACGCAGTAGAGCATCCAGCCTGTCAACATGGGCGCCTCCCCCGGACCGGCTCCGAGTGGATCGGACGCCGAGCCCCGGCGTCACTACGAGTATTATAGTCCTTCGTGGCGCCCCCGTCAACGAAAGGACTGCGAGTCATGCTGCCGTCCTCCATCCTACCGCCTCGGCGTCCCGGGGGCCATATTGCGCGCCATGACCCATGACCCTTCCGATCCATCCATCCGTCTGCCCCGGGAGCTCCTGCTCGGCTCCTTCGCCGTGCTCGCCGCACCCATCGCCGTGACGATCTTCCTCCCCGACGCCGGGCCGAGCCGCACCTTCCTCTGGTTCCTCTCCCTCGTTCCGGTGCTGATCTGGAGCTACGCCTTCCAGTGGCGGGGGGCCACGACGGCGCTGGCGTTCTCTCTGGTCGCGCTCCTGACGGCCCAGGTAGGGGCCGCCGCCCGGGGGTTCCCGCCCACGCCCCTCCTGGTGGAGACCGTCGTCACGCTGCTGGGAATCGGAGCCGCCCTGGCCCTGGTCATGGAACGGATCCAGCGCGACCGGGGGGCCATCGAGGAGGTGGCGCTCATGGACCGGCTCACCACGCTGCCCAACCGCCGCCATGCCCGGGTCTTCCTCGAGACGATGTTCGGCGCCGCCGAGCGAGGGCGCCCGATTTCCGTCGTGCTCTTCGACCTTGACGATTTCCGGAAGTACAACGACCGGATGGGGAGTCGGGAGGGCGACGAGGCTCTCCGGGCCTTCGCGGCCCTTCTTGCCACCAGCACCCGCCGGATGAACCTCTCGGCGAGGCTCGGCGGAGAGGAGTTCATCAGTATCCTTTCGGGCGCCGACGAGGAGGGGGCCCGGGCCTTCGCCGACCGCGTCCGCGAGACCTTTCGCCTCTCCCGCCCGGCTTCCCGGGAGCTCACCGTGTCCGCGGGCGTGGCCGCCTTTCATCCCAGCATGCGGCGGCCCGATGAACTGGTGGGCGCGGCGGACCTGGCGCTGTTCAGATCCAAGGAGGAGGGGGGGGACCGGGTTCGCGTCTTCGGGCGGGATGTGCGCTCCCGGGGTGCGGAAGGGCTGGCGAAGGCGAACGGTTCGGCTCCCGGGCCGGGCGATGCGGCGTTCGAGTTTCCCGCGGTGACGGATTTTGCCCGGCCCGCCCACGAGATCGGGACCTCCCCCCCTCCGGATCACCTCCTCCCGCCCCTGGACCCCAGGTTCGGGCTCGGGCGCCGCGTGATCCTCATCGAGGGGCGGACGACCGGGTCGGACGGCGTCCACCAGTACCTCACCACGGAGGGGTTCAGCGTCGACACGGCCCACGAGCCCAGCCGGGCGCTCCTGACGCTGGCCCGGGAAGCCGACCTGATCCTGATGGACCTGGACCTCATGGCCGCCTCTGCGGGGGGGTTCATCCGCGCCGCCAAGTCGAGGTGGCCGGCGACGCAACTGGTCACGCTCTCCGACGAGGAGGCCGGAGGCCGCAGCAGCGACGGACTGGTGGCCGGAGCCGACGACACGCTGGCCCGGCCGGTGGAGCTCCGCCTCCTCCAGGCCGCCCTCGTGGACGCGCTGGGCAAGCGGGACCGTACCCTGGAGGAAATCCGCAGGAGGGCCGCCCTCCCCACCTTCTCGGAAGACAACGCGGACAGGGGCGGCCGTCTCCTCTTCCGGGGGCTGATCTCGCTGGTGCGGGCCGGCGAACTGCGCGATCCGCTGACCCGTGGGCACGCCCTCCGGGTGTCACGGTACTCGGCGGCTCTCCTGGACCAGCTCCCCGACCGGCAGGGCATCGATCGCCGGGGACTCGTATCGGCCTGCCTGGTCCACGACATCGGGAAGCTCGAGATCCCGGAGGCGATCCTCGTGAAGAATGCGCCCCTCACCGCCGACGAGTTCGGAAAGGTGCGCCGTCACCCCGCCGCCGGGCGGGAGATCCTGCGCCCCATCACGTCGGACGTCCTCACGCTCTCGGTCACGGGGTGGCACCACGAGCGATGGGACGGGAGCGGCTATCCCGATGGTCTCGCCGGGGAAGCGATTCCCCTCCCGGCGCGCATCGTCGCCATCGCCGATGCCCTGGACGCCATGACCTCGCCCCGCGCCTACCGGGCCGGGCTGGGCTGGGAGGACGCGGTGCGCCAGATCCGTGAGCGCTTCGGGTCCCACTATGCCCCGGAACTCGCAGCGCCCTTCGCGGAGGCGCTCCCCGAACTCCGGCGGATCTACGACGAGGCGTGGCGCCCCGCCTGACCTCCGTTCGTCACACCCTCGGGGTCGGGCGCCACCGACGCCGGCAGCTCGAAGTCGAAGCGCTCGAATTCCGCCACGAGCGACGCGTCGAAGAGGCGGCCTGACCCCGACCGGAGCACCTCCCGCGCCGCTTCCGGCGAGCGGGCGGCGCGGAACGGGCGCTTGGACCGGAGGGCATCGTAGGCACTCAGCAGCTGGACGAGGCGGGAAGCCGGATGGGTCGGTCCCATGCGGGCCGCGGCCGGGTACCCGCCTCCCCGGGGGAGGAGGTGATGTTCGAAGGCCACCACCGCCGCCAGCGCCAGCCGGGCATCCGAGGCCAGCAGGAGCCTCGCGCCCTCCAGGGGATGCGTCTCGAGGCTCCGCCGCTCGGACGCGTCGAGGCTTCCGGCGTGCTCGAAGGAGCCGCTCGGCGCCACGCGGACCAGGCCGACGTCGTGGAAGAGCCCGGCGAGCCCCAGGTCCATGATCTCGGCCGGCGTGCCTCCGCCTTCCCGGATCCAGGCCATGGCCAGGAGCGCCGAGTGCATGGCATGGAGGGGACCGTAGGACCACGCACCCGGGTCCGCGACGCGCGGAGCCGAGCCCGGCGGCAGGTCCCGGAGGACCACGCCCAGCGACCGGATGACCCCTTCCGCCTCCACCAGGGGAAGGGGTCGCCCGGCCCGGATCTCGTCCCAGATCCACGAGATGGCCTCGAGCTCGACACCGAGATCCGGCATCTCCCGTCCCGAGGACTCGGCGCCCGGACCGGGCCATGCCATGTCGCCGTCCCGGGAACCCGCCGGCCCTCCATGCTCGGAGTCCCGGGGGCGAAGGGCCCCCCAGACGAGGTTCGCGGGTTCGCCTGCGGTCGGGGCAACCACGTCCCCGGGCGCGGGGGCCGAGGGGTCCGCCCCCTCCGGTCTTCCAGCCGCGCGGAGGGCGAGCTCGAGTTCACCCAGGAATGTCGCCATTTCGCCCTCGGTGGGCGCCCCCCGGAGTTCGATCCGCTGGACGCCTGCGGTGGAAAGGCGCTCCGCCAGCCCCACGGGTCCCGGGTCCCGAAGGGGCTGGTCGCCGTACACCACCTCCGCCCCCAGCAGGCTGAAGACCGGCCTCCGGCTCTCCGCCAGGAGCGCCTTCGCGCGCCCCGTGGCCGCTGTCACCGAATCGCGGCTCCGAGGATGGTCGGCCCCGTAGAGACGCCTCGCGGAAAGCCCCTGGGCCAGCGCCACCAGGAACGCCCGGGCCGCATCGCCCGTGGCCGTGACCGTGCGGCTCCCGGGGCGGTCCCCGAGGAGGGCACCGCGGGGATCACCGGGCCGGGACTCCGGCGTGGAGCGAGACCCGGTCACGACGCGTTCTCCCCGTGGATCGCCGGTTCGTCGATGGACCGTCCCGCCGCGGGTGAGCCCCACGCGGCCGCCCTGACCCGGGGGTCCTCCGAGTGGAGCCCCGCCTCGAGGACCCACCTCGCGTCGGGATCTCCGGTCCACCCCTCCGCAAGGGCATGGACCGCCGCGATGACCTCCGGTGTCGCCGGCGCCAGGCGGGGGCGCCGGGCGAGCAGGCCCCGATCGCCGGTGCACACGCGGATGAGCGCGTCCCGGGCCGCCGGGGACTGGCTTCGCCCCAGCGCCCGGGCCGCCAGGGACCGGAGGTGCGGATGCCCGCCTCCCTCCAGCACGTTCGCGACCAGGGCAGGGATCACCGCTTCGGGAACCCCCTCCTGGAGCTCCAGGAGCCCGCCCCGCACCACCCGCTCGTCGGAGTCCCGGAGCGCGACGGCGAGGGCCGGCTCCCGGTTGCCCGGGTCCCGGAATGCCAGCGGAAGGGCTTCCCGGCGGACCCGCACGTCGTGGCTCACCATGTACTGAACCGGCGAGAACCCGGCGGGGAGTACCGGCATGCGCTGGAGGAGCGCCAGCATGTTGCGCTGGACGAACCACAGGTCCGAGGCGAGGTAGTGGAGGATGATGGGGGTGATGCGAGGCCCCATCGCAGCCAGGCGATCGAAGATCTTCCTTCGGACGGCCCGGGACTCGGAGCCGACAAGCCGTTCGAAGAGAGGCTCGATGGCGTCGTCGCCAAGGGCGTCCACGATCCGCCGCATGGAGGCCTCGTCGACGTCGGCGCCGGAGAGAAGAAGGGTCAGCCGTTCCGGGCTGAAGATCCAGTCCTCCACCCGGCCGGCGGTCCGGGAGTCGGACGGCGCTCCCTCGGCCAGGTCCAGTACCGCACCCACGTTCCCCGCCCGCACCGACGCCCGGAGGGCAGCCTCGAGGACCGGCCCCGGTTCATCCAGCCGGATCGCCAGTTCGAGCAGACGCAGCGGTGTGGGCGCCGTCAGGGTTTCCTGTTCCACGAGATCGATCCCGAGACCGTCGTCGTCATGGAGGCCGACCTCGTCACCGCCGCCGCTCAACGCGCCCGGGGGCGCCACAAGACGGTCCAGCTGCTCCCGGAGCGCCGAGCGCGCCTCGGTCCTCCCGAGCCCCGGCCTCGAGGACTCTCCGCGTCGCGCCATCTTGAGAAGGAGCCGGGTCAGCTGGGCCGACAGCCTGCGCCCCTCCGCTGCGTGGGCAGCATCCACGAAGCGGAGCACCGCGCCGGAGGTGAGGCCGGCCCGGGACGCGTTCAGGAGGAGGGAGCGGCGCATCTCGGCGTCGGTCCCCAGCCGGATCAGGCGCGAGAGGACGGCCGGTTCCATGGCCTCGACAAACTCGGACGTCCGCATCCGGAGGTCCGCACCGTCGGCGTGGCTGGTCCACTGGAGCCCGCTCACCAGCTCACAGAGCCCGTCCATCAGGGCGCCTGCGGAGCCTTCCTCCCCGGCCGCCGGTCCCGCGTCGGGAGGGGGGGCGTCCCCGGCGACTTCGTCCGGGGCAGTCGCGCTGTCGGATGACCGTCGGGCCCAGGCCTGCACCAGCTCGGCGAGGCGGGCACCGGAGGGAAGGTCGCCCCCGGCCTCGAAGGCCGCCGGATCGAACCCGAATTCGGCCAGCGCCTCGCGCCGGAAGACCGAGTGGAAGAGCGCGATCCAGAGTTCCCGGACCGGAAGGGTCCCCTCGCCGGGGTGCTTCCCGAGTTCCAGCGCCCGGTACTCCACCGGGAGGAGCTGCAGGTGGACCCAGGACGGACGGTCCCGGAGCGGGAGCAGGCCAAGCGGACGCTCGCCGCGAACGGGGTCCCGCGACAGCACGTCGAGCAGGCTGACCAGTTCCTCGAGGTCCACGCCCCGCCGGAAGATCACGGCCCCGAGCTGGTGCCCGTGGAGGCGGGCGGCCAGGTCCGACATGACCGGGTGATCCTCCGGTGTCGAGCCTCCGTCGACCAGCATCTGGCGGGATGCAACGCCGAGCGTCAGCGCCGGCCGCCGGGCCAGTACATCCGTGAGCTGGAGCAGCATGCGCTCCGCCACCGGGAGAAGGGACGGGTGGCCCGTCGGGTACATGGCGAAGCGATGGAGGGCCATGGCGAATCCGCGCAGCAACTCGGAAATGGCGCGGGGGATCTCCGGGGTGTGGCCGGGCCTTCCACCGACCCCGACGCCGGCCCCGAACTCGGCCCCGCCCCCGCCGCCCCCGGAGGCGCCCGCAGCTCCGCCGGGCGCCCGTGGCGCGAAGTCCGCATCTGGTGCACCCTGGTGCATGGCTTCCGGCATCGGTTGGAGCGGGTCGGTCATCGGCGCGTTCGCAGCCGACTCCGGAAGGAGGGCGGGTTCCCCCACGCACCCGGGGAGCGGACCGGGGATCCCGGGACGGGGACGGGAAGTGTCCGGGGAATCTCTCCCCATCCGCCGGTCTTCGCCAGTGCGGGGGCCGATCCGGCCCCGGTTCTCCGGCCCGCGTTGGTGGCCCGCTTCGGTGGCGCGCGTCGCGGGTCCACGCCGCCGGTCCACGTCGCTACCCGGCGTCGCGAAGCACGACCAGGGGCGGCTCGCGGAGAACGGGCCCGCTCACGCTCCACCCCGCCCCGATGGTGAGCACCACCAGGCCGAGCCAGGTGGCGGCGAGGGTGTCCCAGGGAACGAGGGCGGACACGGAGAACACCTGGGTCAGCAGGATCGTGCCTCCGCCGGCGCCGAGGAGGAGCCCGGCGGCCCCCCCGACCCCCCCGAGAACCGCATACTCCACCAGGAGAACGCCCCGGATCGTCGGGGAGCGGGCCCCCAGCGTCTTGAGCAGCGCGCTCTCGCGGCGCCGCCGGAACCGACCGGTAAGGAGGGCGGCGAAGAGAACGAGGAACCCGCCGGCCGTGGCAAAGCCCGCCAGCGCCCGGAGGACGCGGAGAACCTGGTTCGAGACGCGCTCCACCGTCTCGCGCACCGCCGACACGTCCAGAATCGAGACGTTCGAGGCCTCGACGGCGAGCTCGTCCTGGACCCGCATCACCCCGTCCTGCGAGAGCCCCGGGACGAGGCCGATCCAGGTCGTGGGCGCGTCATCCAGTGCGCCCTCCTCGAAGACGGCGTAGAAGTTCGGGCGCAGGCTCGCCCAGTCCACGGACCGGATCGACGATACCACCGACGGCACGATGCGCCCCTGCACGTCCCACTCCACCGGGTCTCCCACGCCGACCCCCAGCTCCCCGGCGATGTCCTCCTCCAGGGAGACCCGAAGGGCGCCCCCGCGGGCGGCAGCGGCCACCCCCTCCGCATCCCCGGAGGGATCCCACGAGCCGGCCACGAGCCGCTCGGTCCCGCTCAGGCTCCCCCGCCAGGTGTTCCGGTACACGCGCCGGGCCGACCACCGGGGTACCCCACCCTCCTCCACGAGGGCGTCGACGGGTCTGCCGCCGACGGACGAGAGGCGGGCGGGGACCACCGGGATCAGTTCGGTGGGGACGCCGGCCCGGGCCAGCAGCGCCTCCACCTCCTCCCGCTGATCGGTCTGCACATCGAAGAGGACGAGGGACGGTTCCCCGCCGTCGGGATCCAGCGTCAGGCTCGCGCGGATGCCGGACTCGGCCACGAGAAGGGATCCCATGAGAAAGGCGCCGAACCCCAGCGCCGTGAGGACCGCCCCGGTCTGATTTCCCGGGCGGAAGATCCCCGAGACTCCCTGGCGGAGCGTGAAGGGCGCCCCGGCCGGGAGCAGGCGGCGGGCGGTGACGGCCAGCAGGAGGGAGAGCCCGGCCAGCAGGGCGAGGACCGTGGCCAGCGCCACCGCGAAGGCGAGCCCCGGGAGGACGCCGCCCACCTGGGCCACGGAGAGTGCAAAGAGCGTCGCCACGAGTCCCACCACCGTCACGATCCGGGGGAGGACGCGTCGGAGGGCATCGCCCTCGACCTCGACGCGAAGGGCGGCGAGCGGGGGAATCTCGCGGACCCGGAGGAGCGGCAGGAGGGCGAAGAGGAGCGCGACCCAGCTCCCGACCGCCAGGCCGGCAAGGAGGGTGCCCGGCCGGAGGCGCGGGCGGGGGTCAAAGGGGAGGACGTCCGCCAGGAGGCGGGGGAGCCCGAACTGGAGCCCGATGCCGAGGATGATCCCGAGCAGGGCGCCGGCGGCACCCAGCGCCAGGGCCTGGAGGAGATAGACCCGGAAGACCGTGGCCTCCCGCGCCCCCAGACAGCGCAGGACCGCGATGGAGGGGATGCGCTCCCGCACGTACACGTGCACGGCGCTCGCCACGCCGATCCCCCCCAGGAGGAGGGCCATGAGCCCCACGAGCCCCAGGAAGCGCGAGAGGCTGCGGAATCCCTCGGCCAGGGACTCCGCCTCGGCCCTGGCGGTCTGGACGGTGACGCCCTGTCCCTGGAGCATCCGCCGAAGCGCCCGGGCCTCGGTGTCCGGGTCCACGGCGTCGGGGAGCTGAACGAAGGCGCGAAACTGGGCCAGGCTCCCGAAGCCCAGGAGGCCCGAAGCCTCGAGGGTGCTCCGGGATGCGAAGAGAGGTGGGCCCACGATGGACTGGACTCCGAAGTCCACCGGGAGCCCGGTGATCGCCCCCGCCACCACGACCCGGACCTGCCCCAGCCGGAGGGAATCCCCCACGCCGACGCCGAGCTGCTCGAGGACCCGGGCGTCGGCCACGACGGCGCGCTCGTCCCGGAGCCGCTGCCAGGCCCCCGCCGGGTTGCTCTCGGGATCGCCGAGGAGGGGATAGGCGTCGTCCACCGCGTTCAGCTGGAGGAGCCTTGGGCCCGTGGGCGCGGGGACGGAGGAGGCCAGCGTCACCGCTTCGGCCACCTGGAAGCCCCGGTCCCGGAGCCCTTCCAGGACCGTCAGGACCGAGTCGTTCAGGGCGGCGCCGGACTGGATCCTCAAGTCTCCGCCCAGCAGTTCCCGGGCCTCGGCGCGGACGCCGTCGGCGGCGTCCTGCTGGAACGCGTGGAGCCCGGTGAGGGCGCCCACCCCCAGCGCGATGGCGCCCATGAAGACCCCGATCCTCCGGAAGCCGGCCCGCCCCTCCCGGGCGGCGAGACGCGCGGCGAAGAAGCGGATCACCGGAGGGCCTCCTCCCGGAGCCGCCCGCCGTCGATGTGGAGGATGCGGTCGGTGCGATCGGCCAGGGCCAGGTCGTGGGTGACCAGGACCAGCGTGGTGCGGGCGTCCTGGTTCAGTTCCTCCAGGAGGGCCACGATCCGGCTCCCGGTCTCCCGGTCCAGGTTCCCGGTGGGCTCGTCGGCGAAGAGGACCCGGGGCCGGGTGACGAAGGCCCGGGCCAGCGCGACCCGCTGCTGTTCACCACCGGAGAGCTGTGCGGGGTAGTGATGGGTGCGCTCCGCCAGTCCCACCCGGTCGAGGAGGGCGCGGGCCCGCTCCCGGATCTCCCGGGCGGCCAGTTTTCCGCCTTCCGGAGAGAGCTCGAGGGGGACCTGCACGTTCTCCAGCGCGGTGAGACTCGGAAGCAGGTGAAAGGTCTGGAAGACGAACCCGACGTGGGCCGCACGAAACCCCGCGCGCCCATCTTCGGTAAGAGCCGTGAGTTCCGTGTCCCCGATCCGCACGGTGCCCCGGGTCGGCCGGTCCAGCCCCGCCATGATGCCGAGGAGGGTGGTCTTCCCCGACCCGGACGGCCCGACGATGGAGGTCACCGACTGTTCCTCGATGACCAGGTTCACGCCCTGGAGCACGGCGAGGGCCTGGCCGCCACTCCTGTATTCCTTTTCGACACCTGCGAGTTCAATGCGCATCCGGTTTCCGGCTTCTCCCGTTTTCCATCTGGTCGTGGCATTCCGTTTCGTGATCGTGGCCGCCCTGGCTGCCTTCGCCGCCGCCGCCTGCTCCCCCGCCCCGCCCGATGACGGCGCGGCGTTCTCCGGGGGGACCGACGCCGAGCGAAGCGACGTGGAACCCCGGGATGCGACCGAAGGGTCCGGGGACGCCCCCCTGGTCCTCTTCCTCGGCACGAGCCTGACGGAAGGCCTCGGGCTCGAGAACCCCGGAAGCGAGGCCTGGCCCGCCCGCGTCGGGGCGCTGGCCCGCGAGGACGGGGTCGAACTCCGCGTCCGGAACGCCGGGCTCTCGGGAGAGACCAGCGCCGGAGCCCGCCGAAGGCTGGACTGGGTCCTCGATGCCCCGCCCCATGTGTTCGTCCTCGAGACCGGGGCCAACGACGGACTCCGGGGTCTTTCGGTCGAGGAAATGGAAGCGAACCTGGACGCCATCTTCGGGAAGGTCCGCGAGGTGGCACCGGGTGCCCGCCTGGTGCTGGCAGGAATGGAGGCCCCCCCCAACCTGGGGGCCGCCTACACCGAACCTTTCCGGGAGGTCTTTCCCAGGGTCGCGGACCGCTGGGATGCGGAGCTGATTCCCTTCCTCCTGGAGGGGGTCGCCGGGGAGCCCGAGCTGAACCAGGCCGACCGGATCCACCCCACCGCCCCGGGACACGAGCGGATGGCGGCATCGGCATGGCCGGCCATCCGCAGGGCGCTCGAGGGCGGCTGAATGCGGATTCCCTCCCCGACCGAGGCCTCGCAGGCCCTTGACCCCGCCCCCCGGGAGGTGACCTTCAGGGGCACACCTCCCCCGACCCCACTCCGGAGCCCCACCCCGTGATCTTTCTTCGCATCGGCGCCTGGGCCATGGGCATTCTCGCCCTCCTGTCCCTCGGGGTCCTGGCCGTGGGCTTTGTCCTGCCGTCCACCTGGGAGGCCGAGGCGGAGATCCTCATCGAGGCCCCCGTGGACTCCATTCACCCGCGGGTCACGGCCGCCTCCGCCTGGCTCGACTGGACACCGGGTCCCGATACCGGCGTGGAATCCTTCGGACCCCCGCAGGGGGCAGGCTCCGGGTACCGCTGGGACGACCCCGGGTACGGCAAGGGGGAGTTCGTGCTGACCGAGGTGTCGCTCGGTTCGTCGCCGCAGAACGGTGTGCCTGCCGGGGCCCCGGCAGATACGCCCGGGGCGTACGTGCGCTACGAAGTCGAAGTCGAGGGGGGATCGATCCGGATCGAGGGATCCATGACCCTGGCGCACGAGCCCGACGGGACGAGGGTGTTCTGGAAGGAGGTCGGGGATTTCGGGTGGAACCCCATGCTGGGGTACCTCTCCGGGAGGATGGCGGAGCTCCAGGGCGAGCAGCTCGCCCGCTCCCTCCTCGCCCTCAAGATGCTGGTGGAGGAGGGCGGAGAGACGGCCGAGGTGAGTCCGGGCCAGGTCGCCGGGCCCCCGTAGGAGGGCCGAACGCCGGACTCGGCTCCGTCCGGGTCAGCTCCGCCCGTCCAGCTGGACCCGCGGCCCGGGTCAGCTCTGTCCGGCCCGGGTCAGCTCTGTCCGGCCCGGCTCAGCTCCGTCCGGCCCGGCTCAGCTCGAGCAGTTCGGCATTC
>REBP01000244.1 GCA_007692665.1 Gemmatimonadales bacterium | reverse complement strand
GGCTTCGACCGGCCGTATCGACGCCGCCGCGTGGCCCTCCCCACCTACCCCTTCCGGAGGGTACGCTATCCTCTCGTCAAGGCCGGAGCCGTCGAGGAAACCGGGGGCGGGGGAATCGCCACGGGCCACCCGATCCTGGGAGCCCGCCTGGAGATAGCCACCCTCGAGGGGGCCGTGTTCCAGTCCCGGCTCGAGCCGCGGCGGCCCGGGTTCCTGTCGGATCACCGGATCCACGGCCTTCTCGTGCTCCCCTCCCCGGCGTACATCGAGGCGATGCTCGCGGCGGCTGCCGAGGTCGGCGAGGCTTCCGGCGCGGCACTGGAGAATCTGGTGATCACCGATCCGCTGGTGGTGTCCGACGGGGGGACGGTGGTTCAGACGATCCTCGAAACCGGCGAAGGGGGAGCGAGGGTCCGGGTCTTCAGCCGGGAGGGGAGCCGCTGGCGGTTGCACGCGGAGGCACGAATCCGGGAGCTGCTGGATCCGGAGGTCATGCAGGAGGACCCGGCGGCGGCGTTCGCCGGGGCCCGGGCCCGTTGCAGCCGAACCCTGGACGTGGCCGGCTACTACCGCACTCTGGGGGATCTGGGGCTCGAGTTCGGCCCGCAGTTCCGCGGGATGAAGAGGCTGTGGAGGGGGAACGGGGAGGTGCTCGTCCAGGTCGAGCGCCCGGTGGGACTCGGAAGCGGAGACGACAGCTACGCCTGGATCCACCCCGCCCTGATGGACGCCTGTCTTCACGGGATCGGTGCGGCCCTTCCGGGCGCCGGCCAGGATGTCGACGCACCGCTCGTCCTCATGGGGATCGACAGGCTCCGCTTCCACGCCCAGGCGCACGGGGAGGTCTGGGCTCATGTCCGGCTCCTGAGCGACGAAGGCCATGAACCGGGCTCCAACGGATCTCTCCGCGCCGACATGCGGATGTTCACCGGAAAGGGAGACCTGGTCGCCGACGCGCGGGGCCTCCTTCTCCGGCGGGCGCCCCGGGGCGCCTTCCGGGGTGTCGCGGAGCGGGGGGTGGACGCCCTGCTTCACGAGGTGGCGTGGCGGAACGCGCGGGTGACCGCGTCCGGGGCGGCCGCCCCGTCTGCAGATGGGGAGAGCCGGGCGATCGCCCCCGCGTCGGCCGTGGCGCTCCGGCTGGGTGCGGGACTGGAGGACGTCTTCGACACCCCTGTCATGAAGGCGTACGATCGGATGCTCCCGATGCTGGACCTGGCTCTCGGGCGATCTGTCGTACGTGCTCTCGAAGGGCTCGGCTGGCGGTTCGAGCCTGGCCGGCCGGTTGAGGTGGAGGGGGTGGCCGAGAGGTGCGGGGTTGCGAAGCGTCACCACCGGCTCCTCGTCCGGCTCCTGGAAATGCTCGACGAGGACGGAGTGCTCACGCGATCGGGGGCGGGCTGGCGGGTGGCAGGGCGCAGCCACGCCGACGGTGATCCGGACGCCCTCTTCCGAGACCTCCAGCGTGGCTTCCCGGACTTCGAGATCGAGCTGGAACTCGCCCGCCGCTGCGCGGCGGCGCTGGGTGGCGTCCTGCGGGGCGAGGTGGACCCCCTGGAGCTCCTCTTTCCCGGCGGTTCCCTGCACGACGCTGAGCGTCTGTACGGGGAGACACCCTCCGCGCGCGCCTGGAATGACGTGGTGGCGAAGGCCGTGCACCTCGCGGTGGAGGACCTCCCGGCGGGTCGACGGCTCCGCATCCTGGAAGTGGGCGCCGGGACCGGGGGGACCACGGCCCGGGTTCTCCCGGTCCTGCCGGAAGACCGAACCGACTACCTCTTCACCGACGTCTCTCGCCACTTCCTCCGCCGGGCCCGGAAACGCTTCGGTCGCTGCGAGTTCATCCGCTTCGCGGAGCTGGATGTCTCCCGCGACCCGACCGGGCAGGGGCTGGTGGCGCACGACTTCGATCTCGTGATTGCGGCCAACGTTCTTCACGCAACGCCCGACGTGGGCCGCTCGCTGCGGGGGGTCCGTGATCTTCTGGCCCCGAGCGGGCTACTGGTCCTCTACGAGGTGGTTGCCCGGCACCGGTTCGCCGACCTGACCGTGGGTCTCACGGAGGGGTGGTGGTCCTTCACCGACGAATCACGCCGCCCCCGGTATCCCCTCCTGTCCCGGGAGGGGTGGTCGAACGCGCTGGCGGAGGCAGGCTTCGCCGACGCCGTGCCGGTGCCTGGAGAGCATGCGGAGGGAGCCGCCGGGGGGCAGGCCGTGATCCTCGCCGGCACGGTGGGCCGGTGGTCTGCACCGCCCCCTTCGGCGGAGGAGGGCAGGGGATCCTGGCTCGTGCACGGTCCGAGAGGGCCCGGCGCCGAGGCCGTGGCCCAGGCCCTCCGGCGGCGCGGGAAGAACTGCCTCCTGATCTCTCCCGGAACAGGCGCGGCCGAGTACGGTGCTCCCGAGGAACTCGCGCGGGTGCTGGCATCCTCGTCCGCGCCGCCGGAAGGCGTGATCCACCTCGTGTTCTCCGAGGAACCGGTGCCCGATGGGGTGGCGGAGGTCGCCGATGCGTGCCGCCGGGTGACCGGGGCCGCGCTGGCGCTGGTGCAGGCGGTTGCGCGGGCCGGGTGGCCCGACCCCCCCCTGCTGACGATGGTTACCCGGGGAGGCCAGGCCACGGCAGGAGACGAGTCGGCGGACCCCGTCCAGGCCACCCTCTGGGGGTTCAGCCATACCCTGGCCCTCGAGCACCCGGAACTTCGGCCCCTGCGCATCGACCTGGATCCGGGTTGGCCCCTGGCGGCGTCGGCCGAGTCACTTGTCGCCGAGGTCCTGCAGCGGCGCGTTGCCCCGGACGAGGACCGGGAAGACCAGGTCGCGCTGCGCGACGGGACCCGCCGTGTCCGCCGGATCATCCGTTCCGCGAGGCCCGCCCCTGCAGACCGAACGGTGCGATTCCGACGGGACGGTTCCTACCTCATTACCGGGGGCCTGGGAGGCGTGGGGCGCCTGGTTGCGCGGTGGATGGTGGAGCGGGGTGCCCGAAACCTCGTGCTCCTGGGCCGAAGCGAGCCCGATGCAGGGGGGCTGGGATTCCTGGAGGATCTGGAACGCGCCGGTGCTCGCGTGGTGGCGGCGCGGGGGGATGTCTCGGATCCGGCGGTACTGGACCGCGTGCTGGAGGAGATGGCCGGGTCCATGCCGCCCCTCGCCGGGGTTTTCCACTCCGCGGGCGTCCTGGACGACGGCACCCTGCTCCACCAGGACCGGGGGCGGTTCGAGACGGTGCTGGCTCCCAAGGCCTTCGGTGCCTGGAATCTCCACCTCCGGACCCGGCAACTCGCGCTCGACCATTTTGTCCTCTTCTCTTCCGGCGTGGGGTTGCTGGGCGCTCCGGGCCAGGGGAATCACTCCGCCGCCAACGCCTTTCTGGACGCGCTCGCGCACCATCGCCGGGCCCTCGGCCTGCCCGCGCTCACCATCAACTGGGGAGCCTGGCGCGGGGTGGGGGCCGCCGGTGAGCGGGGTCTGGAGAAGCGGACCCGGGCTTTCAGCGCGGAGCAGGCGCTCGCGGCCCTGGAGCGTGCCCTTCCGGGGTCCGCGCTCTCCATGGCCGAGCGGGCCGTGCAGGTGGCGGTCCTCCCCGCGGAATGGGAGACCGATCTGGGAGAAGAACGGGCCGCCGACCCCCTTTTCATGGAACTCCGGCACGTCGCCGCCGGCTCCCCGGCCCGAGCCCGTCAGGCGCAGGCCCAGCTTCACCACCGGCTCCGAGCGGCCCCGCCCCACCGTCGCAGGGAGATCGTGCAGGCTCACATCCGAAGTCTGGCGGCGGAGGTTCTGGCGCTTTCCGAAGAAGGCGTGATCGGACTCCACCAGCCGCTCCAGGAGGTGGGGCTGGATTCCCTGATGGCGGTGGAACTGCGGAACGCGCTCGGGCAGAGCGCGAACCGGTCCCTGCCCGCCACCCTCCTCTTTCAGCATCCCACCGTGGCGGAACTGGCCGCGGTTCTCGAGGACCCGATCCTGACGGCTGCCGGGGCCCGGGATCCGGTGGATGGGACGGCCCCGGGCGCCGGCGACGGTCCTGTGCCGGCGGACGCCGGCGACAGACTGGCGGCCGAGGCGCATAGCGACGATGATGTCGCGGGCCGTCTCCTGCGAAAGCTCGAACAGCTGGACGCGTTGAACTGAACCAGGCCGACCCCCCGGGTCGGCCGCGCCTTGGGAAGGGAAATGGCCGAACCGACAACGGACGGATACCGCCGCCTCCTGGAGCGGGCCCTCGCCAAGCTGGAGGAGCTCGAGGGGAAGCTCGCCCTGAAGCCGGAGGCACGCCGGGAGCCCATCGCGGTCATCGGGGCGGGCGTGCGGTTTCCCGGAGGCGTTGACGATCTCCGGTCTTTCTGGCGGCTCCTCCACGACGGGATCGATCCGGTTTCGGAGGTCCCACCCGACCGGTGGGACGTGGAGGCCCTGTACGACCCCGACCCGGATGCGCCGGGGAAGACCTATGCCCGGTGGGGCGGCTTTCTCACGGGGGTGGACCGTTTCGACCCGGCCTTCTTCGGGATCTCCCCTCGGGAGGCGAAGGCCATGGATCCCCAGCAGCGGCTTCTCCTGGAGGTCTCCTGGGAGGCGCTCGAGCGGGCGGGATACGCTTCTCCCTCGACTCTCGGGAGCAAGACGGGTGTCTACGTGGGGATGGTTGCCACGGATTACGCCAGCCTTTCGCATGGGGACCTGACGGGCATCGACACGTATTTCGGCACCGGGATCTCCCGGAGCATCGCGGCGGGACGCCTCTCCTACCTCCTCGGTCTCCATGGACCGAACATGGCGATCGATACCGCATGTTCGTCCTCCCTGGTCTCCGTGCACCTGGCCTGTCAGAGCCTGAGGACCGGCGAATCCGACATGGCCCTGGCCGGCGGGGTCAACCTCATTCTCGCTCCGGACGGCTCGGTGAGCACCGCTCGAGCCCGGATGGCCTCGTTCACCGGCCGGTGCCGGGCGTTCGACGCATCGGCCGACGGGTACGTCCGAGCCGAAGGCTGCGCGATGGTGCTTCTCAAGCGGCTCCCCGAGGCCATCCGCGACGGGGACCAGGTCATGGGTGTGATCCGAGGTTCCGCCATCAACCAGGACGGTCGGAGCAACGGGATCACGGCGCCGAGCGGGAACGCGCAGGCGGCGGTGATTCGGCTGGCGCTGGCAGACGGAGGGATCGATCCGGCGGAGGTGGGCTTCCTCGAGGCGCATGGTACCGGCACGCCTCTCGGGGACCCCATCGAGATGGGGGCGCTTGCGGAGGTCTTCGGGGGCTCGCACACGTCCGAACGTCCGCTCATGGTCGGCTCGGTGAAGACGAACATCGGCCACACGGAGGCCACGGCGGGAATGGCCTCTCTCATCAAGGTGCTCCTCGCGTTCGAGCACGGCACCATTCCCCCGCACCTGCACCTTCGGGAGCCCAACCCCCGGATCCCGTGGAACGAGCTCCCGGTGACGGTCCCCACCACTCGTACCCCGTGGGAGCGGACCGTGGGACGGCCCCGTGTGGCGGGGGTCAGCTCCTACGGATTCAGCGGGACGAACGCACACGTGGTCGTGGCCGAGCCACCGCCGCCGGAGTCCCCGACGAACGCATCCACGGGTCTCGACCGCTCCGCGCACCTCCTCGCTCTCTCCGCCCGCGACGGGACGGCGCTGGGGGAGCTGGCGGAGCGGTTTCGGGCGGCCCTCGAGGAAACCGCGGCTCCGCTCGGAGACGTAGCCTTTGCTGCCAACTCCGGGCGCGCGCACTTCACCGAGCGACTGGCGCTGGTGGCCGATACCACCACGAATGCAGCCGCGATCCTCTCGGGCCCGCCCGGCGACCACCGTCCCGGCCTCCTCCGGGGGACGGTGTCCGCGGGCGATCCGCCGCGAGTGGCGTTCCTGTTCACGGGCCAGGGGGCGCAGCGGGTGG
>REBP01000239.1 GCA_007692665.1 Gemmatimonadales bacterium | reverse complement strand
CCGGATCCCCGGCCTTTTCCAGGTCCGGGGCTACGAGTCCGGCGCCCGGGGGGGGGACCGGGCATGGGGCGCCGGCGCCGAACTTCGGGTACCCCTGGCCATCGTGCACCGTGGATCAGGGGTTCTCCCGGTCCATGCCGACCGCATTGCGGGCACGCTCTGGGGGGATGCGGCCGGTGTGGCCGGGACGGTGGGCGGAGTCGCCGGCGCCGAGGGAGAGAGGACCCATGGACGCACGCTGGCCTCGCTTGGAGCGGAATTCGCCGTTGTCCACGCGCTTTTCTTCCAGTCGCCGGCGATGCTCCGGGTCGGGGTAGCTGTGCCGGTTCAGGGCCTGCAACCGCTCGGCAGCGGTGGGGCGGGAGGAGGGACCGAGCCGTCATGGAGGCGTCCGGGTGCTTCTGTCTACGCGGCCATGGGGTGGTCCTTCTGACGGTGCGGGGGACCCTCCGCGGGAGGGGCGGCAGCCCCCGGACGAAGCGACCGGCGACGACAGACTGCCCGATCCGGCGGGGCTGCTGACGCGGGGCAACAAAACCCTTGACCCCCTACATATGGTGCCGTAGTATGGGGGTCGCTACTGGATTCGGTGGTATGCGCGCAGATCCTCTCCCGAGAGATTTCCACGGCATACCCGGTGTCCCCGGCGCGACTTGCAGCGCTTTCCACATCCCGGGACGCCCCGTCCACATTTTTTCCACCGCCTTCTCCACACCCCCACCAGGAGCCAGCCCATGCCGGCCAGGAAGGAATCCTCCTCCGCCGCCCTCACCCCTTCGCATCACGAAGGGGAGCCTCGCATCTTCGACGACCGCATTCCGGCCGACCTGCCGCGTGCAGAGCTTTCGGACAATGCGCGCATCGTCCTGGCCAAGCGGTATCTGAAGAAGAACGAGGAGGGGGAACCGGTGGAGGAGCCGGAAACGATGTTCTGGCGGGTGGCCCGGGTGATCGCCGAGGAAGACCGGCAGCACGGGGCGTCCGACGCGGCCATCGAGGAACTGGCGCGGCACTTCTACGACCTCATGTCGAGGGGCAAGTTCGAGCCGAACTCGCCGACGCTGATGAACGCGGGCCGGCCCCTGGGGCAGCTTTCGGCCTGCTTCGTCCTCCCGGTGGACGACGCCCTCTCCAACGGGCAGAGCGGGATCTACGACACCCTCAAGTCCATGGCCCTCGTGCACCAGTCCGGGGGGGGGACCGGATTCTCCTTCTCCCGCCTGCGGGCCACCGGGGACACCGTACGCTCCACCATGGGGGTCGCTTCGGGGCCCGTCTCCTTCATGAAGCTCTACGACGCCTCCACGGAGGTGGTGAAGCAGGGGGGCACGCGCCGGGGGGCGAACATGGGCATCCTCCGGGTGGATCATCCGGATGTGCGCGAGTTCATCACCTGCAAGGATGACACGTCGCAGATCACGAACTTCAACATCTCCCTGGCGATCACCGATGCCTTCATGGATGCGGTGGCCGCAGGTTCCGACTACGAGCTGAAGAGCGCCCGCACCGGCGAGGTCGTCGGCACCGAGAATGCCCGCGAGATCTTCGACATGATCGTGCACGGGGCCTGGAAGACCGGGGAGCCCGGCGTCTTCTTCATCGACCGGGCCAACGAGTACAATCCGGTTCCGGCGCTGGGGAGCTACGAGGCGACGAATCCCTGCGGCGAGCAGCCTCTCCTGCCGTACGACGTCTGCAACCTCGGGAGCGTGAACGTCGGCAAGTTCGTGAACACCACCCTCTCCGACGACGTGTCGCCCGAGGACCGCATCGACTGGGAGTCGCTCCGCACCGTCGTGCACCTGTCGACCCACTTCCTCGACAACGTCATCGACGCAAACCGCTACCCGCTTCCCCAGATCACCGAGCTTGCCCAGAACATTCGGCGCGTGGGCCTGGGTATCATGGGATGGGCGGACCTCCTCGTGCGCTGCGGCGTTCCCTATTCCTCGCCCGAGGGTGTGGCGCTGGCGCGGAAGGTCATGGGCTTCATTGACGAGGAGGCCCGGCGCGCCTCGGAGAAGCTGGCCGAGGTCCGGGGCGTGTTCCCGGCGTGGGAGGCCTCGATCTGGGGTCCCGACGCCACCTGCGCCCGCCGGCCCGACGGGTCGCGGATCCGCCCCGAGCGGCGGCTCCGGAACTCGAACATCACCACCGTGGCACCCACCGGCACGATCTCCATCTTCGCCGGGTGCTCCGGCGGCATCGAGCCTCTCTTCGCCGTGGCCTTCATGCGCAACCAGGCCGGCTCCATGATGCCCGACGTCAACGAGGACTTCGTGCGGATCGCGAAGTCTCAGGGGTGGTACTCCGAGGATCTCATGGAGCGGATCGCTTCCGAGGGGCACATCCACTTCGACGAGGTCCCCCGGGCGGTGCAGCGCGTCTTCGTGACCGCCCACGACATCCCGCCGGAGTGGCACGTCCGCATGCAGGCCGCCTTCCAGGCCCACACGGACTCGGCGATCTCCAAGACCACGAACTTCCCGCACGAGGCCACGGAAGACGAGGTCCGGGCCATCTACGAGCTGGCCTACCAGCTGGACTGCAAGGGCGTCACCGTCTACCGCGACGGCTGCCGTCCCATGCAGGTCCTCTCCACCGGCAAGACCGGGAAGAAGGAGGAAAAGACGCCGGCACCGGCCGAGGTCGTGACCGCAGCCAACGCCGAACTGGAACAGGCGCTGGCTGACGCCCGGGAGGAGGCGCACCGCCTGCGTGTGGAGCGGCAGCTCCTCGAGGCCCAGTACGCCGAGCGCGACGAGGTTGCGCGGGCCACGCGACACAAGCGCCACCGCCCCGAGATCCTCCGCGGGCGCACCATCAAGATGAACTCCCCGCTGGGTGACCTCTACGTCACGATCAACGAGGACGAGGGTGGACGCCCCTTCGAGGTCTTCACGACGCTGGGGAAGGCGGGGGGTGCGGCCAACGCCGACGCCGAGGCCATCGGTCGCCTGGCCTCGCTGGCGCTGCGCTCCGGCATCCCCATCACCGCGGTGCGGGACCAGCTCCGGGGGATCTCCTGCGACCGCGCCGTGGGCATCGGGCCGAGCAAGGTGCTGTCGGCTCCGGACGCCATCGCCCAGGCCATCGAGCGGTATCTCGTGGAGCGGGAAGGGGTCCAGGAAGAGCTGCTCATTGCACCGAAGCTCCAGGGCGTCTCCGCCGTGGCGCCGCAGGCCTCCGCCGCTCCGCGTGCGGCGTCTGCCCAGGGTGGGTCCGGTGACTCCCTCCTGGCCACGTGCCCCGAGTGCGGAAGCTCCCACATGGCGTATGAAGAGGGATGCATGAAGTGCTACGTGTGCGGGTACAGCGAATGCGGGTAGGGCAGAGCTGACCGGAACGGTGGTTCGGGGCGGTGGCCGAAAGGCTCCGCCCCGACTTCGTTCCGGAAGAGGGCATGGAGAGCAGGAACAGCGCGGAATCGAATCCCGGAAACCCGGAGGAGGGGTCAATGATCGTGAGCCATGATGGGAAGCACGCGTCCCCCCCCGAGGGAGTCCGGGTCGCCGTGGTCCAGCCCCGTGGCTATCCATTCGACACCGCCGGCGCGATGGATGCGGTGCGGCGTCACACGCTGGACTCGGCGGCGCAGGGTGCCGAACTGGTGCTCTTTCCCGAGGCGTTTCTCGGGGGATACCCGTGGGGCCTTCGGTTCGGCACGGCGGTGGGCGGTCGCACACCCGAGGGGAAGGAGCTCTTCCGGCGCTACTTCGAGGCCGCCATCGCCCTTCCCGGGCCGGAGGCGCACGAACTGGGGCGCGTTGCCCGCGAAGCCGGGGTTCACCTGGCGGTGGGGCTCATCGAACGCCTCCCCGGGCTGGCGTCGACACTCTACTGCACCCTCGCACACTTCGGCCCCGACGGCAGCCTCCTCGGCCTGCACCGGAAGCTCAAGCCCACGGCGGCGGAGCGCCTGGTCTGGGGCGAGGGCGACGGGAGCACGCTCCCGGTACTCCAGACCCCCTTCGGAAGAGTCGGCGGGCTGATCTGCTGGGAAAACTACATGCCCCTTGCCCGCATGGCGCTCTACGGGAAGGGGGTGGAGATCTACCTGGCCCCCACCGCAGATGCCCGGGACCGCTGGCAGGCGACGCTCCGTCACATCGCCGTCGAGGGCCGCTGCTTCGTACTGGGATGCAACCAGTTCGTGCGCCGCGAGCACTACCCGTCGTGGCTCCTTGACGATGCGGACATCGGCCCCTCGGTCCGGGCCGAGCTGGAGGCGTTTCCGGAGCTCCTCTCGCCCGGCGGGAGCGTCGTGGTGGGCCCCGACGGCGAAGTTCTCGCGGGCCCGCTCATGGGCGAGGAGGGGGTCCTGCTGGTGGACCTGGACCTCCGCGAGCTCGCCCGGCAGCGCCTCGAGTTCGACGTGGTCGGACACTACGCGCGCCCCGACGTCTTCCGGCTCGAGGTGGACGAACGGGCCCGCACCCCCGTGCAGCCGGTGGGCGAGGGCACGACGGGTCCCGCCGCCTCCCCGCAGGGAACCTGAGCCAGCGTTCCCGAGCGTGATGGCGGAGGATGGGGAACGAAGGACGGGCAGTGACGAGGCCGAATCCCGGGAGAGGAACATTCCGGGCCTCAGGCGGTTGAGTCGATCCTGAAACCACTCGTCCACCTCGCCCGACCCCACGATCCCGGAGTCCCCATGAGCCCGACCCTCAGGCGCATTCTCACCGCTGCCGCGGCGCTGGGTCTGGTGGCCCTTGCCCTGGTGGGTGGACTCCGGGCCTTCTCCGGCGGGAGCGGCGGCGACGGGAGCGGAGCGGGAGGCGCCGGCGGCCCCCCGGATTCGCCGGCGAGCCGCACGCTCACCGTGGACGTGGTGGTGCTTGCCGGGGAGCGCCTCGTGAACCGCGTCGAGACGACCGGGTTTCTCCTGGCCAACGAGGAGGTGGAACTCCGCGCCGAGGCATCCGGGAGGCTTGTCTCGCTCGGGTTTGAGGAGGGCGCCCGGGTGCAGGCGGGCCAGCTCCTGGCCAAGCTCAACGACGACGAACTCCAGGCCAGGCTTCGTCAGCTGGCCGCCCGTCGCACCCTGCTCGAGCAGCGGGAGGGACGGCAGCGAAGACTCCTGGAAGAGGGCGGGGTGAGCCGCGAGAGCTGGGAGGAGACGCTGGCGGAGCTCGAGGTCCTCGCAGCCGACCTGGACGTGCTCGAGGCCGAGGTCCGCCGCACCGAGGTCCGGGCTCCCTTCGACGGGGTCATGGGGCTGCGGGAGGTGAGTCCCGGCGCCTACCTGACGCCGGACCGGGTCCTGGGTCGTCTCCGTGAGGTGAATCCCCTGCGCCTCGAGTTCTCCCTCCCGGCGCGGCTCTCGGGGGTCATCGGCCCTGGCGCCTCCGTGACCTTTTCCGTCGAGGGACAGGAAGGCGTCGGCGAGGGGGAGGCCCGGATCTACGCCATTGATCCCGGGCTCGACGAGGACACGCGCACCCTCCAGGTGCGGGCCCGAACCCCGAACCCCGACGGCCGGCTCCGCCCCGGCGCCTTTGCCCGGGTGTCGGTGGTCCTGGACGAGCGGGGCGAGGCGCTCACCGTTCCCTCCATCGCCATTCGCCCCTCTCCCGAAGGTCCCCGGGTCTACCTGGAGCGAAACGGCCGTGCCTCGCTGGTGTCGGTTACCACCGGGATCCGCACCCGGGACCGGGTGGAGATCACGTCGGGGCTCGAGTCCGGGGACCGGGTGATCCTCACCGGCTTTCAGCAGCTCCGGGACGGCATGGAGGTACGGGCCGAGGTGATCCCGCCCGAAGAGGCCTTCGAGGACGAGGGGGGACCGGGGCCGGAGACGGGGCCCGGAGCGGGGGCGGAGCCCGGGCCGGGGGCAGCACGATGAAGCTTCACGAACTCAGCGTTCGGCGACCCGTCCTGGCCACCGTCATGTCGCTGGTCATCGTCCTGTTCGGGATCATCGCCTTCACCTTCC
>REBP01000090.1 GCA_007692665.1 Gemmatimonadales bacterium | reverse complement strand
ACTTCCTCGACGTAGGCCTCGGGGCTCATCCGGTCGGCTAGAGGCCCGTACCCGGGGATGCGGGCGCCGGCACGGATCCGGCGGAGTCCCAGCTCGAGGGCAAGCGCCTCCCGGCCCCGGTAGATCGCCGAGCCCACGCCCATGCCGCGGGCCGCCGGATCCACGGCGACGCCGGCGGCGTAGAGCGTGTCGCCGGCGTCGGTGTGCGTGGTCAGCCGCCCGTTGTCCGTGATGACCCGCCACGGAACCTCGAGAGGCCACTCGTCGGCGGACACGACGAGGGAAACCGCCATGCCGAGGACCCGCCCGGTCTCCACCTCCTCGGCCACGAACTGCCCGTCGGGGAAGACCTCCTGGTGGAGACGGAGCTCCGGAGCCTTCCACGACCCCCGATCCCCGTAGATGGCGTGGGAGATGCGGAGGAGCTCGGGGACATCGGCGAGGCACGCCTTCCGGACCAGGACCGACGCCTGCGCCCCCTCTCCCTCGTCGGGCGGGGTCGGGGTGCGGTCGGTTCGGTTCACGGTGAGCACGGGGTGGGGAGGCATACGGCCAGCGGGGCAGAAAGAAATGGGGTGGGTTGAAGACGGAACCGCGTGAATCGAGGGCCTCGGACTCGCCTCTGCACACCCAATGGGTCCCGCTCGATCTCCAGCCGTAACTCATACCCGGCATCGGCGACGCGGATCCCCGAAGTGCGCTGCGCCGGACTCACTCCGGACTCACGCAGAACCCTCGCCGCGCCCACGCCGCGCCCGATCGCGGCCCGACAGGGGCCTCGGGGGGTCGCCTCCCGTTTGACGGCCCCCACGGTTCCCGCGTATGGTGCCACCTGTTCGTCCGTTCGAAGAAGCCCTCGCCTCCGGCTCCCGCCGGACCGCGGGGCCCGCCTGATCCCTGCGCCCCCACCGGAGTCCACTCCGTGATCGACCCGAACCTCCGCTCCGCACTGCCTGCGACCCTCCGCCTGAACCGCGTCGCATCTCTCCTCCCGATCCTTGTCTTCGGAGCCTTCGCGCTGGCCCCCGGAGCCGGCTCCGCCCAGCAGGCCGGCGCCGACCAGGTCCGGCCGCAGGACCGGCAGAGCGCGGTTCCCAGGAGTGCGACCCCGGCGCTGGCCCCGGCCCCCGAGCCGGTTCCCGGTGGCGTGCCGCACCCGGCCCACGTCTTCGGCTTCCACCCGGGCGACGACTACGAGCTGGCCGACCTGGCGCAGCTCGAGGATTACTACGGGCAGCTGGCGGCGGCGAGCCCGCGGGTGCAGAGGATCGAGATCGGCCGCACCTTCCGGGACAACCCGATCCACCTGGTCTTCATCTCGTCGGAGGAAAACCTGGGGCAGCTGGACCGGTGGCGGGACATCGCGCGGCGGCTGGCCCGGGCCCACGACGTGGACGAGGCCGAGGCGCGGCGGCTGGCGGAGGAGGGGAAGGCCATCGTGTGGATCGACAACGGGCTCCACTCCACCGAGGTGGCCCACGCGCAGCACGGCCCGCTCCTGGCCTGGTACCTGGCCACCGACGAATCGGCCGAGACCCGCCGCATCCGCGACGACGTGATCCTCCTCCTCGTGCCCCAGATGAATCCCGACGGCCACGAGGTCGTGGTGAACTGGTACCGCGAGAACCTGGGCACGGACTGGGAGACGACGGGACCGCCCGAGGTCTACCACGAGTACGTGGGGCACGACATCAACCGGGACTGGTTCATGTTCCGGCAGGCGGAGAGCCGGGCCATTGCCGAGCAGCTCTACGAGACCTGGTATCCGCAGATCGTCTTCAATCACCATCAGACCGCCCCGTTTCCGGCGCGCATCTTCATTCCGCCCTTTGCGGACCCGGTGAACCCCCACATCCCGCCGCTTGTGGTGCGGGGGGTGAACATGGTGGGCGAGCACATGGCGAAGCGCCTCGAGGAGCGGCAGATGCCCGGTGTCGTGTCGCGCATGTCGTTCACCATGTGGTGGAACGGCGGGATGCGGACGGCCCCCTACTTCCACAACATGGTGGGGCTCCTCTCCGAGGTCGGGCACGCCTCGGCCACGCCGCAGTACCATGACCCGGAGGGCCTCCCGGAGGCCTTCGGCTCGGGGAGCCACCGGATCTCGGCACAGGAGCCGTCGGTCTACTACGCGAACCCCTGGGAGGGCGGGTGGGCCACGCTGGCCGACGCCGTGGCCTACCACTTCGAGAGCTCGATGGGGGCGCTGGACATCGGGTCGCGGCTCCGCGAGGACTGGCTCTTCAACATCTGGCGGATGGGGAAGTGGCAGATCGAGGCGGGGCAGGAGGGCGGGCCCTTCGCCTACGTGGTGGACCTGGGCTCGCAGCGGGACGCCGGCGAGGCGGTGGAGCTCCTGAACGTGCTCCGGCGGGGGGGCGTGGAGGTGCACCGGGCCACCGCCCCCTTCCGGGCCGAGGGGCCGCAGGGTGCGCGGGAGTACCCCGAGGGCACCTACATCGCCTACGCCGGGCAGGCCTTCCGGGCCCACCTCATGGACCTGCTGGAGCGTCACGAGCACCCGAACCGGGAGCAGTACCCCGGCGGGCCCCCGGAGCCCCCCTACGGCGGGCTGTCCGGGTGGACGATTTCCATGGCCATGGGGGTGGACGTGCACCGGGTGGAGGCCCCCTTCGAGGCCCGGGCCGAAGCCGTGGATGTCGTGCCCGTACCGTCTCCCCGCTTTGCCGACGCCGAGTGGGGATGGGCGCTTCCCGCCACCCGGAACGACTCGCGGCTCGCGGTGAACCGGCTCCTGGCCGCCGGGGCCGCCGTGCACCGGAATCACGCCGCCACCCCCGAACTCGGAGACCTGGGTGCGCCGGGTGCCTTCCTCGTGGAGAAGGGGGGCGGGGCCACGCCCGAGTTCATGCGGTCGCTGACGGAATCGCTGGGGCTCGCCCCGGCCGGGCTGGGATCGGCACCTTCCGAGGGCATCGCCGCCGGTGAGGTGGAGCGGCTCCGGGCGCCCCGCGTGGGGCTCTACATGCCCTGGACCGCCAACATGGACGAGGGGTGGACCCGCTACGTGCTCCGGGAGTTCGAGTTCCAGGTGGACACCCTCCGGAACGCCGACATCCGGGGCGACCTCTCGGGGTACGACGTGATCCTCTTCACCGACCAGGGCGCGGGGTCCATCGTGAGCGGGCACGCCGAGGGCTCCCGCCCGCCGGGCTTCACCGGGGGCGTGGGCAACGAGGGGATGGCCAGCCTGCGCAGCTGGGTCGAGGCCGGGGGCACGCTCGTCGCCTTCGACGGGGCCTCGGACTTTGCCATCCAGGCGCTGAACCTCCCCGTGCGAAACGTCACGGCGGGGCTCTCGAACTCGGACTTCTTCATCCCGGGCTCCCTGCTCCGGACGGAGTTCGACGCGAGCCACCCGGTGGCCTTCGGCATGCCGGACGAGGGCGCGGCCTTCTTCCAGGGATCCCGGGGGTTCGAGGTCACCGACACGGGCCGGGCGAACGTGGTGGCGAGCTACGCCTCGTCGGACCTCCTCATGAGCGGGTGGGAACTGGGGGGGGATGCGCACCTGGCAGGTCGTGCCGCCGTGGTGCATGCACCGGTGGGCTCGGGCTCGGCGGTGATCATCGGCTTCCGCCCGCAGTTCCGGGCACAGCCCACCGGCACGTACAAGCTCTTCTTCAATGCGATCCATGGAGCGGGAGTGCCCTGACATGGACGAGGCCGCCCCCTTCCAGCGTGCGTTCACGGTCGGCGAGGCGAATGCCCTCGTACCGGCGCTGGAAGGGGTGTTCGGGGACCTGGACGAGCACCAGCGGGCGCTGGCCGCGCACCTGGACCGGATCCAGATCCTCGACGTGCTCTGGGGCCGGGACCTCTCGAAGCCCGGGAACCCCGACCGGAAGGAGTTCCTCGCCGAGCGGACCGCGGTGCGCGACACCCTCCACCGCATCGACGCCCTGGTCTCGGCCCGCCTCATGCCGCTCGGGGTGCGGGTCCCTCCGGGGGGCCTCGAGCACGGCCTCGTCGACTTCCCGTCGACGCTGGACGGCCGGTGGGTGTTCCTCTGCTGGAAGCGGGGTGAAAACCGGATCCGGAGCTGGCACGAGCTGGACGGGGGGTTTGCCGGGCGTCAACCGCTGACGCCCGGGGTTTCGGCGCGGATGGGGGGGCCGGTTCCCGCCGATGGAGAGTTCGCCGACCTC
This sequence comes from Gemmatimonadales bacterium, assembly GCA_007692665.1. Taxonomy (GTDB): domain Bacteria; phylum Gemmatimonadota; class Gemmatimonadetes; order Longimicrobiales; family Gaopeijiaceae; genus SKNW01. The sequence goes on along the minus strand of REBP01000090.1, from coordinate 56,574 downwards.
GATCCCGGGGACGACGAGTCGGGCGACGGCGAGCGGGGGGAGGGTGGGAACGGGACAACCCGGGGGACCGCCTGAGCGGACCCTCCGGGTCCTTCGCCGTTGAGGTCCGGGGAAGGGTCGGTTAGCATTCGCGCCTGCCCGGGCGGTCGCTTCCGCCGGCGACCCGTCCCTGCGGTCCCTCCCTTCTCCCCGCCATTCGGTTTTTCCCGATGAACGCCCCTCCCAGGGTTTCCTTTCGCGTGCTCCTCCGACCGGGGCGCGCCGACGTGGCGGCGGTGGTGCGCCTGGCCCTTCCCGTGGCGGTGGTCCAGGTCGGGATCATGGCCATGGGGGTGGTGGACACGCTCATGGTCGGGCGGGTCTCCCCCGAGGACCTGGCGGCGGTGGCCCTGGGCAACCTCTACTTCTTCGTCGTCGTGGTGTTCGGCATGGGACTCCTCATGGCACTGGACCCCCTGGTGGCCCAGGCCGTGGGAGCGGGGGACCGGGAGGGTGCCGCCCGGGCGCTCCAGCGCGGAACGATCCTGGCGACGGTTCTGGGGGTGGTGGCGGGGTTCGCACTTGTCCCGGCCGCACCCCTCTTCCTTCTGGCCCGTCAGCCCCTGGAGGTCATTCCCATCGCCGCCGGCTACGCCCTCTGGTCGATCCCCGGCACCCTCCCGTTCTACTGGTTCGTGGTGCTCCGCCAGACGCTCCAGGGGATGGCACGCATCGCCCCCATCGTGTGGACCATCGTGGCAGCCAACGTCCTGAATGCGGGGCTCAACTGGATGCTGATCTGGGGAAACCTGGGTGCGCCCCGGCTCGGGGCCGTGGGGTCGGCCATGGCCTCCTCCCTTTCACGCTGGTTCATGGCCGGCATGCTCCTGGTCGTGAGCTGGCAGCTCCTTCGCGGCTATCTTCGCCCGGTGCGAAGGGGCATCTTCCGCGCCGCGCCCATGGGCCGCATGCTTCGTCTCGGCGCTCCCATCGGTGCCCAGTTCCAGCTCGAGTTCGGGGCCTTCGCGGCCATCGGCATCTTCATGGGCTGGGTGGGCACCACGACGATGGCGGCGCACCAGGTCGCCATGAACCTCGTGGCCTTCACCTTCATGGTGCCGGTGGGCATCGCCGCCGCGGCCGCCGTCCGGGTGGGGCAGGAGGTGGGGAGCGGAAACGCCGACGGCGCGCGGCGCTCCGCCGGGGCGGCGCTCATGCTCGGGGTGGGCTTCATGGTCGTGACCGCGGCGCTCTTCCTGCTCGTTCCCTCCTTTTTCGGCCGCCTCTACACCGACGACGCCGGGGTTCTGGCGGTGGTGGTCCTGCTCCTTCCCATTGCCGGGGTCTTCCAGGTCTTTGACGGGGTGCAGGCCGTGGCGGCGGGGGTGCTCCGCGGGGTGGGCGACACCCGGGCGCCCATGTGGATCAACATCCTCGGTTTCTGGGTCCTGGGAATCCCGTTCTCCCTCTTCCTGGGATTCGGCCTGGGATGGGGCGCCGCAGGACTCTGGTGGGGGCTCGCCGGAGGGCTGGCCGCCGTGTGCGTCCTCCTGGTCCTCCGGGTGCGCCACCGGATGGGACGGGAACTCCGGCGCCTTGTCATGGAGGACTGACGATGCGTCCCGGGGTTCCAGGAAGCGGCGTCCCGAGAACCGGCGCCCTGACCGACGGCGTTCGGACGCCCGGGCGCCTGTGCGTGGGCGTGCTCGCCGCCGCCGCGCTCCTGTTCGCGGGATGCGAGGTGCGCGGCGGGCCCGGGGAGCGCATCCGCGGGGAAGGATTCGAGCTTCGCTGTGACCCGGGGTGCGGGCCCCGTGCCGCCGAGCTGCTGGCAGACCTGGGCCGGACCCGGGACTCGGTGGCGGTGTGGTTCGGCGTGGCGCCCGATGCGGCCCCCTCCGTCCTCGACGGCGAGCGGAATCTCCGCATCCGGCTCTACGCTTCCGAGGCGCCGTTTCTTCGGGCGGACCGGCGGCTGGCTTCCGGGAGGTTCGCCCGGCAGCAGGCCTTCTCCCACCAGCGCTCCCGCAGCGCCCACATCCTGGCGGAAGGGTCTCCCGATCCCCGGCGCTGGGAGCGGTTCGGACCCGGCTTCCAGGGGGAGCGCCTCGTGGTCCACGAGGCGGCCCACCTGGTGACCTACGCGCTGGCTCGGGACGCGAGCTGGCCGTCATGGGTCTCGGAAGGGATCGCCTCTCACGCCGAGGAGGGGTGGGCGGAAGCGCTCTCCGCCGCGGGGCCCGCCCGGACCGAGGGCCGGCTCGGGGAACCCTGGCTGCACAGCCAGCGCCATGCCCGGGCCCGGCTACTCCGTGCGGGGGGATTTCCTTCCGCAGCCACGCTGATTCGGAGTGACCTGGACCACCTTCCCCTCGCCACCCGGTACGCGGTCTGGGCCGCCTTCGTGGGCGTCCTTCTCGAGGAGCCCTTCCGGGGGCGGACGCGTGAATTTCTCCGCGAAATCGCCGGGCCACGCCCTCCTGCCGGATGGACGAGGGCCTCGGTGGCGGACCGCTTCGAGGCGCGCTTCGATTCCGCGACCCTCGATACCCTGGATGCCCGCATCCGCGAGGTCATCTCGGCCGAAGAGGTGGCCTGGGTCGAGCTGCGACGGAGTGCGGGGTGGACCCCGAGCGGCCTCCTCCAGCTTGCCGTGAGTCTCGACCCTCTCCTCTGGCATCCGCGGGAAACCGAACCCACTCCCCCGCCCGCGGGAGTCCGACTCCGGGCGGTGGCGGAGCCAGTGGGATCGGGACGGGCCTCCGGGAGCGGTCTGCTGCTGGTCCTCGGGGTTCGGGACGGGGCCCTGGACGGCGACGCGGTGGGTGTGGCCGTCGGCATGGGTGCGGCCCCCCGGCTCGTGCGGGTTCCCCTCCAGTCCGACGCCCTTCCTCGACCGTGGAGGGGCCCGGACGTGCCGGAGGCCCAGGGTGGGCTGGGCGACGGGGAGCCGCCGGCACCGGGGGAGGCACGGCGGGAGGACGGGACCGGAGGGTTCCCCGTGGGCGAGTTCGGCGGAACGCCCGTCCTGCTGGAGCTCGCCCTGCAGGGGGAGCGGGTGACCCTCCGAATCGGCGGAGGGCCCGAGGTTCGGTGGGTGGTCCCGGGGCTCCGGCCCAGCGGCGAATGGGGGGTCGGCACAACAGGCGGGATGGCCGTGCTCTGGCGGGAGCTTCAGCTGGACAGGGACGATCCCGCACCGGGTCCGGACGCCGGTCCCGGGTCCGGTCCCGGGACCGGCGAGGGGAACCGCTGAAGGGGAACCTCGGGGCGCCGGGAGGGTTCGGCGAATCATGCGACGTCTTCCTCTCTTTCCGCTCCCCGTGGTCCTCTTCCCGGGGGCAGTGACCCCCCTCCACATCTTCGAGCCCCGGTACCGGCAGATGGTGGCCCGGTGCATCGAATACGACCGACGCTTCGGACTCCTCTACCACGACCCCGACCGCCTGGGGCCCTTCGAACGGACGCCGGGCCGCGTGGGTACGGTGGCCGAGATCGGCGAATTCCGGATCCTTCCCGATGGCCGGTCCCTTCTGCTGGCCAGCGGCATCGAGCGGTTCCGCATCGTGGACGGCATCGAGTCGGACACGAAGTACCACGAGGCCCTGGTGGAGACCATGACGGACGGGGACGACGACCCGGGCCCGGAGCCGGGCACCGGGCCGGGCTTCGACCTTTCGGGGCAGGGCAACGGGGACGGGGAGGGCGGGACCCGCCCCCGGGTACCTGACGCCGGGTCCCGGGAAGAGGCCCTGATGAGGCGGCGACAGCAGACGCTTTCGCTCCTCGAGGTGGTCGTTGATCGCCTGGGTCTCCCCGGTGACGAGGTGGAGGCCATCCCTCCCATGGATCCCGCCGAGGAGGTATCCTTCCGGGTGGCCTCGCTGATCCAGACCGATCCCATGTGGCAGCATGGCCTCCTCTCCCTGACGCAGGAGCCTGCCCGGCTCGACCGGATCGACGCGCTGCTCCGGGACGCGCTGGCCGCGGGTGACCCCACGCAGGGGCCCTGATGCCTCCGACGTCGCATCGATACCGTGCCGGCGCCCGCCGCCCGGACCCACTCCCGGATTTCGCCTCATGAAGACTGCCGAATCGCCCACCCCGACGCCTGCGGACGGCCCCTGGATCGAGACCCGGGAGGGTGGCCTCTTTTTCGTGAATTCCCTCTTTCTGTTCCCCTACGTCATGGTGCTCGTGCCGCTCCTGACCCGCATCGTCGTCCGGGCCGCCGGGGGGATGCCCGAGGAGTCGGTCATCGTCGACACCTTTCCGATCCTCGCCGAATACCTCCTCCCCCGCATGGGCTGGCTCGCGGTGTTCCCCGCATGGCTGACCTGGAAGAACCTCGGGATCGAGCACCGAAGCCTGCCGCGGGTGGCCCTGGGGTTCCTGCTGGCCACGCATGTGACCGTGATCCTGTGGACGGTGGGAAGCTGGTTCGGGTGGCACGGGGGCATCCTCCCCGGCGGTCCCGGATCCTGAAGGCCGGGGCGGCGGACGTTCCTGCGCCATCCCGCCCGTTCCTCCAGTCCCACCACTCGCGTCAGAACTCGCCGATGAGCCCGATTTCGGGAACGAGTTCGTGGCCCGTCTCCCGGAACACGGTGTCCCGCGCCAGGTGGATGAGGTGGAGGACCTCCGCCGCGGTGGCGCCCCCCAGGTTCACGATGATGTTCGCATGGCGGTGGAAGATTCCCGCCGCGCCGTGCACGTGTCCCTTCAGGCCGCACTGGTCGATGAGGCGTCCGGCCCCGATCCCCTCGATCTTCTGGAAGATCGACCCTGCGGAGGGGTAGAGCCACAGGTCCGGATGCCGGTCGTCCCGCCACCGGAGGTTTTCGGTCATCACGCGGCGGAGCTCGGCCTCGGGCGTGGGCTCGAGGCGGAAGGTGGCCGAGAGGACGACATCGGGGCGGCGGTGGAGGATGGAGTCGTCGTACCCGAATTCGAAGTACTCGACCCCCACGGTCCGGTGTTCGCCTTCCACCGTCAGGATCTCGGCCGACTCGAGGACCTCCTCGATGAAGACCGTGCGGTCCCGCTCCGGCGCGGGGGAGAGGAAGTGGAGGTTCTGCCAGAGCGCGCCCCCCACCGACGAGGGAATCCCCACGAAGTGGTGGAGCCCGCCGAGCCCCCGTCGCACCGTCTCGACGATGAGGTCGGGGAAGACCCGGACGCCTGCGGCGGCCCGGACCCTGCCGCCGGGGAGGAACTCGATGCCGTCGGCTTTCGAGTGGATGACCAGGCCGCGGATGCCCTCGTCGCTGACCAGGATGTTCGCGCCCTCCCCGAGAAGGAAGTACGGGGTGCCGAGTTCCCGTGCAGCCGTCACGGTTCGGGCCAGTTCTTCCGGGGTCCGTGCTTCGACGAACAGGTCCGCGGGCCCCCCGATGCGGAACGTCGTGAGCCGTGCCAGGGGGTGGCTGCGGCGAATCCGGAGCCCCCCCAGGAGCGGGCCCAGCCGGGCGTGGAAGCCGTCGGCGTCGAAGGAATCGGATGACGTGGCAGGGAGAGGATCGCGTTCGGTCAAGAGGGCGTCATCTGCAGTGGAAGGACGGCGAGGGACCGGGTGGACACGGGCGTCCGGACAGCGGCAGGACCGGGACCCCCGCCCCGCGGCGACCGAGGGGGAGCGCGCGGCCGGGGCGCCGCGAAGATACCCGATTTCCCCGGGGGCTGACACCCTGTACCTTCCGGAGGTTCCATCGCGAGGGCACCGGGGGCGACCCGTGAGCCCCGGCCCGAGCCCCCAGCCCCCGTCAAGGACGATCCCATGGCCGCCCCCACGCCCCAGCTTCCCCGAACGCTCCTCCTGCTCGGCTCCGGCGAACTGGGCAAGGAGGTCGCCATTGCCGCCCAGCGGATGGGGGTTCGTGTCATCGCGGCGGACCGCTATGCCGGTGCTCCTGCCATGCAGGTGGCCCATGCCTCCGAGGTGTTCCCCATGCTGGACGGAGACGCGCTCGAGGAGGTGGTCCGCCGGCATGCCCCGGATTTCATCGTCCCGGAGGTGGAGGCCATCCGAACCGAGAAGCTCCGGGAACTGGAGGCCGAGGGGTTCAACGTGGTTCCCACCGCCGAGGCCACCTGGATGACGATGGACCGGCAGGCCATACGGGAACTGGCTGCCGGTGAACTGGGCCTCAGGACCGCCGGCTTTGCCTTCGCCGACGATCCGGACGGACTCCTCGCCGCCTGTGACGCCATCGGGTATCCCTGCGTGGTCAAGCCGGTCATGTCGTCCTCCGGGAAGGGGCAGACGGTTGTCACCGGATCCACGAAGGTGGAGGCGGCGTGGAACGCCGCCCTCGAGGGTCGCAGGGGCGATCAGTCCCGCGTGATCGTGGAGGAGTTCATCCCGTTTCACACCGAGATCACGCTGCTCACGATCCGGGAACGGGACGGCACCACCCGGTTCGTCGAGCCCATCGGCCACCGGCAGGAACAGGGGGACTACCGGGAATCCTGGATGCCGGCCGGACTCGATCCGGAAGTGGTGCGCACGGCCGAGAAGATGGCCCGGGCCGTGACGGCCCGACTGGGCGGTGCCGGAGTCTTCGGCGTGGAGTTCTTCATCACCGACGACGACGTGGTCTTCTCCGAACTCTCGCCCCGGCCCCACGACACCGGGATGGTCACGATGATTTCCCAGGACCTGTCGCAGTTCGACCTCCACGTCCGTGCGATCCTCGGCATCCCGATCCCGGTCCTGTCCTATGCGGGCCCCTCGGCCTCGGCGGTGATCCTGGCGGACCGGGAGGGTCCCGTGCGCGGGTACGACGGGGTGGACCGCGCCCTCGAGGTGGAGACGGCCCAGCTGCGCATCTTCGGCAAGCCCCGGGCGTGGCCGTTCCGGAGGATGGGGATCACGCTGGCCCGCGGAGGCACGGTAGCCGAGGCCCGGGCCCGGGCCCTCGAGTCCGCGTCCCGCGTCGAGGTGCTGGTGGGTTCGGACCCCTGAACCCGTCCGCCGCTGCACCTCGCCGACCGGCAGGGCCGAAGGGCGCCAGACCGGGGCGAAGGTGGGACAACGAGTCCTATCGTTTGACCGGGGCCGCCGGGAGAGTATACCTTGCAGCAGGACGCGGCTCGCCGCTCGTGTCCAGGACGAGAACCCGGGGGACAGCGTGTCCGCGAACGAACCGATTTTCACGGAGCGGGAGCTCGATGTGATGAACGTCCTGTGGGACCACGGGACGGGGACGGTGGCCGAGGTCAAGGATCGGATCCGCGACGAACTGGCCTATACCACCGTGCTGACCATTCTCCGCACCCTGGAGGAAAAGGGGTTCGTGGACCACGAGGAGGAGGGCCGCGCCTACCGCTACCTGCCCCTCGTGGAGCGAGTCCAGGCCCGCGAAAGTCACCTGAATCGCCTCCTCCGGAAGCTTTTCGCCGACTCCCCGGAGGAGCTCCTGACCCAGCTCGTGTCCGACCGTGAACTTCAGCGGGAGGACCTCGAGCGGATGCGGAGCCTCATCGAGAAGCGTCTCGGCTGACGCTGGTCGTGCCGTTCGACTGAAGGACGATCCATCCGCCCACCAGGACAAGGGGGAGGAGCGCCAGGACGACCAGGACGAGGGGGTGTCCGAGCAATCCCCGATCCCGCGCCCTGACCTGGAATCCCGCGTCCCCGGAGCCCTCCGGGCCCTCCACGACGACGCGGATCTCCCACTCCCCCTCCGCGCCCAGTCCGAACTTGGCCGCATAGTACCGAGGGTCGTCCGCCTGTTCCCGGGTCGCCCTCCGTTCGTCGTCGGCGACCGCCCCGCCGAGGTGACGGGTGCGAACCCGGACATCGAGACCGTCCACGACTTCCCCCCCGGTGCGGTTCACCACGAGCACGCTCACGTCCAGGGAGTCGGGCCGCACCGGCGTCGGGTCGGTGAAGACGGAGACCAGGTAGGCGCCCATGGGGACGTTGGCGAGCCGAAGCGTCCCCCCGTTGGCCAGCGCCTCGACCGGTCCGGCGATGGGGCCGGCCAGCGTGCCCGGCAGGGGGCCGGGAATCGGCCCCGACAGGGGGCCGGGCACGGGCCAGAGCAGGAGGAAGGTCACCAGGCCGACGAGGCCGGCGCAGCTCACGAGGGGGCGGACTCGGGGGTGGCGGAGGGACATGGGCGGGGGAGCTTCCGGGATCGGGGTCCGGGTGGGACGAAACGCGGACATGAATGTGGTCGTGGCATGGACGGGGCCCGGAAGGTGACCGGGCCCGGGCGCCCGCGGCGTGACCGGGATCAGAGTCCCGGGGCAAGGAAGGTTCCCCGCATTTCCATCGGTTGAAGGAGGAGCCAGATCCCCGCCGCCGCAAGTCCCGTCGCCAGGACAGCCCAGGGGAGGAAGGCCCGGACGGCACGCTGCCGTCCCCCCTCGGTGCCGAGGGCGATGTGCCACGTCGCCAGGAGGGTCAGCAGGAGGCCGCCCTGGAGGAACACCAGTTCCAGCGGGAAAAGCCAGGACTCGGGCACCACCGGGCCGAGCCCCCACTCCGGCGCTCCCGCCGGCACCCCCAGGTCCCTGAGGTACTGCTGCAGCACCGGGACCAGCGTCAGTCCTCCGATGAGGAGGTGATAGAGGTAGTGGGCGGTCCACATCCCGAAGCCTAGCGGAACGAGCGCCCATGCGTAGCGCCCGGCGCGCTCCACCAGCGCGTCGGTCCCCCCGGCAAGGACCCGGCTCGTCCAGGCCGTGATCCCCGTCAGGAGCGCCGGCACGACCCCGAGGCCCACGGCGAAGAAGACGGCCAGCACCCCCGCCCGGGAGGTCACCCCGAGCACTTCCGATGTCCACCGCTGCAGTCGGAAGACCGGCTCCACCATGCCGAAGGCGTTCAGGAAGGCGCCGAAGACCAGGAGCAGGGCGAGGGCAGCGAGATCCGGGCGCTGCTGGATTCGGCCGACGCCGGAGCGCACGCCACCCGCCGTCGTGTCCCGAAGGGGAGAACGGGAGAGGATGCCGATGTTGTCGTGGGGACAGGCCTGGATGCATTCCATGCAGAAGGTGCAGTCCAGGTTCCCCTCCTTGCGGGGGAGGTAGAGGGCGAGTTCGCATCCGCTCTGGAGGAGACCCGCCCGGCCGTGGGCCTGCCCGGACGACGGCACCTGGCGGGAGGGCCGCCGGGGGGCACCGGAGGCCCCGCGCCCGGGAGACGGGAGCTGGCCGGCGAGGGCCAGGCGACCGGTGGCCGGGTCCGGCTGCAGGGGCCGCCCGAACCAGCCCTCGGCCGGGGACCCTGCGGCCTGCACCTCCGCTGCGGGCGTTCCCAGGGCCGCCGCCGCTGCCGCGGGCCCGGGCGTCCGGTAGCGCCCGCGGATGCAGTCCTTCGTTTCGCAGCGACTGCATACCTCCGCATCCCGGACCCTGACCTCGAAGGGCGACACCATGCCGTTCACGAAGTGGAACTGCCCGATGGGGCACACGTACCGGCAGAAGGCGGCACCCCTGAAGAACCCGTCCACGACGAAGGCCCCGAGGAAATAGGCCCCCGCCACCCATGCGGTGAGCCAGGGGCTCGACCAGAGGGAGAAGGCTTCGTACGCCCAGAAGAAGAGCACGAGGAGGCCCACCGCCAGCCACTTGGAGCGAAGCGGGGCCGGCCAGTTCCACCGTGCCGGGAGGAAACGCTTCGCGAGCCTGCGGGGGAGCATGAAGGGGCAGGCCATGCAGAAGAGGTTGCCCACGACGAGGAGCGCGAGAACCACGAACCCTCGCCAGTGAACCCAGGGGACCACCCCGGCCAGGTTCATCGGGGCGACCTGCGGGCCGAACCATCCGTCGAGAAGGATGGCGGCAGCCAGGACCAGCGAGAGGGCCTGGAGGGTGGTGCGGGCGTGTCGCCACCGGAGGAACGGGCCGAGAACCGGCGCCCGGAGCAGGTCCCTCACCGCTTCAGCGGTCCGGGGAGGTGATGACCCGGATGTCCCGCTCCAGCGTTCCGGTGCGTCCGTCGGGGAGGGTCACGTGGGCGCGAAGGATCCAGTCGCCTCCCATGGTGAATTCGAAGTCGTCCACGCGGTAGCGCCCGCCCCCCTCGGGGGAGGCGTCGCGGACCACGGGAACCATGCCGGCATGGGTCATCGTCCCCTCGAGGCGAATGGTGGCCCCCTCCACCCGGCTGCCCGCCTCGCTCAGGGTGAGGACGATCCGGCTCGGGCCGGTCACCGGAGGGGTGGGGGCCGTGGCCACGTCGAGGCGGAAGCCCTGCAGCTCGCCGGCGGCGTCACCGCGGCAGCCGGGCAGGGCGAGGCCCGCCGCAAGCAGGAGGAGCAGGAGTCCGCCCCGACACGACCGTCTCACCGCATGACCCGTCGGAGGTCGGTGGCCATGGACTCCGCGCCCTGGAACGGTGCCAGGAAGAGCACGATGCGCCCCTGGCGGTCGAGCACGAAGGAACGCGTCGAATGCTCCACGCTGTAGGCCCCCGGCGCCCCGGCCGTCACGACCCGGTCCAGCCCCTCGGGAAGCCCCGAGGCGCCGGGGTCGTGGTGATGCGCATGGGGGTCGTCTTCGGAGGCGGGCCGGGCAGAGATGGAGGCGTGCACGCCCCACCGGTAGGCCTGGAGCCAGATGTCCTCCTGCTCTCCCGTCAGGGGCTGGATCGATGGGTGGAAGTTGGCGAGCCAGCTGCGGAGGCGCTCCGGCGTGTCGCGCTCCGGATCCAGCGTCACGAAGACCACCCGGATCCGGTCCGCCTCGCGGGCGGAGAACCCCTCCAGCACGCCGCTCAGGTTCAGGAGCGTGGCGGGGCAGACGTCGGGGCAGTTCGAGTAGCCGAAGAAGACGACGGTGGTGCGTCCCCGGAAGCTCGCCAGGTTCACCGTGTTGCCGTCCAGGTCGGCAAGCTCCAGCGGTGGGGCGGGGTAGGGCTCGGGCGGCGCCGAGGCGCCGTCCCATTCCACGGGCCCGGAGGGCGGGGGGGTGAGCAGCACGATCACCGCCACGATGGCCAGCCCCGCGAGGATGCCGGTGACGACCTGGAGGACGCGTCGAACCATGATGGGGACGGGAGAAGGGCAGGGGGGAGGGTCGCGCGTGGTAGCACCGGGTACGCGCCCCGTGACCGGGTTCGGTCGCGCACCGTTTCGGGCGGAACCCTTGACGCCGGAAGATAGCGAAATGAGAATTAGGCTGGACTAAATCATCGCCGACGGGCGCCCCGTCACGCAAGGGGCAACCCGGTGTCCGCGATGGGCCTTCTCCCGGCTCTGCGGACCCGGCTTCCCCCGCTCCCCTCCACACCCGGTCCCCATGACCCGACGCCGCCCTTTCCATTCGTCGCTGAGCCCCGGCGCCCCCTTCGCCCCGTCCCTCATCCTCCTGTTCATCCTTTTCTCCTGGGGATGCGGAGGGGGGGACCGGCCGGAGCGTGTCGAGGGTGAGCCCCTGCGGGTGGTGAGCACCATCGGAATGATCACCGACCTGGTCGAGCGGATCGGCGGCGACCGGGTCTCGGTGCAGGGCCTCATGGGTCCGGGGGTGGATCCCCATCTCTACCGTGCGGGAGCGGGCGACCTCCGAGCCCTCACGTCGGCGGACCTCGTGCTCTACAACGGGCTCTTCCTGGAGGCCGCCCTCGGGGAGGTCCTGGAGGAGATGGGCGACCGGGTCCCCACGCGGGCCGTCACCGCGGACATTCCGCGGGACCGCCTCCTTGCGCCCCAGGAATTCGAGGGGTCCTTCGATCCCCACGTCTGGTCCGACGTGAGCCTCTGGCGCATCGCCGCCGGCACGATCCTGAACGCCCTCCTCGACGTGGATCCCGAGGGCGAGGCCCACTACCGGGAGCGCCACACGGCGCTGGATGCGGAGATGGAGGAGCTGGACGCGTGGGTTCGGGAGGAGGTGGCGCGCATCCCCGCCGACCTTCGCGTGCTGGTCACCGCCCATGACGCCTTCAACTACTTCGGGCGGGCCTATGATGTGGAGGTCCGGGGACTCCAGGGTCTGTCCACCGTGACCGAGGCCGGCGCCGCCGACGTGCAGGAGCTGGCGGCCTTCCTGCTGGAGCGGGAGATCCCGGCACTCTTTGTCGAGAGTTCGATTCCCACCCGCACGGTGGAAGCCGTGCGGCGGGCGGTTCTGGCCCGGGGGGGCTCGGTGGAGATCGGGGGCACCCTCTACTCCGATGCCATGGGGAGTGCCGGCACCCCCGAGGGGACCTACGCGGGGATGGTGCGCCACAATGTGACGACCATCGTGGGGGCGCTGGGTGGAGCGCGCTGACCGGGGGGCCCGCCGCGGTGATGCCTCCGGCGCGGCCATCGAGGTGAATGACCTCACCGTGGCCTATCGGGAGCAGCCTGTGCTCTGGGATGTGGACGTGGCGTTCAGGAAGGGCGTGCTCACGGCCATCGTGGGGCCGAACGGGGCGGGGAAGACGACGCTGATCCAGTCGATCCTGGGACTGGTGCGCCCGGCTGCGGGGCGGATTCGCATCCTCGGGCAGCCGGTGCGCGAGGGACGACGGTCGGTGGCCTATGTGCCCCAGCGGGGGTCGGTGGACTGGGACTTTCCGACCTCGGTCCTCGACGTGGTGACGATGGGAACCTACGGGCGACTGGGGTGGATTCGCCGACCGGGACGGCGGGAGCGGGCGGCGGCCATGGAGGCGCTGGGGAAGGTAGGGATGGAAGCCTTCGAGGGACGGCAGATCCGTCAGCTCTCGGGGGGGCAGCAGCAACGGGTGTTCCTGGCCCGCGCCCTGGTCCAGGATGCGCCCATCTACCTGATGGACGAACCGTTCCAGGGCGTGGACGCCCGGACCGAGGCGGCCATCGTGGAAGTGCTCGGCGACCTCCGGGCGCGGGGAGACACGGTCATCGCGGTGCACCATGCGCTCCAGAGCGTGCCCGAGTACTTCGACGACGTGGTCCTCCTGAACGTTCGGCGCATCGCGTCCGGGCCGGTGCAGGAAGTCTTCACCGAAGCGAATCTCCGGACCTGCTACGGCGGTCGGGTGCCCTTCCTCCAGGCCGTCACCGAACGCCCGGCGCCCGCGACCGGCCGGCCCGCGACCGGCCGCCCGGAGGATGCCCCGCCGCCATGAGCCTCCCGGACCTCCTTCACGGGCTCCTCTTCGACTTCACCCTGCGTACCGTTGCACTGGGCGCGGCCGTCCTGGGTGCGCTTGCCGGAGCGCTCGGGTGTTTCGCCGTGCTTCGGCAGCAGAGCCTGCTCGGCGACGCCATCTCCCACGCCGCCCTCCCGGGCATCGTCCTCGCCTTCGTGCTCACCGGCTCCCGTGCCACCCCCGTGCTCGTGCTGGGTGCCGGCATCGCCGGGTGGATCGGGACGCTGGCGGTCATGGCCATCGTGCGAGGAGGGCGCCTTCCCGAGGACACGGCGCTGGGCATCGTGCTCTCGGTCTTCTTCGGCTTCGGCATGGTCCTCCTGACCTGGGTGCAGGGACGGCCCGACGCCAGGCAGGCGGGGCTCGACACCTTCCTCTTCGGCCAGGCCGCCACCGTGCTCCCCGGGGACGTGGCCCTCGTCGCGGGGGTGGGGAGCGTGGCCGGGCTCATCACGATCCTGTTCTGGAAGGAGTTCAAGCTCCTGACCTTCGACCCGGACTATGCCACGGCCCTGGGCCTCCCGCTCCGGCGCGTCGACTTCCTCCTCACGGGTCTCCTCGTGGTCGCCATCGTGCTGGGACTCCAGATGGTCGGCGTCGTGCTCATGAGCGCGCTCGTCGTGGCCCCGGCGGCGGCGGCGCGGCAGTGGACCGATTCCCTTCGGACGATGGTCCTCCTTGCCGCCGTCATCGGGGCCGGGGCCGGCGTTACCGGCGCGGCGATCAGCGCCACGGCCCGGGGGGTGCCCACGGGCCCCACCATCGTGCTCGTGGCGAGCGCCGTCGTGGCCTTCTCCCTGCTGGCGGCACCCCGTCGGGGGCTCGTGGCCGAGATGCTCCGGTCGGCCCGGGTGCGTCGGCGGATCCGGGCCGATGCCATGCTCATGGACCTCTATGCCCTCTCCCGGCAGCACGTCGAGCCGGGGCACCCCCACCCGGTGGCCACGCTCCAGGCCATGTCCGGGAGGGAGCGGGGCGTCAGCGCGAGCCTCCGGTCCCTCGAGGCGCGCGGATGGGCGGTCCACACCGAAGGGGACAGGGCGGAGCACGCGGCCGGCCGGCTTCCCGGGGCCTCGTCCGACCGACACTGGGCGATCACCGAGGCCGGGCGGATTCGGGCCCGCCAGCTCCTGGAGACCGGCGTCGGTCCACGCCCCGGCCCCGGGGAGCCCGCCGAACCCGGCAGCCCGGAGGTTCCGGCATGACGGCCATGGACCTGGAAGTCCAGATCATGGCCGTCGTGGTGGCGGTCGCGTGCGCGCTCCCGGGGTGCTTCCTCGTGCTGCGCCGCATGGCCCTCCTCTCCGATGCCATCTCCCACTCCATCCTCCTCGGGATCGTGCTGGCCTTCTTCTGGGTCCGGGACCTGGCCTCCCCGGTCCTGATCCTCGCAGCCGCGGTCACCGGCGTCGTGACGGTGGCCCTCGTGGAGGCCCTTCACGCGACGCGGCGGGTCAAGGAGGACGCCGCCATTGCCCTCGTCTTCCCGGCGCTCTTCTCGGTGGCCGTCCTCCTCATCGCCCGGCACGCCGGCGATGTTCACCTCGACGTGGATGCCGTTCTCCTGGGGGAGCTCGCCTTCGCCCCCCTCCGGCGCTTCAGCTGGAACGGGGTCGACCTGGGACCGAAGACGCTCTGGGTCATGGGCGCGATTCTCCTCCTGAACGCGGCATTCCTGGGGCTCTTCTACAAGGAGCTCAAGCTGTCCACCTTCGACCGGGGCCTCTCGGCGGCCCTCGGGTTCTCCCCGGCCGTGGTCCAGTACGCCTTCATGTCGACGGTGTCCGTCACCGCCGTGGGGGCCTTCGACGCGGTGGGCTCGATCCTGGTGGTGGCGCTGATGATCGCGCCGCCCGCCGCGGCCCGACTCCTCACGCACCGGCTCCCCCTCCTCCTCCTGCTGTCGGCGGTCTTCGCGGCCGCGTCGGCGCTCCTCGGGTTCCAGGTCGCGCTCTGGCTCGACGCCTCCATTGCCGGGTGCATGGCCGTGGCCACCGGCGTCCTCTTCACGGGGGCTCTTCTCCTCGCGCCGGACCGGGGCGTGCTGGCACGGCTCGTCGTCCGGCGGAGGCAGCGCGTGGAGTTCGCGGGGCTCATGCTCTCGATCCACCTGCTGAACCACGAAGGCACGCCACGTGCCCCGGAGGAAAACCGCCTGGGTCACCTCCCCGAACACCTGCGGTGGTCCGACGACTTTGCGCTGCGGGTGGCGCGACATGCCGAGCGGGAGGGGCTCCTGACCCGGAGTGGAGACGGGCGCCTGGACCTCACCCCCCTGGGCCGCGAGGCCGCCCGGCACCTCATGGTCCGGTGACCTCCGGGGGCCTGCCCTCCCGTGGCCTCAGGCGCCCCGTTAGCTTTGCCGGCGAAAGGGGTCCCCGGCATCCAGCCGGGCACGGTCCCGAGTTTCCCGACGTTTTTCGGCAGTAGCGAGGAGAGTGATGTGAGTTCGGCCCACTGGCTTTTCAGGGTAGCGGAGCGCGCCGGCGTGCAGGCCGCCGACCGACCGGCGATCGCCCCGTCGACCTCGGTGCGCGATGCGTGGAGCAAGGTCACGAAGTCCCTGGGCATCAACGACCGGCAGCTGGCGACCATCGTGGCGGGACACTTCCGCCTCGAGGTGGCCGACCTGGGCGCCGCCGATCGCGCCGCGGCAGAAAGCGTTCCGGAAACGGTGGCGCGGAAGTTCCACATCTTCCCCGTCGCCCAGACCGACCGTCAGCTCACGGTGGCCACCTGCGATCCCACCGACCTGGATGCGGAACGGTCGCTGGCGTTTGCCTCCGGGCGATCCGTGGTCTTCCAGGTGGCATCCCCGGGCGAGATTCGCAGTGCCCTGGACGGGGGCTTCGCGAACGACTCGGCGCTGGAATCCCTCCTCGAGGGCCTGACCGCCGGAAGCAACCGCCAGCAGGAGGAGGTCGACTTTCTGGAGGATCAGGGGCCCGATTCGGTTTCGGAGGAGGACGCGGAATCGGGACCGGTGATCCAGGTGACGAACCTGATCATCCGGGAGGCCATCGAGGCGGGAGCCTCGGACATCCACATCGAGCCCGGCCGGGAGAAGGGGAAGGTGCGGATCCGCGTGGACGGCGTGCTCCGCTCCCACATGGAACTCCCCATGATCGCCATGAACCGGGTCATCTCCCGGATCAAGATCACGGGCAAGCTGGACATCACCGACCGGCTGCGCCCGCAGGACGGGAAGGCCCGGGTCCGCGTGCGCGGCCAGGCCTACGATCTCCGCATCTCCACGCTCCCGGCAGGGGGGGCGGAGAAGTGCGTCATCCGGATCCTCGACTCGACCCAGAACCAGACCCTCGAGGATCTCCACATCCCTGAATACGAGCTGAAGCGGTTCAGGGAACTCCTCCGGCACCGCGAGGGCGTTGTCCTCGTCACCGGCCCCACCGGCTCGGGGAAGACCACGACGCTCTACGGTGCGCTCCGGGAACTGGCGGACGGCAAGGTCAACATCATGACCGTGGAGGACCCGGTGGAGTACGACCTGCCGGCCATCACCCAGACCCAGGTCGAGAAGAAGCAGGGGATGACCTTCGCGTCGGCGCTCCGGGCGATTCTCCGTCAGGACCCGGACATCATCCTGGTGGGAGAGATCCGCGACAAGGAAACGGCGGAGACGGCGGCACAGGCCGCGCTCACCGGGCACCTGGTCCTCGCCACGGTTCACGCCAACGACGCGGTATCGGCCGTGGCGCGGCTGGCGGACCTGGGGCTCCAGCATTCCACGGTGGCCTCGGCGCTCCGCGGTGCCCTGGCGCAGCGTCTTCTCCGGCAGGTATGCCCGGCGTGCGCGGAGCCGGTTCGCGGGAGCTTCACGGAGGAGGAGGAACGGCTCCGGAAGGCCTACGAGACCGATCCGGTGGTGCGCGCCGTCGGGTGCTCGGAGTGCGGCTTCACGGGGTACCGGGGGCGCCTGCCGGTCCAGGAAGTCATGATCTTCGACGCCCGGATCCAGGAAGCCATCGAGCTCCGGAAGGGGCATGCCACGCTGCAGCGTCTCGCAATCCAGGGTGGCATGCGGACCCTGAAGGACGTGGCGGTGAACTGGGTCACCCAGGGACGAACCACGCTGGTGGAAGTGGAGCGCGTCATCGGGCAGATGCAGGACCACGAGGAAGCCGAGGAGCGGAAGGGCCCGCCCCGGATCCTCATCGTCGACGACGAGGAGGAGGCCCGGCTCATGATGTCCACGCTCCTCCAGGCAGAGGGCTACGAGGTGCGAACCGTGGAGGACGGACAGAAGGCAAAGGACATCCTCGTCCACGATCCGGACTGGTCGCTTCTCATCCTGGACCTGCTCATGCCCCGCATGGACGGCAGGGAACTCCTGCGGTGGATCCGTGGAGCGGTGGACACCATGGCCATCCCCGTCCTGGTCCGTACGGGGAAGGAGGGGGAGGAAGCCGAGGCCGAGATTCTGGAGGCGGGTGCGGACGACTACCTCACGAAGGAGATGCAGGCCAACCGCTTCCTGGCCCGGGTCCGGGCAATCCTGCGCCGCTCCGCGCTCTGAGGTCGCGCGCCGGGCGTGCCGTGCCGGTGCCTGCGGTGTACAACGCGGTGAATTGACACCCCACGACCCCCCTGCGAAGTTAGGGGGCTCAACGGCAGGCTCCATTCCGGACCCGCCCCGGATTCCTCCGAGCGACGGTTTCCTCGCCCATGTTCAAGTCCATTCGCGCACGGATCTTCGTGATCCTGGCCGTGGTCCTCGCCTCCGGCTGGTACCTGTACCAGAACTACGAGGCGACCGGCTCACCGATCAAGCTGGGGCTCGATCTCCAGGGGGGCATGCACCTTGTCCTCGAAATCGACGATCCGGAAAACCTCATCCCGATGGACGTCAAGTCCGACCTCATCAGCCAGTCCGAGCGGGTGCTCCGGAACCGGGTCGATGAGCTCGGCGTCGAGGAGCCGCTGATCCAGAAGGTCGGTCAGGACCGGCTCATCGTGGAGCTCGCCGGTGTCACCGACGAGGAACGGGCCAAGGAGATCGTCGGAACCACGGCGCTCCTCGAGTTCAGGCTGGTCCGCCCCCTGAGCCAGGTCGAGCCCTACCTGGCTCGGATCGACCGAGCCATTGTCGTGGCCCTTGGGGTCGATTCGCTCCGCGCACTCGGGCGGGCCCAGACGGCGCCGGATGGCGGTGTCGAGGACCTGATCTTCGGAGGCGGAGCCCCCGCCGATACCCCCCCGGGCGCCGCACCTGACCCGGCCGCGGACCCCTCGCCGGACCCGATCCTCCAGCAGGACCCGCCCGTCGTGGCGGAAGAGGCCGAGGATCCGGAAGCCGAACTGAGCGATGACGAGCGGACGCTGCGTCCCTTCACCTCGCTCCTCCTCTCCGGCGGGGACGGCGCCTTCCTGGTGTCCACGGAGGACTACCCGGTGGCCCGCATGTTCCTGCAGATGCCGGAGGTTCGGGGCGTGCTGCCGCGAGGGCGGCTGAACTCCCTTTCCCTGCACTTCGGCTGGCAGCCGACGGCGCTCGGAGGTCGGACCTACCGCGAGCTGTTCCTGCTCGAAGGCGAGGCTTTCCTTGCCGGTGACGAACTCGAGACGGCGCAGGCCATTCGCGACCAGCAGACGAACCAGCCCGTCGTGACCTTCGGCCTCTCCCGCGCCGGCGGACGCAACTTCGGCCGTACCACCGGGGCCAACATCGGCGAACGCATCGCCATCGTGCTGGACAACGACGTGGTCAGCGCTCCGGTGGTCCGGGGCGAGATCCGCCAGCGGGGCCAGATCGAGCTCGGCGGCGCGGCCATGGACGAAGCCCGCGACCTTGCCATGGTCCTCCGGGCCGGTGCGCTTCCCGCGCCCCTTCGCATCATGGAGGAGCGTACGGTGGGTCCGTCGCTGGGGCAGGATTCCATCGACCAGGGGCAGATCGCCGGGATCATCGGGCTCCTCCTGGTCGTCCTCATCATGATCGCCTACTACCGGATGTCCGGTGTGCTGGCGGTGGTGGCGCTCACCGTGTACGTGATCCTGGTCATGGGGGGGCTCGCCGCCATCGGGGCGACCCTCACGGTTCCGGGGATCGCGGGCCTCATCCTTTCCATCGGGATGGCGGTGGATGCCAATGTCCTGATCTTCGAACGCATCCGTGAAGAGGTGGATGCCGGTCGAGCGGTTCGCACGGCGGTGGACGAGGGGTTCGGAAACGCCCTCTCGGCCATCGTCGACGCCAACCTCACGACCCTCATTACCGCGCTGATTCTCTTCCAGTTCGGCACCGGCCCCGTTCGCGGGTTCGCCGTGACGCTGACCATCGGGATCATCGCCTCCTTCTTCACCGCCCTGTTCGTGACCCGGACCCTGTACCTGTTCTACATCAGGAACAAGCGGGCCCAGGACACCATCAGCATCTGAGGACGACCGGACAATGCGTTTCTTCAAGGATGCACATTTCGAGTTTCTCCCCAAGCGTCGGAAGGCCTACGTGGTTTCCGCCGCCGCCCTCGCCATCGGGTTCGCCGCCATGTTGTTCAACATCGCGACGCTGGGGAGTTTTCTGGACTACGGCGTCGACTTCACCGGCGGGACGCTGGTGCAGGTGCAGTTCGAGGGCGAGGTGACGGCGGGTGACGTCCGGGCCGCCCTGGGTGGCGCACAGGCACCGGCGATCACGCGGTTCGGGGCGGAGAACGAGTTCACGATCCGGGCTCCCCTTCCGGAGGACACGGCGGACCTGGACGTGGTGGCGCGGGGCATCCGCGCCCAGCTCGACGCATCCGGGCTCGGCGCGTACCAGGTCGTTCGAACCGAGGTCGTGGGACCGAAGATCGGGGAGGAGCTGACCACGCAGGCGGCGCTGGCGATTCTCTTCTCGTTCCTGCTGACGCTCCTCTACATCGCCTTCCGCTTCGAATTCCGGTTCGGCCTGGCGTCCATCCTCGCGACGGCCCATGACATCCTGATCACGCTGGGGTTCCTCGCGCTCTTCCGCGTGGAGATCTCCCTCCCCACGGTGGCGGCGATCCTGACCGTCGTCGGGTACTCCCTGAACGACACCATCGTCGTGTTCGACCGGATCCGGGAGAACCTGAACAAGAAGGGTGGCCGTCGGGAGGACCCGATCAAGCTCACGGACAGGTCCATCAACGAGGTTCTTCCCCGTACCGTGCTGACCTCCATGACCACGCTGGCGGTGCTCTGCTCGCTCCTCATCCTGGGCGGCGCGGTGATCCGGGACTTCACCATCGTGCTGATCCTGGGTGTGGTGATCGGAACGTACTCCTCGATCTTCGTGGCCTCGCCGGCACTGATCGAGATCCAGCAGCGCTGGGTGAAGACCGACAAGCCCAAGAAGAAGTCCGGAAGGCCCACCGCCGAGAAGACGGCGATCCCGGTCTGACCGGTTCGAAGGGAACGCGCCCCCGGGGAGTCCAGCCGACCCCCGGGGGCGTTTCGCTGTCCGGTCGTTGCCCTCGGGGGTACCGCGGGCTCCCGCGCAGCCCGTCTCGCACGGACACCCTGTCTCGACCCGCTCCGGAGGGTATCTTCCCCCATGCCCCTCATCGATACCCACTGCCACCTGAGCCACGAGCGCTTCCGCGAGGACCTGGATGCGGTGCTGGCCCGGGCCCATGACGCCGGCGTGACCCGGGTGGTGAGCATTGCCTCCCACCTGGATGACGCGGCGGAGCTGGCCGGATGGACGGAGGCGCCGCCGGGGTCCGGCAGGGGGGGCGATGCGTCGCCCGAGGGGCGCGTGCCCCGGATCTTCGCAACGGCCGGCATCCATCCCCACGAGGTGGGCCATCTTCCCGACGGCCCGGACCACGACGGCGAGGTCCGCCATGTCCTGGACCGGCTTCGCGCGCTCCTGGACCACCCCGGTGTCGTGGCCGTGGGCGAATGCGGACTGGACTTCCACTACGATTTCGCCCCCCGGGACACCCAGTTCCGCTGGTTCGACCGACAGCTCCTGGTGGCGGGGGAGTCCGGCCTCCCGGTGGTGGTGCACTGCCGCGCGGCCGAGGACGAGATGATCCCCCGGGTGCGCGAGGCCGGGGAGGCCGGCATCCGCGGGGTGCTTCACTGCTTTCCCGGGCACCTCGGTCTTCTCGAGACCGCCCTGGACGCCGGCTGGCACGTCTCGTTCACCGGGATCGTCACCTTCCGGAGCTTCGACGGAATCGAGGCGGTTCAGCAGGTGCCCGCAGGCCGCTACTTTCTGGAGACGGATGGACCCTACCTGGCCCCCATCCCCCACCGGGGGAAGCGGAACGAGCCGGCCTTCGTGCCGCTCATCCGGGACCGGGTGGCGGAACTCCGTGGCACGACGCCCCTGGAGGTGGAGGAATCCACCACCGCCGCCGCCGTCCGTTTCTTCGACCTGCCTGCCGACTGAACGTCCCACCGACGAACCCGACCGGAGCCACCGACACGCCCATGTCCCGTACCATCCACGTCCTTCCCGACGTCGTGGCGAACCAGATCGCCGCGGGAGAGGTCGTGGAGCGTCCGGCTTCGGTGGTGAAGGAGCTGGTGGAAAACGCCCTCGACGCAGGCGCCACCCGCGTGGAGGTTCACCTGGGCTCGGGTGGGAAGCGGGAAATCCGCGTGTCGGACGATGGCTCGGGGATGGGCCGGGAGGACGCGCTGCTGGCCCTGGACCGCCACGCCACCTCCAAGATCGGCGCCGCCGATGACCTTCGGGGCATCCGGAGCTTCGGGTTCCGCGGCGAGGCCCTTCCGTCCATCGCCTCCGTTTCGCGGCTCTCCCTCGAGACCTGCCTTCGGGGTGCCACGGCGGGCACGCGCCTCCTCGCCAGGGGCGGCACGGTGACCGTGGTGGAGGATCACGCACGGACCCCCGGGACCACGGTCGTCGTGGAACGCCTGTTCTTCAACGCCCCCGCCCGGGCCCGTTTCCTCCGGCCGCCGGCTACCGAGACCCGGGCGGTGAACGACGCCCTCATCCCGCTGGCCCTCGCCAACGAGAAGGTCTCGATCCTCCTCACCTCCGACGGTCGGACGCTGCTGGACCTCCCCGCCACCTCCGACGTGGTGGGGCGGATCGCGGCGATCTGGGGAGAGGATGCGGCGGGGGAACTCCTGGTCCTCGAGCACGAGGCGGAGGGCTTCACCCTGCGGGGGGTGGTGCAGCGTCCGGACCGGGTCCGTCCGGGTTTCCGGCGGGCCCACCTCTTCGTGGACGGCCGGCCCTTCCGGGATCCCGCCGTGCTCCGGGCCGCCGACCGGGGGTACCGCACCACCATTCCCCCCGATCACCGTCCCTGGGTCTTCCTCTTCCTGGACGTGCCGCGGGGATCCGTGGATGTGAACGTCCACCCCACGAAGGCCGAGGTCCGCTTCCACGACCGGGGCGCCGTGGAACGGGCCGTGGAAGAGGCCGTACGCACGGCGCTGGAGGGGGAAGCGAGCGCCGCGACGCTGGACGAGACGCCCGCCCGCCCCTTCCTCCCCGTGCGCGAGCGCTCGCCGGGGCGGTTCGGTGACGGCGCGCCGGGGCCCCCGGACAGGTCCGGGGGACCGCGCGGGGTCCAGGCGCGGGCCGTGGCCATGGAGGCCGACGAGCAGATGACGTTCCTCGTGTCGTCGCCGGTGACCGGGGCAGGCGCCGATGCCGCTCGCGCCGATACCGATCGCGGCGAGGCCGCTCGCGCCGACGCCGCCAGCGTCGACACCGCCGACGGAACGCTGACCCACCCGGTGGAGGTGGAGGGATTCCAGCGTCCCCGGCTCTGGCAGGTCCACCAGAGCTGGATCCTGGCCGAGGTCCGCGACGGGCTCCTCCTCATCGACCAGCACGCCGCCCACGAGCGCATCCTCTTCGAGCGCCTCATGACGCGCTTCGACGGGAGCGTGGAGGAGAGCCAGCACCTGCTCTTCCCCCTGACGATCCGCCTCACCCCCGCCGAGGTGCGCATGGTGGACGACCTGAAGGGGCTCCTCCACCGTGCCGGCTTCGAGGTCGAGGCCTTCGGGGAGGGGACGGTGATCCTCCAGGCCGTGCCGAACCCGCACCCCTACTTCGATGCGGAGAAGGTCTTCCGCGAGATGATCGACGAGCTGACCCACGGCTCGGAGCTCGTGCGATCCGCCCGGAACCAGCACGAACGCCTGGCCATGAGCTTCGCCTGCAAGGCGGCCATCAAGGCCGGGCAGGCGCTGGACCCCCGCGAGATCCAGGAGCTCTTCGACCAGCTCTTCGCCACCCGGCTCCCCTTTCACGACGTGCACGGGCGGCCCACCACGGTGCGCCTCTCGCGGGGAGAGCTGGAACGGAAGTTCGGTCGATGAACGAGGCCAGCGAGGCTGTCCTCGCCATCGTGGGCCCGACGGCGTCGGGAAAGACGGCGCTGTCGCTCCCGCTGGCGGAGGCGCTGGACGGGGAGATCATCTCCATGGACTCCCGGCAGGTCTACCGGGGGATGGACATCGGCACGGCCAAGGTGACGCCGGCGGAGCGGAGCCGGGTGCCGCACCACGGCCTGGACCTCGTGGACCCGGGGGAGCGCTACTCGGCGGGGCGCTTCGCCCGGGACGCCCGGGGGTGGATCCGGGAGATCCGGGGCCGGGGCCGCCTCCCCATGCTCGTGGGCGGGACGGGGTTCTTCCTGAAGGCCCTCCTCGCGCCCGTCTTCCGGGAGCCGCCCATGGACCCGGAGCGCCGGCTGGAGCTCCAGGCCGCCCTCGACGCGCTCCCCCGGGAGGAGCTCTCCCGCTGGGTGGAGCGCCTGGACCCGGAGCGGGCGGCGCTGGCCCGGGCCGGGGGACCCCAGCGCATGGTCCGCACGCTGGAGGTGGCGCTCCTCACCGGCCGGCCGCTCTCGTGGTGGCACGCCCACGCACCCCCGGAGGCCGCACCCGTTCCCGCCCGCATCGTCCGGCTGGTCCTCCCGAGGGCCGAGAACGTGGCGCGCATCGATGCCCGGGCCCAGGGCATGTTCGACGGGGGCCTGCTGGCCGAGGTGGACCGGCTCCTCCGGGGCGGCGCCACCCCCGACGACCCGGGGATGACCGGCACCGGCTACCGCGAGGCCGCCGACGTGCTGCTGGGGAAGGACTCGCTGGAAGCAGCGGTGGCCCGGGTCCAGCAGGCCACCCGCGCCTACGCCCGCCGCCAGGAGACCTGGTTCCGGCACCAGCTGCCCCCCGGGGTCCTGGAACTCGACGCCCTCCTCCCCCCGGCCGCCCAGGTCGACACGGTGCTCCGCTGGTGGGGGACCGGGCCGCCTGGAGGCGAGGCCTCCGCATCCAAATCCGAACCTGCAACCGAGGTCCCGTCGTGAAGATCGGCATCACCTGCTACCCCACCTACGGAGGGTCCGGCGCCGTGGCCACCGAGCTGGGGCTCGAACTCGCCCAGCGGGGCCACGAGGTCCACTTCGTGTCGTACGACCAGCCCTTTCGCCTCGTCGGCTTCAGGGAACGGGTGTACTTCCACGAGGTGGAAATGGACCAGTACCCCCTCTTCGAGCACCCGCCGTACTCGCTGGCGCTTGCGGTGGCGCTCCACGAGGTGGCACGGACCCACGACCTGGACATCGTGCACGTGCACTACGCGATCCCTCACGCGGCCTCGGCCTGGATCGCCCGGGAGATGCTGGAGGGGGCGAAGGGCCCGCGGATCGTGACGACGCTTCACGGGACCGACATCACGCTGGTGGGGCAGCACCCGTCGTTCAAGAGCATCACGCGGTTCTCGATCCTCAGGTCCGACGGGCTGTCGGCGGTGTCGAGCTACCTGCGCCGCGAGACGGAGGAGAACTTCGACGTGGACCGGCGGCGCATCGAGGTGATCCCGAACTTCATCGACACGGCGCGCTACCGGCCGGGGCTCGAGCCCTGCCACCGGGCCCTGCTGGCCCCGGGCGGGGAGAAGATCCTCATGCACGTGTCCAACTTCCGGGCGGTGAAGCGGGTGGAGGACGTGGTGCGGGCCTTTGCCCGGGTGGCCCACCGGATACCGGCGCGCCTGGTCATGGTGGGCGACGGCCCCGAGCGGCCTCGGGCGGTGCAGCGGGCGGAGGAACTGGGCGTGGCGGACCAAGTGCTTTTCCTCGGCAAGCACGCGGCGGTGGAGGAGCTTCTCTCCTGCGCCGACCTCTTCCTCCTCCCCTCCGAGTCCGAGTCCTTCGGGCTGGCGGCGCTGGAGGCGATGGCGTGCGGGGTGCCCGTGGTGGCCTCGAACACCGGGGGGATCCCGGAGGTGGTGACCCCCGAGGCCGGGGCGCTCCTCCCGGTGGGCGATGCCGAGGGGATGGGGGACGCGGCCCTCGAGTTTCTCACCGACGAGGCGCGGTGGAAGCGGGCGAGCGAGGCGGCGCGGAGCGTGGCGGTGGACCGCTTCTCGG
Organism: Gemmatimonadales bacterium; assembly: GCA_007692665.1. GTDB lineage: Bacteria > Gemmatimonadota > Gemmatimonadetes > Longimicrobiales > Gaopeijiaceae > SKNW01. The sequence goes on along the minus strand of REBP01000090.1, from coordinate 31,167 downwards.
TGGAGCGGATCGTGCCGGTCTACGAGGACTGGTACGAGCGGATCATCGCCGGGGGTGATACGGGTCCGGGCGATGCGCCCCCGGAGGCGTCCGCGTGACCTTCTGGGAAGCGATCTTCCTGGGTGCGCTCCAGGGTGCGACGGAGTTCCTGCCGGTGTCGTCGTCGGGGCACCTGGTCATGGGCCAGGCCCTCCTGGGGCTCGAGCTTCCGGGGATCCTCTTCGAGGTCATCGTGCACGTGGCGACGCTCCTCTCGGTGCTGGTGGTATACCGGGAGCGGATCCTGGCGCTGGCCCGGGGGGCCCTCGTCGAGCGGTCCGCCGACGCCTGGCGCTACATCGGGTACCTGGCGGTGGCCACGCTCCCGGTGGCCGTGGTGGGGCTCGCGTTCGGAGACGCGGTCGCGGGGCTCTTCCAGGACCCCCGGGTGGTGGGGGTGGCGCTCCTGGTCACGGGGGCCATCCTCTTCAGCTCGAGGTGGCCGCTCCGCCGGCCCCTGGAGACCCGGCTGGGGTGGCGGGTGGCGATCCTCATCGGGCTCGCCCAGTGCGTGGCCCTCACGCCGGGGATCTCCCGCTCCGGCACCACGGTGGTGACGGCGCTGTGGCTCGGAATGCGCCCGGTGGAGGCGGCGGCCTTCTCCTTCCTCCTGTCGATTCCGGCCATCGGCGGCGCCGCCGTCCTCGCCATTCCCGACCTGTCGGAGGGCGCGGCAGAGATCGGCGCGGTCCCACTGGCGGCGGCGGCGGTGGTGGCGGCCGTGGTGGGAGTCCTCGCAATCCGGACCTTCGTGGCCATGCTCAGGAACCGGTCGTTCCCGGCCTTCGCCGCGTACTGCTGGGCGGCGGGGGTGGCCTTCCTCCTCTGGCTGTCCTTCGCCGGCACATGATTCCGGGGTGGGAAGGGCGGGATGCGGGGGGGTGGGCCGAGGTCCTGGGGGTACCCCGGCTCGAGCTTCTCGAGGAGGTGGACTCGACGAATACCCGGCTGCGCGCTCTCGCCACCGGGGGGACACCACCCTTCACGACGGTGGTCGCCCATGCCCAGCGCGCCGGGCGCGGTCGGGAGGGGCGGAGCTGGCGATCCGAAGGGGGGGCCGGGCTCTGGATCTCGGTTCTCCTCCCCATGCCTCCGGGCGGCCCACCGGGGGTGGCCACGCTGGCCGTCGGGGTGGCGGTGGCGGAAGCGGTGGAGCGGCTCGGGGGCGAGGGCGGGGGCGGCGGCGGCGGCGGCGGCAGGCCGGGTGGCCAGGTGGGCCTCAAGTGGCCGAACGACGTGATGGTGGTGGCGCCCGGCGGCACGGGGGTGGGCAAGCTGGCCGGCATCCTCTGCGAGGTCGCCGGGGGCGGGGAGGGGGGCGGTGCCGGCGGCATCGTGGCGGGAGTGGGGGTGAATCTTCGCGCCGCCCTGCATCCGCTCCCTTCCGGCGTGGGACCCGGGCCGGCCGGCGGGGTCCGGGAGTTTCCCGCCGCCGATCTCGAGACGCTTCTGGGCGAGCCGGTCCTCCCCTCCGAACTCGCCCGCCACCTCGTTCGGGCCCTCCGCCACCTGGTCGACCCCCCCCCGGCCCGGCTGGAGGGCAGGCTCCGGGCGGCCTGGGAGGCCCGGGACCTCCTCCCGGGTACCCTCGTGGAAGTGACGCCGGGACCCCGGGGGGTGGTTCGCGGGGTAGGGGACGACGGCGCGCTGCTGGTGGAAGCGCAGGAGGAAGCGTCGCTGCAGCCTGCCGGGACCGGACAAGCCGCGGGCGGGCGCGGGGACGTGGTCCCGGTCCGGGCGGGCCGGGTCCGATGGATCTGAAGAGGGGAGGACCGATGCACGTTGTCGTGGATGTGGGGAATACCGAGTCGGTGGTGGGGCTGTTCGAGCCCGGCGCGCTCCAGCCGTCGCGGAGCTGGCGGTATGCCACCGCGCCCCGGCGCACGGCCGACGAACTGGTGCTTCTCCTCCGGGCATTCCTCGCCGATGCCGGGACGCCCTCGCTGGTGCGCGGGGTCGTGGGGTCGGTGGTGCCCGCCCACACCGATCTGCTCCGGGTGGCGCTGGGGCGACTGGTCGACGGGACGGTGCACGTGGTGGGGGGAGCGGAGGGAGGGACCCGTCTTCCCATTCGCCTCGACGTGGAGGAACCCCGCACCGTGGGCGCGGACCGCATCGTGAACACGCTGGCGGCCGCACATCTCTATGCCCGGGACACCATCGTCGTGGACCTGGGGACCGCGACCACCTATGACTGCATCACCGCGGACGCGGTCTTCGTGGGAGGCGTGATTGCCCCGGGTATCCAGGCGGGGCAGGAGTGGCTGGAGAGTCGCACGGCCATGCTCCCCCGCGTGGCGTTCCAGCCTCCGGAACGGGTCATCGGGCGCCGGACCGAGAGCTGCCTCCAGTCCGGCATCTTCCACTCCGCCGTGGACGCCATGGACGGAATCGTTCGCCGCATCCGAGCGGAGTGGGGGCGCCCCGAGGCCCTCGTCGTGGGGACCGGGGGGCTTGCGGGCCTGCTCGCGCCCCATTCCTCCACCATGGACCGGGTCGAACCCTGGCTTACGCTGGTCGGGCTGGAACTGGCGGGGGGACACCTGGAGGCGATGGCTGCGGAGCGTGGCAGCCCCTCGGCTTCGGGGCTAGATTCGAAGGCTGACCAGCCTCTGCCCGCGTGATTCGCTCGGCGTGATGCGCATTTCCCCGAACCTGCGATTTCCATGACACTGTCTCCGGTCTTTCGCTCTGTCGCCGCCGTCCAGCTTCTCGAGGAGGAGGGCATCATGGAGCGCCTGGCCCCGGCCCTTGCTTCCCAGGCCCGGGCGGTGCGAAGGATTCACGAGGACCTGGGCGCCCTCATCGACCCGTCCTTTCTCGACGCGATGCCGGAGATTCCGGAAGACGGCCGCATGGAGGGACTGGCGTCCCTTCCGTTCCTTCAGGAATACTTCTTCCTCGTCCTGTTCCGGTCGCTCTTCGAGTCCCTGGGGATCCCGGCCAGTCGCCTGGACGCCTACGCCGAGGTGAATTTCTGCGTGAAGGGGACGATCACGGCGGCCGACAACATCTTTGACGAGCAGGCGAAGAGCCTCCTTCCGCTCCGGACCGGGAAGGGCGCCCGGTTCCTCTCCATTCTCCAGCTCATGTGCTTCGAGCGCCTGATCCGCCGGGCCCTCGACCGGATGATCGAGGCGGGAGAGGCGACGCCCGAGGGTGGAGACGAGGTGCTCAAGGGACTCCTCGACCTCATGTCGATGATCGGCAGGCTCGAGGGATCCGAGGAGGGCGGCGTGGACGAAGTTCCTCATCCCGAAGCGATGATCGAGCGGGTCCACCGCGTGCGGGGGGGGGCGCTCTTCGCCCTCGCCTTCGTACCCCCCGCGGTGCTCGAGACGGGAGAGGTCCGGGACCGGGTCCTTGCGGCCGAGCCGGCGGTGGCCCGTCTGGGTACGGCGTTCCAGATCGTGGATGACCTCACCGACTTCGAGTTCGACGTGGGCCGCCGCTCCCACAATCTCCTCGTGGCCCAGGTCCATCACCACGGGTCTCCCACGGAAAAGGCGGCGCTGGCCGAACTCCAGGCAGGGGCGGCGGCAGAGCCCGGCGTCGTGGAAGCCCGGTTCCGGGACTCCGCCCGGGCCGTCCTCGAACGTGCCTATGCCGAGGCCCGGGCGTCCTTCCACGACCTGGCCGCCCTCGGCTTCTGGTTCCCGGAGAAGCTGGCCGAGGAAGTGGTGCATGCAATCGTGGGGCTCGAAGGGGTTCGACGCATGGAAGAGATCGCGCGCAGCTGAGAATCCGGGCGCGGGAGGCCCCCCTGCGTCCCCTCCGGCCGTTGACTTTTGCCGCGTCCCCACTAGGTTTGCATCCAGGTTGTTAGCACTCGCTCACAATGAGTGCTAACACCTTCGCAACCGGACAGAAATCCATGTGTTACACGGAGGATCCACGATGGCAGCAGACAAGATCAAGCCTCTTCACGACCGGGTGGTCGTGCAGGCGATCGAGCAGGCAACGCAGACCTCGAGCGGGCTCTACATTCCGGACACCGCCAAGGAAAAGCCCCAGCAGGGCAAGGTCATGGCCGTGGGCCCCGGAAAGCTCTCCGAGCAGGGCGAGCGCCTGGCCCCCGACGTGAAGGCCGGCGACACGATCCTCTACGGGAAGTACAGCGGCACCGAGGTGACGGTGGACGGTGAGGAGTACCTCATCCTCCGTGAGTCCGACATCCTCGCGGTTCTCGGCTGACCGCCGACATCCCTCGATAGACCGGCGCGTCCGCGTTCGCGACCGAAACCGCGGGCCCGCCACGAATCACCCCAGTTCAAAATCATAGACCGAAGGAGATCGACATGGCAGCAAAGGATCTCGTATTTGACACCGACGCACGGGCCAGGCTCAAGGCCGGCGTCGACAAGCTCAGCCACGCCGTCAAGGTGACCCTCGGCCCCAAGGGCCGGAACGTCGTCCTGGACCGGAAGTTCGGCTCCCCCACCGTGACCAAGGACGGTGTCTCGGTGGCCAAGGAGATCGAGCTCGAGGATCCCGTCGAGAACATGGGCGCCCAGATGGTCAAGGAAGTCGCCACCAAGACTTCCGACCTGGCCGGTGACGGAACCACAACCGCCACCGTGCTGGCGCAGGCCATCTTCGGCGAAGGGCTGAAGAACGTCACCGCCGGTGCCGATCCCATGGCCATCAAGCGCGGTATCGACCGGGCGGTTGCCCGGGTCGTGGAGGAGCTCGTCGGGCTCTCCATGGAGACCAAGGGCAAGAAGGAGATCGCCCAGGTCGGCGCGATTTCCGCGAACAACGACCCGGAGATCGGGGACCTCATCGCCGACGCGATGGAGAAGGTCGGCAAGGACGGCGTCATCACCATCGAGGAGGCCAAGGGGCTCGACACGACCCTGGAAACCGTCGAGGGGATGCAGTTCGATCGGGGCTACCTGTCGCCCTACTTCGTCACCGATCCGGAGCGGATGGAGGCGATCCTCGAAGACCCGATGATCCTCATCCACGACAAGAAGATCTCCAACATGAAGGACCTCCTCCCGGTCCTGGAGAAGGTTGCCCAGATGGGCCGCCCCCTCCTGATCATCTCGGAGGACGTGGAAGGCGAGGCGCTGGCGACCCTGGTCGTCAACAAGCTGCGCGGGACCCTCAAGGTCTGCGCCGTGAAGGCACCCGGCTTCGGTGATCGCCGGAAGGCCATGCTCCAGGACATCGCCGTGCTGACCGGTGGCCAGGTGATCTCCGAGGAAGTGGGCTTCAAGCTCGAGAATGCCGTTCTCTCCGACCTGGGCGAGGCGAAGCGCGTGGTCGTGGACAAGGACACCACCACGGTGGTGGACGGGGCCGGCGAGGCGGACAAGATCAAGGGCCGGATCGACGAGATCCGCGGGGCCATCGAGAAGTCCACCTCGGACTACGATTCCGAGAAGCTCCAGGAGCGGCTTGCGAAGCTGTCCGGGGGCGTTGCCGTGATCAACGTGGGTGCGGCGACCGAGACCGCCATGAAGGAAAAGAAGGCCCGCGTGGAGGACGCGCTTCATGCGACGCGCGCGGCCGTGGAAGAGGGCATCGTTCCCGGCGGTGGCGTAGCGCTCCTCCGGGCCCAGTCGGCCCTCGGGGAGTTCAAGGTCGAGCGCCTGGACGAGCAGGTCGGCGTGGACATCCTCCGGCGTGCCCTCGAGGCACCGATCCGGCAGATCGCGACCAACGCGGGTGTCGAGGGGTCCATCGTGGTGGCGAAGATCCGCGAGTCCAGCGACCCGCGCTTCGGCTTCAACGCGGCCACGGAGGTCTACGAAGACCTGGTCGAGGCCGGCGTGATCGATCCCACGAAGGTCGTGCGGACCGCGCTCCAGAATGCGGCATCCATCGCGGGGCTGCTCCTGACCACGGAGTGTGTCGTTGTCGAGCACCCCGAGCCCGAAGGTGCGGGCGGCGGCGGTGGCGGCGGTGGCGGCATGGGTGGCATGGGCGGCATGTACTGACGCTCGGTCGAGCCCGATCCGCACGCCGCCGAGCGGCCGTGCGGTGATGCGAAACGGGGTGGGGCGCCAGTGCGCCCCACCCCGTTGTCGTTTGGTTGTCGTTCGGTTGTCGTTCGGTTGTCCTTCGTTCGGTTCGCTGGCTCGACGTTGACCCCCCCGAGCCGACGGCATTAGTCTCCGGGCTTCGAGCGCGCCACGGGGCGTCCGGAGCCCGCTCTCGACCACCCATCCCCTTCCCTCTGCAGAACTCCAGGTACATGGCCTCCGATTCCGTTCACGTAACCCTTCCCGACGGGAAGGTCATCGATCTGCCCGCTGCCGCTTCTGCCTACGACGCCGCCGCCGCCATCGGACCCGGGCTGGCCCGGGCGGCGCTGGCCGCAGTGGTGGACGGAGAGTTGGTCGACCTGCACCGACCACTCCCGCAGTCGGCGTCCCTCCGCCTCATTACCGAGCGGGATCCGGAAGCCCTTGGGCTTCTCCGGCACTCGGCGGCCCACGTGCTGGCGACGGCGGTGCGGCGGCTGAGACCGGAAGCTCAGATCGGGTTCGGACCCGCCATCGAGGACGGGTTCTACTACGACTTCGGGGTCGACGAGCCATTCACCCCGGAGGACCTCGAGACCTTCGAGGCCGAGATCCAGGCCGTCATCGACGCGGATTTCCCGTTCGAGCGCGAAGTCGTGGACAAGGTTCGCGCCCGGGAGCTGTTTCGGGACGACGCGCTCAAGCTCGAGCGCCTGGAGGAATTTGCCGACGGTGAGACCATCACCGTCTATCGCGATGGTCCCTTCCTGGACCTGTGCCGCGGACCGCATGTCCCGTCGACCGGACGTCTCCAGCACGTGAAGCTCCTCTCCGCTGCCGGGGCGTACTGGCGGGGCGACGAAACCCGCCAGATGCTCCAGCGCATCTACGGAACCGCCTTCTTCAAGGATGCCGACCTGGCCGCTCACCTGGAGCGCCTGGAGGAAGCGAAGAAGCGCGACCACCGGGTGCTGGGGCGGCAGCTCGACCTCTTTGCCGTGGATGCCCGGGTTGGATCCGGGCTCATCCTGTGGCAGCCGGCCGGCGCCATCGTGCGCAACGAGATCGAGGACTACGAAAAGGAGCTCATCCTTCGACACGGGTACGAACTCGTCTATACCCCTCACGTGATGAGCGAGCGACTCTTCGAAATCTCCGGGCACCTGGAGAACTTCCAGGAGAACATGTTCGGAGCCATGGAGATCGAGGGCGCCCGGTACCGCGCCAAGCCCATGAACTGCCCCGGCCACATCTGCATCTACCAGGCCGGTCAGCGGTCCTACCGGGATCTTCCGATTCGCTACGCAGAGTTTGGAACGGTCTACCGTTACGAGCGGAGCGGGGTGCTCCACGGGATGCTGCGGGTGCGAGGGTTCACCCAGGACGACGCCCACGTCTTCTGCACAGAAGACCAGGTACCTTCGGAGATCGAGGCGCTCCTCGACCTGGTGGACGAGATGCTGACGACCTTTGGCTACCCCTACACCATCGAGCTTGCGACCCGGCCCGAGAAGGCCATGGGGTCCGAGGAGGTCTGGGATCACGCCATCGGACAGCTGCGCACCGTTCTGGAAAGCCGCGGCCTCCCCTTCGACGTCGACGAGGGCGGGGGTGCCTTTTACGGACCCAAGCTCGACTTCAAGCTCATCGATGCCATCGGCCGCAAGTGGCAGGGCCCGACCGTCCAGCTCGACTTCAATCTCCCGGAGCGGTTCGGCATGGAATACATCGGCGAGGACAACGAGCGGCATCGCCCGGTCATGCTTCACCGCGTCCTCGTGGGTTCGATGGAGCGCTTCGTCGGAGGTCTCGTGGAGCACTATGCCGGAGCCTTCCCCGTCTGGCTCTCCCCGGAACAGGTCCGGATCCTTCCAATCTCGGAACAGTTCTCCGAGCCGGCATCCGCCTACGTCGCCGAACTCCGCTCCCAGGGCATCCGGGCATCGCTGCACGACCGCGAGTCCCTCAATTACCGCATCCGCGAGGCAGAAATGCGGAAGGTTCCCTACATGGGCGTAATGGGGGAGCGGGAAGTGGAGAACGGGACCGTGGCGGTCCGCCGGCGGGGCGGGGGACGCAAGCAGGAGGTCCTGGACCGTCGAGTCTTTGCGGACCAGGTGCGGGAGGAGATCCGGACCCGCGGATCCGGCTGAAGCCCCTCGAGCGAACTGTGTCCCCCGGCTGAGCCGACGGCGCTCCAGGCCGCCACCGACATGCCTGGAATCCTCCCCCTGCAGGCTTGGGCATATTCTCCTTAATCATGTTCTGTTCTCGGGAAATGTGGGGGGCCGGAAGATGGGGCGACTCGGGGCGCGGCCGGAGCGAGGCCTCACGGGTCCGCCTCCGCCGGTGTCAGGAGAACTGCGAGGAGGCGAAGTCCCCCACCGTGCATGCCGCCACCGTGGCCCGGACTCTCCTCGGGCGGGTGGGTTCCCACCCGTCCTTCGTTCGGGAAGGCGTGGGACCAGGCGCTGAACCAGAGGAGGTAGGCGGGAAGGTGTCTCGTCGCGATCCCTCGGAAGCGGGGTAGCCAGCTCCGGAGGCGCTGCCGGAGGTTCCGGGCGCCACGCGCGGCATCCAGGGCTTGCCTGCTGACCTCTGCGGCGAGGTCGTGCCGGATCCCGCCCCGCCGTCGCGCAAGTCGTGTTCGGGTGGGGGGGGTGTGACCTGGCCAGCCCGTCCACGGACGGTGAACCGAGGCGTGCACCACGGATCCGGGGTGCACGACCGCTCGGAGGGTAGCGCGGAGGAGAATCGGATCCGGTCGGCGATCGAACACCCCGCACGACTCGGCGTGTCCCCTGACCAGGGGCCAGGCAGCGCGGGTGCAACGAACGGAGTGGAGAAGGAGAACAAGGGAACGACGCCCCGCGATCGTCCTCTTCCCCCAGGGGACCGCATGGGATCGCGGCGCTCGCGGCAGGTTCCGGGAGCCCTTGAAGGACTCGGGAATTCGGACCTCCTCAAGGCCGACGACCCCTCGGAGAATGGGGGAGGCTGGACCATGCAGGGCTCCCCAGCGAAGGATGTGGTGCCGCCGCCGGAACGCCGTCGCGAGCGAGACCCCACAATGTCGCGCTGCCATCCGAAGGGGGCAGCCCACGGTCATGCAGTCGAGGTAGGGCAGCCATGAGCCGACTTTTCGGGAGTGCCAGAACGGGCTACCCGTGAAGTCACTGAAGCTCCTGCCACAGTGCATGCAGCGATGGCGCTGTCGTCCGGAGAAGGAACCCCAGCGGTGGACCCTCTGCGAGCCGCACCGGGGACAGGCCGGGCGTGCGGGCCCGCATCCAGGGGGAGCGATCGTTCCCCTTGAAAGGCGGGCCACGTGGAGGGCGTGTCGAAGTCCCTCCCTGGGGTCGGCCGCCGAGTCGGCGGTCGGGTCGGCCGTCGGGTCGGCTGGTGCGGCATCTGGGCGTGGCGAATCTAAAATCATGATTTCCCTCCCGGTCAGGCTTCGAGGACGCGGGCGGAAACCCCGCGCATGGATCGATGATCGGCAGGGACGGGGGGCACTCCCATGGCGAAGCGGGACCCCACAGATCGTGCGAACAGAACACGAGTCGGTCGAAGCACCGGTCCCGCCCTCCCAAACCCCATCCTCCAGTGCTGTCCAGGGTTGACTCGGCTCGGGACGCGGCTATCTTGGAAGCAGAAAAATGCGGAAGCGAGGGAGTTCCCTCCACCTATCGGCCCGCCCTGTCGGCGGAGACGCCGTCGGGTCCCGGAAGCCAGGCGAGCGGTCCTTGAGGACCGAGGCCTGGCGCTCTTGCGGCCCCTTCGTTGGAACGGGCCGCTTTTCTTTATGTTCGGTATCCGCTTCCGAACGCTGACTGGAGGGACGAGCCATCAAGGAACAGAGGGTCCGCGTCAACGACCAGATCCGGATCAGTCCCGTTCGTCTCATCGGGGCCGACGGGGAACAGGTGGGCATTATTTCTCTGGATGATGCCAAGCAGCGCGCCGATGTGGCCGGGCTCGACCTCGTCGAGGTAGCTCCGGAGGCTCGCCCGCCCGTTTGCAAGCTGATGGACTACGGGAAGTACCGGTACGAGGAGCAGCGGAAGGCCCGGGAGGCACGGAAGAGGCAGCACACCGTCTCGGTCAAGGAGGTCAAGTATCGGCCCGGGATCGAGGACCACGACTTTGAATTCAAGACCCGCCATGTCCGCCGCTTCCTGGAAGAGGGTGACAAGGTGAAGGTCACGATGATGTTCCGGGGACGTCAGCTCTCGCACCCGGAGCTGGGCATCGACGTGCTGAACCGGGTCTCGGCAGCGGTCGAGGACCTGGGGAAAATCGAGAGTGCACCGACCCGGGAGGGTCGAACCATGTTCATGGTGATTGCTCCGCTCAAGGACAAGTAAGTCCCGACGGAGGGGTAGTCGCTGTACGGAAGGAGTGAATCGGATCATGCCGAAGATGAAGACGAACAGGGCGGCTGCGAAGCGCCTCAAGCGCACCGGGACCGGGAAGCTTCGGCGCCGGCGCGCAAACAAGAGCCACATTCTCACCAAGAAGTCCACCAAGCGTAAGCGCCGCCTCCGGCAGGCCACGGTCGTCTCCAAGGCGGACGAGGGTCGGATGAACCGGCTCGTTCCCAGCTTGTAAGGAAGAAGGAGTCGAATAATGCCGCGTTCAACTGGAGCACCGGCCCGCAAGGATCGGAAGAAGAAGGTTCTCAAGGTTGCCAAGGGGTATTTTGGCGGTCGGAAGAAACTGTATCGCACCGCGAAGGATGCGGTGGAGAAGGGTTGGCAGCACGCTTACCGGGACCGGAAGAAGAAGAAGCGCAACTTCCGCAGTCTCTGGATTACCCGGATCAACGCTGCTGCCCGGCAGAACGGCCTCTCCTACTCCAGAATGATGGATGGCCTGAAGAAGGCCGAGATCGAACTGGACCGGAAGGCACTCGCCGACCTGGCGGTGCACGATGCCGCCGCATTCGGCGCGCTGGCCGCACAGGCCAAGGGAGCCCTCGAGGCGAACTGATGATCTGCCGGCGCCGGGTCTCTGGCCCGGCGTCCGAACGTGAGGTCCACACCGAGGCTTCCGGGTTCGTCCCGGAGGCCTCGTGTGCGTTGGTCGGCCGCTCCCCGCGTCGCCAGCGACGGGGAATCTTCGGGCTGCAGGGGTCCGGGACTGTACGGGCGCGGCCGGCAGGGCTTAGAATACGGGCTGCTCCGCGCCCCGCAGAACGCGTCTCGGGGCCTGCGCCACCCTGGCCGCATGGCTCACCGCATGGCTCGGCGCATGCCTCGCCGCGCGAGACCGCGGTGCGCGGCTGCGGCGCTCACCCCCCATCAACCGAAGGCTCGAGGTATGAGCGGGACCCAATCCCTGATCGACGCGCTCCATGCCCTCGGCGACGAGGCCCTGTCCGCGGTGTCTGACGCCTCCGGCCCCGGAGAACTCGAGACCGTTCGTGTGCGTTACCTCGGAAGGAAGGAGGGGCGCATCTCCGGGGTGCTCCGTCGCGTCGGAGAGATCCCCGCGGAGGATCGGCCGGCGCTCGGGGCGGAGGCCAATCGCGTGAAGGCCGCCCTGGAGGAGGCGCTCGACGCCCGGGCGGGTGAGTTTGCGGGGACGGGCAGCGGAAACGAAGCGGGGCCCGCTGCACCCGTCCGGGACAGGACCGGCAGCTCCCCCGCGGGCGACGGGGGCCAGGGGCCAGGGACCCGGCGCGGCGTTCTCGATCTCACCCTTCCGGGGCGCACGACCTTTCCCGGCGGTCGGCACCCCATCACGCTGGTCGTGGACGAACTCTGGGAGATCTTCCGCGGCATGGGCTTCACCCGCGCCCGGGGTCCCGAGGCCGAGACCGAGTGGTACAACTTCGAGGCCCTGAACACGCCCCTGGACCATCCGGCGGCCGATGAACAGGACACGCTCTACCTGAAGGGCGGGAATCTCCTCCGGAGCCACACCTCGCCGGTTCAGGTCCGGGTGATGCAGGACCACGAGCCGCCCATCCGCATCCTCGCGCCGGGCATGGTCTACCGGAGGGACACCTACGACCCTACCCACGCGCCCGCCTTCCTCCAGCTCGAGGGTCTCGTCGTGGACGAGGGCATCTCCTTCGTCGACCTGAAGGCGACCCTCGCCGAGTTCGCCCGGCGCTACTGGGGACCGGGCACCCAGATCCGCTTCCGGCCCTCCTTCTTCCCCTTCACCGAGCCCTCCGCCGAGGTGGACGTGAAGCGGGTCTACACCGACGAAGACGGGGTGGAGCGGGAGACCGACTGGCTCGAGATCATGGGCGCCGGCATGGTGGACCCCGCCGTCTTCGAGGCCTGCGGCATCGACCCCGAGCGCTACACGGGCTTCGCCTTCGGCATGGGCCCCGGACGCATCGGCATGCTCAAGTACGGGATCCCGGACATCCGGGCCTTCTTCGAGAACGACGTCCGCTTCCTCAGCCAGTTCGCCGACCGATGAACATCTCCTACCGCTGGCTCCAGTCCCTGGCTCCGGACCTCGAGGGCACGCCGGACGCCCTCGCCGAGCGCCTCACCGCGCTGGGATTCCCGGTGGAGGACATTCAGCGTCTCTCCGAGGGGCTGGATGGCATCGTCGTGGCGAAGGTCACCGAAGTCCGCCCCCACCCGAACGCGGATCGGCTCCGGGTCTGCCAGGTGGATGGGGGCGCGGGCATCGTGCAGGTGGTGTGCGGCGCCCCCAACGTGGAGGCCGGAGCATGGTATCCGCTCGCTCCTGTGGGGGCCACGCTCCCCGGGGGCATGCAGATCCGAAAGGCGAAGCTCCGCGGCGAAGTGTCGGAGGGGATGCTCTGCTCCGAGATCGAACTCGGGCTGGGCCGCGGCAAGGACGGGCTCATGGAGCTCCGCCTGGACCCCGCAGATCCGTCGGTACAGCCCGGCGCCCCGCTGGTGGGGACGCTGGGACTGGACGATGTCCGACTCGATGTGGAAGTCACCTCGAACCGGCCGGACCTCCTGTCGCACCGGGGCATCGCCCGGGAGCTGGCGAAGGGAGGGGACGCGTCCCTGGTGGAGCCCCCGGTGCCGGGGGGCGCGAGCCAGGCGTTGGAGGGCGGCCAGGCCGGGGAGGGCGCCGAGGGCGGCCTCCCGGCGGAGGCAGGACCAGCCGCCGGCGGTGGCGAGCCGGGTGTCGCCGTACGGATCGAGGACCTGGAACGGTGCCCGCGGTACCTGGGGCTCGTGATCCGCGGGATCCGCGTGGGTCCCTCGCCGGCCTGGCTCCAGGCCAGGCTCCGGGCCGTGGGCGCCCGGCCCATCAACAACGTGGTGGACGTGACGAACTACGTCCTCCTCGAGACGGGGCAGCCCCTGCACGCCTTCGACCTGGCGCGCATCGGGGGCGGGGAGATCGTCGTGCGCCGCGCCCGCGACGGCGAGACCCTCCGGACGCTGGACGGGGTGGAGCGGAAGCTGACCCCGGACATGCTCGCGATCTGCGATGCCGATACGCCCCTGGCGGTGGCCGGGGTCATGGGCGGCGAGGCTTCGGAGGTCTCGGCGGGCACCACGGACATCCTTCTCGAGTGCGCGCTCTTCGCGCCGGGGCCCATCCGGGCGACCCGGAAGGCGCTGGGCCTCTCCACCGACGCCTCGTACCGGTTCGAGCGGGGCGTGGACCCCGACGGCCTCGAGCGGGCACTCCGGCGCTGTGCCGACCTCGTCGTCGCCACCGCAGGCGGCACCCCCGAGGGCCCGGTACTGGACGCGGGCGCGGCCCGGTCCGATCGGCCCCGCGTGCCCCTTCGCATCCCCCGCATCGCGCGGCTCCTCGGCATTCCCTTCGACGCCGACCAGGTCAGGGGACTCCTGACGCCGCTGGGTTTCGGGGTGGAGCAGCATGATGCCGAGATGCTGGAGGTGGAGGTGCCCGGATGGCGGAGCTGGGACGTGACCCGGGAGGTGGACCTCATCGAGGAGATCGCCCGGCGGCACGGGTACGACCGCTTCCCCGACGCCCTCGCGCCGTACCGCCCGGGCACGGTGCCGGATCACCCCCTCTTCGCGCTGGAGGACGGGCTCCGGTCCTTTCTGTCGGGGCGGGGGCTTCTCGAGGCGCAGACGCCGGCCTTCGCCCCCCGCGGGGAAGGGGAGGTGGCGGTCATGAACCCGGTCTCGGCCGAGGAGGGGTGGCTACGGAGCGCCCTCGTGCCGGCCCTCCTTCGCCGCGTTGAATACAACCTGGCCCGGGGAAATCGCGACGTTCGGCTCTTCGAGCTGGGGACGGTCTTCCGGTCGTCCGCGGAGGCCGGGGCGCTCCCCTCGGAACGGACGCACCTGGCCCTCGTGCTTCACGGGAGCCGGGCCCCGGGGCACTGGACCGGTGACGCCGGCGCGGTGGATGCGTGGGAACTGAAGGGGCTGACGGAGGCCATCGGAGGGCTGGTCCCGGGGGACGCGGCAGGCGGCACGGCGGCTCACGCGACCGCGAACGGCCACGCGGTCCGCCCCCTGGCCGGGGGCGGCTCGGCGCCGGGGTTCGTGGCGGGGGAGGTGTTCGAGGTCGTGGATGCCACCGGAGCGGTGGTGGGCACGGGGGGACGTGTGGATCCAGCCCGGCTGGACCTGCCCCCCTGGGCGGGGGCCGTGTGGGGCCTCGAGATCACGCTTCCCGTGGAGCCGGCACCTCGCCCGATCCCGAGGGTTCGGTCGCTTCCGACCCACCCCGGGGTAGAGCGCGACCTGGCCCTCCTCGTGCCGGACCCGCTCCCCGCCGCGAAGGTGGTGGCGCTGGCACGGTCGAACGGGGGTTCGCTCCTTCGAGGCGTGGAGATCTTCGACGTCTACATGGGGAAGGGCGTCGAGCCGGGGATGCGGTCCATCGCGATCCGCCTCCGGTTCCGCGCCGACGGACGCTCCCTCACCGATACGGAGGTGGATGGAGCCATGGAACAGGTGACTCGAGCGCTCAGGGAGGAGATCGGTGTCCGCATCCGGGGAGGGTGAGACGGTCGAGCGACAGGCGCTGCTTCGCCTCGAGGGCGCGGTGGGGCGGCTGCTCGCGGAGGTCGAGGCACTTCGGGAACGGAGCGAGCGCGCCGAGGTCCGGGTGACCGAGGTGGAAACGCTCCTTCGCCGCTTCACGAAGGGCGATGTGGACCCCGCCGACCTCCAGCGGGCAAGCCGCGAGCTGGTTGCGGAGAACGCGGAGCTGCGGGAGCGCATCGAGGAGAGCCGGGAGGGGGTGGACCGGCTCCTGGCGCGGATTCGGTTCATGGAGGAGCAATCGTGAGCGAGGCCCCGAAGAAGAGCACGGTGACGGTGCGGATTGCCGGCGAGGAACATGTCCTCCGCTCCTCCGCGGACCCGGAGTACACACGGGCCTGCGCCGCCTTCCTGGACCAGCGCATCCGCGAGATCCGCGAGATGTCGGGACTGGTGGAGGGCCACCGGGCCGTGATCCTTGCCGCCCTCGCCATGACGGACCGGTACTTCGAGACCCGGGAGGAGCTGGATCGCCTCCGCAAGGAAGTGGCGTCCCGCTCGACGAACCTGGCCCGGCGCATCGAGGAGGAGCTGGGGGATTCGTGACGGGTGGAGGGCTTCGCTTGCCCCCGGGGGGCCGAGGTTCCTATTCTGAGTCTCCATCCTGCGATGGAACCCTACCCCTGAGAATATTCTCGGGCACTTCGACCTGCCCGATTCTGGAGAGCTTACATGGATTCCCCGCTGGCACTGGCGGTCGCCGCGGTGGTTGCCCTGCTCATCGGCCTGGTGCTTGGCCATGTGCTGGGCCGCCGCCGTGAACTGACCCGCCGCGAGCAGGAGCGCGCCGAGGGCCGGGACGAGGCCGGGAGGATCATCGAGCGCGCGAAGGAGGAGGCCGAGACCCTTCGGAAGGCCGGGGAACTCTCCGGTCGGGAGGAGGCCGTCCGCCTCCGTGAGAACTGGGAGCGGGAGGAGGCCCGGCGCCGGGAGGAGGTGGAGCGGGCCGAACGTCGCATGGAGGAGCGCTCCGACGCCCTGGACCGGAAGTTCGACCTGCTGAACGAACGGGATTCGGGGCAGGAGGCGCGGGCCGATGCCCTGCGCGTCCGGGAGGGTCTCCTGGATGCGAGGGAGAAGGTCGTGGATTCGTCCGAGGCGGAGGCCCGTGCACGGATCGAGTCGCTGGCCGGGCTCACCTCCGCCGAAGCCCTGCAGCGCCTGAACGCCGAACTCGAGGACGAGGCCCGGGCCGAGGCGGCCCACAAGCTCCGGGAGATCCGGGAGGAGGCCCAGCGGGATGCCCAGCGGGAGGCGAAGAAGATCATCGCGCTTGCCATCCAGCGCATGGCCGCCGAGGAGACCCAGCAGGCCACGGTGTCGGCGGTCCAGCTCCCCTCCGACGACATGAAGGGCCGCATCATCGGGCGCGAGGGACGGAACATCCGGGCGTTCGAGCAGGCCACGGGGATCGACGTGATCATCGACGACACCCCCGAGGCGGTGGTCCTCTCCGGCTTCGACCCGGTGCGCCGCGAGATCGCGCGCATCGCCATGGAGAAGCTCATCGAGGACGGCCGGATCCACCCGGGCCGCATCGAGGAGGTGGTGGAGAAGTCCCGGTCCGAGGTGGAGGACGGCATGCGCGAGGCCGCGGAGCAGGCCCTCTACGACCTGGGCATCCACGGGGTCCACCCCGAGGTGGTGAAGGTCCTGGGGCGACTGCGCTTCCGCACCTCGTACGGCCAGAACCAGCTCACGCATTCGAAGGAAGTGGCCCGGCTGGCGGGGATGATGGCCGCCGAACTCGGGGCCGACATCCAGCTCGCCAAGCGCGCCGGGCTCCTGCACGACGTGGGGAAGGGGATGACCCACGACCACGAGGGCACGCACGTGGAGCTGGGCCACGCCCTCTGCACGAAGCACGGCGAGCCCGACGTGGTCCTGAACGCCATCCGGGCCCACCACGACGAGGAGCCCCACCGGTTCGTGGAGGCCTTCCTGGTCACCGCCGCCGACGCCATTTCCGGGTCCCGGCCCGGCGCCCGCCGGGAGATGTTCGAGACCTACGTGAAGCGGCTCGAGCGGCTGGAGGCCATCGCCCTCGAGTACCCCGGGGTGGAGCGCTGCTTCGCCGTTCAGGCCGGCCGCGAGGTCCGGGTCATGGTGGAGCCCGACAAGGTCTCCGACGAGGAGATGTCGCGCATTTCCGAGCGGGTGGCCCGGCGCTTCGAGGAGGAACTGCAGTACCCCGGCCAGATCAAGGTCGTGGTGATCCGCGAGACCCGGGCCGTGGACTTCGCCCGATAGCACCAGCCGGGACCCCCGGCCGGACCCCCAGCCGAACACCCCAGACAGGAGCTGACCGCCATGCCGGCGGAAATCATTTCAGGAACCGACGTTGCCCGCACCCTCCGGGCCGAGCTGAAGGCGCAGGTGGCCCGGCTGCCGGAAGGGCAGGTCCCCGGGCTCGCCACCGTCCTCGTGGGCGATGACCCGGCGAGCCGCGCCTACGTGGGCATGAAGAACCGGGCCGCCGTGGAAGTGGGCATCCACTCGCGCCAGATCGACCTCCCGGAAGACGTCTCCCACGACGAACTCCTCGGCGTCGTGGAGGGGCTGAACGCCGATCCCGGCATCCACGGGATCCTGGTGCAGCTTCCGCTCCCCCGCCACGTGGACGAGACCGCGATTCTCGAGGCCATCCTTCCCGAAAAGGACGTGGACGGATTCCACCCGGTGAACGTGGGACGCCTGGCGGTGGGCGCCACCGACGTGCTCGCCCCCTGCACGCCCCGGGGCATCGTGGAACTCCTCCTCCGTGCCGGGCACGATCCGGCGGGGAAGCACGTGGTCATCGTGGGCCGGTCGAACATCGTGGGGCGGCCCATGGCTTCGCTGCTCCTGCGAAGGGGGAAGGGGGGGGATGCGACGGTGACCATCGCGCATTCGCGGACACCGGACCTCGGCGCCGTGACGCGGCTGGCCGACATCCTCATCGTCGCGGTCGGCCGACCCGGGACCGTCACCGCCGACATGGTCAGGCCCGGCGCCGTGGTCGTGGACGTGGGGGTGAACCGGGTGGAGGACGCTTCCACCGAGCGCGGGTACCGCCTGGTGGGCGACGTGGACTTTGACGGCGTCCGGGAGGTCGCAGGCGCCATCACCCCGGTGCCCGGCGGGGTCGGACCCATGACCATCGCCACGCTCCTGTCGAACACGGTGCAGGCGGCCGAATCCATCCGGCAGGAGAGCGGGGCCGGGACGGCTTCCGCGGCAGACCCCGCATCCGGCGCCGGGACGGACCCCGCGTGAGCGAAGAGGACACGGAGCTGGACCTCTTCAGCGCCGCCGCCGCAGACCCGGAGCCCGCTGCTGGCCCGGAGCCGGTACCGGCTCCCCAGGTCTGGACGGTCTCCGAGATCAACTCGGCGCTCCGGGCCCTCCTCGAGGACACGCTCCCGGCGCTCTGGATCTCCGGCGAGGTGGCGAACTGGACCCGGGCCCGCTCCGGGCACTGCTATTTCACGCTCAAGGACGACCGCGCCCAGCTGCGCTGCGTCATGTGGCGCCCGGCGGCCTCCCGCCTCCCCATGGATCCCGACGAGGGAATGAAGGTCCGGGTCCACGGCACCGTGACGCTCTACGAGGCCCGGGGGGAGACCCAGTTCGTGGTCCGGGAGCTTGCGGGCGAGGGGGAGGAGGGGCTCTGGAAGCTCGCCTTCGAGCGGCTCCGGAAGCAGTTCGAGGCCGAGGGGCTCCTGGACCCGGCCCGAAAACGCCCCCTTCCGCGCTTCCCGCGGACGGTGGGGGTGGTGACCTCGCCCACCGGCGCCGCCTTCCGGGACATCCTGTCGGTGATCCGCCGGCGGGCGCCCTGGACCCGGGTGCTCCTCCGGGGGGCCCGGGTGCAGGGGGAGGGGGCGTCCGCCGAAGTGGCCGAAGCCCTCCGGATTCTCGCCGCCTCGGGCGAGGTGGACGTCATCATCGTGGGGCGGGGGGGCGGCTCCATCGAGGACCTCTGGGCCTTCAACGAGGAGCCGGTGCTCCGCGCCATCGCCGCGTCGCCGGTTCCGGTGATCTCCGCCGTGGGCCACGAGACCGACGTGACCCTCGCGGACCTGGTGGCGGACTTCCGCGCGCCCACGCCGTCGGCGGCCGCCGAGGCGGCAGTGCGCGACGGCGCCGCCCTCCTCGACGTCCTCACCCGGATCCGCCCCCGCCTGGCCCGCGGGCTTCGCGGACAGGTGGAGCGCCGCCGCCTGCGCCTGGAGCGGGCCGGAAACCGGCTCGACCGGGGCATCGTGCGCCTCCTCGAGCCTCGGCGGGCGGCGCTGGATCGCCTGGGGGAGCGCATGGAACGCGCGGCCCGGGAGCGTGTGGCCCGCCGCCGCGACCGGCTCGCCACGCTGGCGGCCCGGGTGGAAGCCCTGTCGCCTCTCTCCACCCTGCGCCGAGGATACGCCGTGCCCCGGAGTCCGGAGGGACGCGTGCTCCGCACCGCCGACGACTTCCGGGCCCACCCCGACTTCTCCCTTCGCCTCGTCGACAGCCTCGTGGCGTGCCGCGTCACCGGCATCGAGAAGGACCCCCTGGACCGCGCAGCCCCCGGGAGCGCGACCCCCGACCCGACGCTGACCACTGCCGACCCCAACACTGCCGACCCCACATGACCCGCGAACAGAACCGCAGTCCCGACCTCACCGACACCGGCGCCTCCGACACCGGCGCGTCCGAGGAACCGTCCCTCGAGACCCGCCTCCGCCGCCTGGACGAGATCGTCGCCCAGCTCGAGGGCGGCGAGGCCGAACTCGAGGCCGGACTCGCGCTCTTCGAGGAGGGCGTGCGTCACATCCGCGAGGCGGAGGCTCTTCTCGCCCGCGCGGAGCTCCGCGTGGAAGAGCTGGTGGGCGGAGAGGGCGACACCCGCACCCGGCGGTTCGAGGGCGAAGGGATCGGGGACGCATGAACTCGGCATCGGAGGCGAAGGCGCAGCCCTCGTTCGACCTGGACAGGTTTCTCCACGCCGAGCGAGCACGGGTGGAGGTGGCTCTCGAGGCGGCGCTCGGGCGCGTCCTGCCCCGGTTGGACGCGGCACTTCGCGGACCCGTGCGCCAGGGCGTGACCACCGGGGGAAAGCGCCTTCGGCCGATTCTCTGCGTAGAGGCCTGGCGGGCGTCCGCAGTCGAGGCGCAGGCGGCCGACGCGGCCGCTGGGGAGACGGCCGGGGAGGCGGGCGACGAGGCGATCTACGCCGTGGCCGCATCGCTGGAACTGGTTCATGCCTATTCCCTCATGCACGACGATCTCCCCTCCATGGACAATGCGCCGCTCCGGCGAGGCCTTCCCACGCCCCACATGACCTGGGGGGAGGAAGCCACGACGCTGGGCGGGGCCGCCCTCATCCCCGCGGCGGGACTGGAGGTCTGGGAGGCGTCCGGCCGCATGAACCTCCCCGACCCGGATCGGCGGGAACTTCTCCGGACGCTCGCCCGCGCCGCCGGCGCCGGCGGGATGGTGGGCGGGCAGGCGCTGGACCTGGAGGGAGAAGGGAGGGCGCTGGGGCTGGAGGAGCTGGATGCGCTCCACCGGGCCAAGACCGGCGCCCTCCTCACCGCGTCCCTTCGCATGGGGGCGCTGGCCGCCCGGGCTCCGGTCTCCCGCCTCGCGGCCCTCGAGGCCTACGGTCGGGCCATCGGCCTCGCCTTCCAGGTGGCCGACGACATCCTGGATGCCACGGCCAGCGCCGAGGCGCTGGGAAAGAACCCGTCCGATGCCACCCTCGACAAGTCCACCTACGTGCGTCACCTGGGCGTGGAGGGGGCCCGAGCCGAGGCCCGGAAGCTGGTGGCGGAGGCGATCGAGGCCCTCGCCGACGGCGGGGTCGCGTCGCCGGCCCTGGTCGCGCTGGCCCGGTACGTGGTGGAACGGGATCGCTGAGGCGTTGCCCGGGTAGACGCGGTGGCATCCGAAGGTCGCCTGCCGCGCCGGCGCAGGGTCGCCCCCCCCGCCCGCACGGGAGAGCGGCGCTCCGGCCCCGGATGTGGTATCTTGTTCGCCGGCATGAACCGCTCGCAGTGGCAGCACTACAGGAGACGACAGGCGTGGCACGACTTGACCATATCCAGGGGCCCGCGGACATCCGCGATTTCTCCCGCGACGAACTGAGGGCCCTGGTCCGGGAACTCCGGGACCGGCACATCGACGTTGTCGCCGGCATCGGGGGCCACTTCGGCGCGAGCCTCGGGGTCGCCGACCTCACGGTGGCGCTCCACTACGCCTTCGAGACGCCGAAGGACAAGCTGGTGTGGGACACGGGTCACCAGGCCTACATCCACAAGATCCTCACCGGCCGGAATGATCGCTTCCCGACGATCCGCCAGTACCGCGGGCTCTCCCCCTTCCTCCGCCGTGATGAATCCGAGTACGACACCTTCGGCGCCGGCCACGCCGCCACCTCCATCTCGGCGGCGCTGGGCATGGCCGCCGCCCGCGACGTCATGGGCGGCGACGAGAAGGTCGTCGCCATCATCGGCGACGGCGCCATGGGATGCGGCCTCGCCTACGAGGCGCTGAACAACGCCGGCCACACCGACCGCGACTTCATCGTGGTCCTGAACGACAACGACATGTCCATCGCCCCCAATGTCGGGGCCATGAACAAGTACCTCACCTCGGTCCTCACGAACCCCGTGTACGACCGGGTGCGGGACCAGGTGAAGTCGCTCCTCCGGAAGGGGCCGCGGTCGCTCACCGGGGTCATGGAGGCCGTTGCGGGGCGTGTCGAGGAGTCGGTCAAGCACCTCCTCGTCCCCGGCATGCTCTTCGAGGAGCTCGGCTTCCGCTACGTGGGGCCGGTGGACGGCCACGACCTGGACGCCCTGCTGGACACCTTCGAGCGTGTCCGCGACATGGAGGGCCCCCTCCTGGTCCACGTGGTGACGAACAAGGGCCAGGGGTACGCACCCGCCGAGGCCGACCCGGTCAAGTGGCACGCCTCCGGGCCCTTCGACAAGGTCACCGGCGCCGGCCCGAAGAAGGTCGCCGGCCTCCCCCGCTACCAGCAGGTCTTCGGCGAGGGACTGACCCAGCTCGCCCGCGAGGACGACCGCATCGTCGCCATCACCGCCGGCATGCCCGGCGGCACCAGCACCGACATCTTCGACCGCGCCTTTCCCTCCCGGCACTTCGACGTCGGCATCGCCGAGGGTCACGGCGTGACCTTCGCGGCGGGCCTCGCCACCCGGGGGGTCAAGCCTGTGGTGGCCATCTACTCCACCTTCCTGCAGCGCGGCTACGACAACATCGTCCACGACGTGGCGCTCCAGAACCTGCCGGTGGTCTTCTGCCTGGACCGGGCGGGCATCGCCGGCGAGGACGGCCCCACCCACCACGGGGCGCTGGACCTGAGCTACATGCTGGGCATCCCCGGCATGGTCGTCACCGCGCCCAAGGACGGCACCGAGATGCTGGCCCTCCTGCGCCACGCCCTCGAGACGAACGACGCGCCCTTCTCGATCCGGTACCCCCGCGACGCCGTCCCCGCCGAGGTCCCGGCCCTGGCCGACATTCCCGGGGTGGAGCGAGGCCGTTGGGAACAGCTCCGTCAAGGCTCCGACGTGGCGCTTCTCGCCGTGGGAACCATGGTGCTCCCCGCCATGGAGGCCGCCGCGCGCCTGGCCGAAGAGGGGATCGAGGCGTCGGTGGTGAACTGCCGGTTCCTGAAGCCCTACGACCGCGAGCTCCTGGGGCGGATCCTGGTCGAGCACCGGGCCGTCCTCACCCTCGAGGAAGGGACCGTCGTCAACGGGTTCGGGGCCTTCCTGACCCGCGAGATCCTGGACGATCCCGGCCTCCCGGTGCCGGAGCGCATGGGGACGCTGGGGCTCCCGGACGCGTTCATCGAACACGGCTCGAGGAAGGTCCTGCTGAAGGATGCGGGGCTGGATGTGGACGGCATCATCGCGCGGACGCAACGACTCCTGCGTGGGCGGGGCGCAGGCGAGAGCCGGAACGGAGCCCTGGGCGGCGCCCACGCGGCGGCGGGCCCGGGCGCACCCGGCGACGGCCCTTCCCCGGCGTGACGACCACCCCCGGCGCGACCACCGCCACCGGCCCGATCCGGCGCATCGGTCTCGTCGGTCGCGGGCACACGCCCGAGGTCACCGCGGCCGTTCAGGCCGTGGCGGAGGTTGTCGAGCGTCGCGGGCTCGAACTCGAGCTGGAGGTCGGCATCCCGGCGCCGGCGGGGCTCGCCTGCCGGTCCCTTCGCCAGATTCCCGACGTGGACCTCCTCGTCACGCTGGGCGGCGATGGCACCCTTCTCCGGGGCGCCCGCATGGTCATGGCCGCCGGCGATCCGGCCGGGACGCGCGAACCGGGGATCCCGGTGCTCGGGGTGAACCTCGGGCACCTCGGGTTTCTCACCGCCGTGGGCGCCGAGGACGCCGCCACCGGCCTCGAGGCGGTTCTCGACGGCAACGTGCTGCTGGACGACCGGTTCACCCTGGAGGGCGTGGTCTTCGGGGCGGACGGCCGGGAGCGCGCCCGGGTGCAGGCCCTGAACGACCTGGTGCTCCACAAGGGCGGCGTGGCCCGGGTGGTCCGCCTGGAGATGGCCGTCGGCCCGGATGGAGAGCTGGATTCCATCGGCAGCTTCTCCGGCGACGGGGTCATCGTCTCCACCCCCACCGGGTCCACGGCGTATTCCCTGTCGGCGGGGGGGCCGGTGCTCTTCCCCAGCATGGACGGGCTCGTGGTCACACCCATCTCCCCCCACACCATGGCCATGCGCCCCCTGGTGCTCCCGGCGGAGACGCGGCTCACCCTCCACGCCTTCGACCGGGCCGAGGAACTGGTCATCACGGCGGACGGGCAGGAGGCGGTGCCGCTGGCCCCCGACGACCGGGTCATCGTGCAGAAGGGCGCGCATCGCGTGCGCCTGGTCCGGTTCCCGGGGCAGACCTTCTTCCAGACCCTCCGGCGCAAGCTGAACTGGGCGATCTGAGGGCCCCTCGCCCCACCGTCCGCGCGCAGGCAGGGCAGGTGGCTGACGGGGGTTCCTGTCGGCCGAGCGGGCCTGCATCCCCATGGCCGGGCCCCGGGACTTCCACCATCTTTCCAGATGCTCCTCGAACTGCGCATCCGGGACCTGGCCGTCCTCCGTGACCTTACCCTCCGCCTCGAACCGGGTCTGAACGTCCTGACCGGGGAGACCGGGGCGGGGAAGTCCATCCTGGTGGGCGGGCTCTCCCTGCTGCTGGGAGAACGGGCCTCCTCGGAGGCCGTGCGGGTGGGGGCGGACCGTGCGCTGGTGGAGGCGGTCTTCGACATCTCGGAGCTTCCCGAACTGCATGAGCAGCTCGAACTCCAGGGGCTCCCCGACGAGGACGGCCTCCTTCTCCTCCGCCGGGAAGTGCAGCGGGAGGGTCGAAACCGGGCCTGGATCAACGGGTCTCCGGCCACGGCAGGGGTTCTCGGCAGTTTCGGGCGGGCCCTTGTCGACCTCCACGGCCAGCATGACCACCAGACCCTGCTGGACCCCGACGAGCAGCGGACGATCCTGGACGCCCACGCCGAGGCCGCCGGGGCTGCGGGTCGGGTCCGCCGTCGCCACCAGGAGCTTTCCCGGCTCCAGGCGGAGCTGGAGGCCCGGGATGCCCGCACCCGCGAACTGGAGCAGCGCGCGGATTTTCTCCGGTTCCAGCTGGAGGAGATCCGGAGCGTCTCTCCGGAGGAGGCGGAGGACACCCGCGTGGAGGAGGAGCTCTCCCGGGCCGACCACGCGGAGGAACTCGCCGGGGAGGCGTCGGCAGTCCACGAGGCACTCTATGCCGGGGAGGGGGCGGCGTCGGAGATCCTGGCCCAGGCCCGGGACCGGCTGGTCCGGCTGGTCCGCCTGGACCCGGGCCTCGCCGAACTCCGTGATCTCGTGGAGAGCGCGTTTCACCAGGTCACGGAGGCCGGTCGGAGCGCCGGGAGCTATGCCTCCGAGGTGGAGGTGGACCCGCGCCGCGCGGAGACGCTCCGCGAGCGCTCGGACGCGCTTCACCGCCTCAAGCGGAAGTTCGGTCCCTCGCTCTCCGACGTCCGGGCTGCCGCCGAAGGCATGGCCCGGGAGCTTGACGAGCTCGACGGGGCCGAACGGGCACGGGGGGCGCTGGACCGGGCCGTGGCCCAGGCGCAGGCCGCCCTCGAGGAGGAGGCCGCGGCCCTCACCGCCCTGCGGGCGGCGGGCGCCGAGCGGCTGGCGGCGGAGGTCCGGGAGCTGCTCCCCGAGCTGGGGATGCCCGGTGCGCGCTTCGAGGTGGCCCTGGAGCCTCGCCCCGTCGTGGGGGCGGGGGGGCGGGAGCGGGTCCGGTTCCTGGCGTCCCTCAACCCCGGGTTCGAGCCCGCCGAGCTGGCGAAGATCGCGTCGGGGGGGGAACTGTCCCGCGTCATGCTCGCCCTGAAGACGATCCTCGCCCGGGTGGACCGGGTGCCCACGCTCGTGTTCGACGAGGTGGACGCCGGGATCGGGGGGACGGTGGCGGTGGCGGTGGGGCGGAAGCTGGCACGGGTGGCCGAACACCACCAGGTCTTCGTCATCACCCACCTGCCGCAGGTGGCGGCCAGGGGCTCCCGACACTTTCGGGTCGAGAAGGTGGAGGAGGAGGGGGTGGCGGCCACGCGGGTCACCCCCCTCGACGGCGACGAACGGGTCCTCGAGATCGCGCGGATGCTCGGGGGCGACCCCGAGTCCGAGACGTCGCGGCGGCATGCCGGGGAGCTGCTGGTGGGCTCCTGAGCCCGACGCCGGTCTCGCGACGCCGGTCCGCGACGCCGGTCCGCGACGCCGGTCAGCGACGCCGGAGGACCCGCGCGCCCATCTCGAGGCGGCGTTCCACCGGGGCGCCCCCCGACCCGCTCAGCGCGGCCACCCCCCGCACGGAGAGCTCGACGGGGAAGGGAAGGCCGCCGACCAGGGGCTCCTCCCACCCGGCGAACCGGAGCTCGACGACGCCCTGCTGCGAGCTCCACGACGGGATCATGCGCTCCGGGGCGAGCTGACCCCCGGGCTGACCGGTGGCGGTGGCGGTCCACCGGCCTTCGCCGGTGCGAATCACCTCGACGCCGGCGCCCAGCGACAGCCCCGGAACCACGATGAAGCGGGGGGTCACGGCGAGGCGCAGCCGGTCCCCCGGCGTCCCCCGCGCGGTCACACGGGCGAGGTCGGGATTCCACGCGTTGTCGGGGTCGAAGGCCAGCATGCGCCCCTCGCCCTCGGAGAACGCCTGCCAGCCCAGGTCCACGAGGACGCCGGCCCGCTCGCCGACGAGGAGGTCGGTGACCCACCGCACCCCGAGACCGCCGTGCCCCGCCAGCGGCGCCGAGGGCGTGACGACGGCGAAGGAATCCACCACCCCGGTGGCCAGGCGAAGCGTTCCCTCCACGGCGCTTCGCACCCGGAAGCCTTCGGCAGGGAGGGACCCCCCCGCCTGCGAGGCGCCCTGGCCGAAGAGCCCGAGGACGGCATGGATCTCCACATCCCCCAGAACGAGAAAGGCGTCGGGGGTGGTGACAGGGAACCCCTCGTCCCCCCAGACGGGATCCGAGAGCTGCTGCCGGAGCGTCGAAGGGGAGGTCCGGACGGCCAGCGGAAGGGTTTCCGGACCGTCCACGTTCCACGCCTCCAGGTCGGTCTGCGCCGCTGTCCAGCGGGCCCGGAGCGTGCCCCCCGCCGTCGAGCCCACCAGCGGGAAGAGGTCGAGGGTGTCCCAGGCCTCGTTCAGCTGACCCAGGAAGTCGCCGACCCGCGACTCGGCTGCGCGCCCTGCGAGGCAGGCCTCCGACGAGGGGCCCTCCGCGTCACAACGCTCGTTCACGCGGGTCCGGAGGGCCTGGAGCGAAGCGGCGGCGTCACTCCGGAACGTGGCCACGGCGGCGGCCGTCCCGCTGTAGTCAGCCGGATTCTGGCCGACGTTGGCCCCGGCGCCCGTGGCCTGGAGATGGGCGTCCATGCGGCGGCGAACGAGGGGCACCGTGACCCCGACGGTGAGCCGGTCCATGAGCCCGTACCCCACGCGGAGCGGGACGCGCTGCTCGTTCATCTCGAGCACGCTCCGGAACCTGCCGGCGCGGAGGGCGAGGGAGGGGTCCGCCACCAGCGTGCGGAGCACGGCCTCCTCCGCCTCGAGGGCCGGGAAGCGTGCGGGGTCGAGTCCCGTATCGAAGGCCCCGACACCCAGGGGGACCCGGCCTCCTGCCTCGAAGCGCTCGGCGGCCTGGGAGAAGAGCCCGAAGGCCTCCACGAGGATCGCGCCCCGGGGGATGACGAGGTCGCCTGTGTGCTGGCCCTCCAGCGCTCCCGGGGGGACGAGGGTGGAGAGGGCCAGGGCGAGCCCCCCGAAGACCGCCACCGAGGGACGGGAGGGCGCCGGGCCGCGACGGATCCGGGCGGTGCAGCGAGAGGTGCAGGGCATGAAGGCCCGCTCCAGGTGGGTTCGAGTGTGAGGGTGGGGTCCGGACGGGGAGCCGGGCGCGGACTCCGTCCAGCGGCACGCGAGCCGCACTGGCGTGTCGCGCACGACGCGAAGGACGTGCAGGACGCGCAGGACCCAAAGATACCGTCGGAAGCGGTGCACGAGAACCGTGGAAGGGGGAGAGGGCGCGGGGGGTCGCCGCATCGCGCGGGGAGGGTCCCGAAACGGCCGGGGGAGTCTTGACACGTGGGCCCGGACGGGGTAGCCTATTTGGACTCGGGCGGAGGTTTCCCACCGGGGTCTAAAGTGAATGCGGGAATAGCTCAGTTGGTAGAGCACCACCTTGCCAAGGTGGGGGTCGCCGGTTCGAGTCCGGTTTCCCGCTCTCCCGGACAAGGGGAGGCCCGGCCCTGGGGCGTCGGGGCCTTCCCTTTTCCGTTCGGCGCCGTAGCCAAGTGGTAAGGCAGAGGACTGCAAATCCTCGATCGTCGGTTCGACTCCGACCGGCGCCTCTCGTGCAGCACAGCTGTCGTGCAGCACACTCGGCTCGCGGCCCGTTCGTGGAGATGGATTCTCCGCGACGGGCCGCTGCTGCATCCGCCTGCGTCACCCCCCCCTCGCCAGCAGAGGCGTGCCGATGCCGGAAGACCCCATCGAACTCGTGCTGGACGGCCACGCGCTGACGCTGGAGCAGGTCGAGGCCGTGAGCCGGGGCGGTGGGATGGTCCGGGTCCGGGTCGGGGAGGCCGCGATGCACGCGGTGCGCCGGTCGCGGGAACTCGTGGTCCGGAAGGTGGCGTCGGGAGAGGTCGTGTACGGGGTCACCACGGGATTCGGGCGGCTCGCCGAGGTGGCGATCTCCCCCGGGGACCAGGTCGCCCTCCAGCGGAACCTCCTGCGGAGCCACGCGGCAGGGACCGGGACCCTCCTGCCCCCCGAGGCGGTCCGGGTCATGCTCGTCCTGCGTGCGAATGCCCTGGCCCGGGGTCACTCCGGGATCCGGACGGAGGTTCTGGAGCGGCTGGTGGAGTTTCTGAACCGCGACCTCCTCCCGGCCATTCCGGAGGCGGGGTCGGTGGGAGCCAGCGGGGACCTTGCGCCCCTGGCCCACATGGCCCTCCCCCTCATGGGCGAGGGAGCGTTTCTCCGGCTTCCGGATGCAGAGGGCGGGGGGGCGACGGCGGTGGATGCCGGGCCGTTTCTGGAAAAGGAAGGGCTGGACCCCCTGGTCCTCGAGGCCAAGGAGGGGCTCGCCCTCATCAACGGGACGCAGGCCACCACCGGCCTGGGCATCCTGGCCTTCATGCGTGCCCGCCGTGCCCTCGAGTCGCTGGAGGTGGCGGGGGCCATGACGCTGGAAGCGCTCCGGGGAACGCCGGAGGCCTTTCGCGCCGAGGTCCACGCCGCCAGGCCTCACCCGGGGCAGGTGGAGAGCGCCCGGCGCCTCCGGGATCTCCTGCAGGGGTCCGAGATCCGCGAGTCGCACCGCCACGGGGACCTGCGGGTCCAGGATGCGTATTCCCTGCGCTGCATGCCCCAGGTCCACGGCGCCGGACGGAGCGTGCTGGGCTACGTCGAGGAGGTCCTGGCGCGGGAAGCGAACGCGGCCACCGACAACCCGCTCATCTTCCCGGATGCGGAGCTGGTCGTGAGCGCCGGGAACTTCCATGCCCAGGTGGTGAGCCAGGCCCTCGACTTCCTGTGCATCGCCATGACGGACCTGGCCTCGGTGAGCGAGCGGCGCCTGGAGCGCCTGCTGAACCCCGACCTCTCCGGGCTTCCCGCCTTCCTGACGCCCCACCCGGGACTCTGCTCCGGCTACATGATTCTCCAGGTCACCGTGGTGGACCTCCTGGCGGAGATGCGCGTGCTCGCGCACCCGGCGTCGGTGGATTCGGTTTCCACGTCGGCGAGCCAGGAGGACCATGTCTCCATGGGGATGGCGGCGGCCCGGAAGGCGCTGCGTTCCGTGGACCTCTTCGAGCGGGTCGTGGCGGCCGAGCTCCTCGCGGCGGCACAGGGCATCGACTTCCGGCGACCCCTGCGGACGAGTGCGCCGCTGGAGCGGATCCACGCCCGGATCCGCGACCGGGTCGCCCGGCTGGAGGAGGATCGGCCCCCCGCCCCCGACCTCGAGGCGGTGCGGATGCTGGTGACGAACGGCCTGACGACGGGGCTGTGACCCGGCCGGCCGGGCGGGAGCGGTGGAGTCGGGCGGAGCGCGGGGGCGCTGCTACCCCCTCACCCAGCGGTCCAGGAGGAAGAGCACCAGCAGCAGGACAAAGGGCGTGGAAACCAGGAGAAGTCGGCTCCAGGGGCCGGCGAGGGGCTCGTCGGCAGGGGAGGGGTCAGCCTCGTCGTCGGGGCGCGTGGGTGGGTGGTGGGGTTTCATGGGCAGGGCTTCCGGCGGGCTCCCTCTTGTCCACGAGGCCGAAGGAGTGTAGGGTAGATGGAGTTGCTTTTCCGGGAACCCCATCCGCTCCCCGGGGTTCCGGCGCAGGCCCGGCGCACGATCATGCCTCGGGATCCGCCTTCCAAGGTTCCATCCTCCCCGAGAGACCGTGACGAACGATCGACGGCTCGGTGTGCTGGAAGTGCTTTCCAGCGGCTCCGGTTTTATTCGGCGTAAGGAGGCGGGGTACACCCCGTCCAACGAAGACATCTACGTGAGCGGGAAGCTCATCAACCGATTCGGTCTCCGAACGGGCGATGAACTCTCGGGCACCGTGGGCGGGCGCCCCCGAAACGGGAAAGCCCCCCCACTCCAGCGCCTGGACCTGGTGAACAACCGGAATCCGGAGGAGGCCAGGAATCGCCCGGTCTTCGATCGGATGGGCGCCCTCCATCCCGACGAGCAGCTCACCCTCGAGTGCGACATCTCGGGGCACGGTGGACAACCGGACTACACGAACCGGGTCATCGACCTGTTCTGCCCCATCGGGAAGGGTCAGCGCGCCATGATCGTGGCACCGGCCAAGGCCGGAAAGACCACGATCCTTCAGCGCGTCGCCGAGGGTGTCACCCGGAACCACCCGGACTGCACGCTTCTCCTCCTGCTCATCGACGAGCGTCCGGAGGAGATCACCGAGATGGAGATGTGCGGCTTCGGGGAGGTCATTTCCTCCTCCTTCGACTTTCCGCCGGATCGTCATGTCGCGCTGGCGGAAATCACCATCGAGCGGGCACGGAGGCTGGTGGAGATGGGCCAGGACGTGGTCATCATCCTGGACTCCATCACCCGCCTGGCCCGGGCCCACAACCAGGTGGACGAAGGAAGCGGCCGGACCCTGTCCGGGGGGCTCGATGCCACCGCCCTCGAGCGCCCCAAACGGCTGCTCGGAAGCGCCCGCAAGGTCCCGGGCGGCGGCTCCCTGACCATCGTGGCCACGGCCCTGGTCGACACCGGCTCCCGCATGGACCAGGTGATCTTCGAGGAGTTCAAGGGGACGGGCAACTCGGAACTGGTTCTCTCCCGGGACATCGCGGACCGGAGGATCTTCCCGGCCATCGACATCACCGCCTCGGCCACCCGCCGCGAGGAGCTTCTCCTCTCCGACGAGGCCCTGGTGCTGTCCCGGGCGATGCGTCGGCAGTTCGTGGGTACGAGCCCGAGCGACGCCATGTCCGAACTGCTCGGCGTCATGAAGCGCACCCGGACGAATGCCGAACTGCTCGAGCTGAGCCGGGCCGGACGGAGCTGAGCCGGGCCGCGGGTCCAGCTGGACGGGCGGAGCTGACCCGGACGGAGCCGAGTCCGGCGTTCGGCCCTCC
>REBP01000062.1 GCA_007692665.1 Gemmatimonadales bacterium | reverse complement strand
TCCGGGCCAGGGCCTGGGCCAGGTCGGCCTCCAGGTCGTCGGCGTTCTCGATGCCTACCGAGTAGCGCACCAGCGTCTCGGGGATCCCGGCAGTGGCCCGCTCGGCGGCGGTGAGTTCCACGTGGCTCGTGGTGGCCGGGGGGCCGACCAGCGTGGCCACCGAACCCAGGCTCGCGGCCCGGTGCGCCAGGCGAAGCGCTCCCAGGAAGGGGGCCAGCACGTCGCTGCCACCCTCGAGGTCGAACGACAGCACCCCTCCGAACCCCCGCATCTGGCGCCGCGCCACGTCGTGACCCGGGTGTCCCGGGAGTCCCGGGTAGTGGACCGAGGCCACGCCGGGGTGACCCTGCAGGAAGCGGGCGACGCGGAGGGCCGTCTCGTTCTGGCGGTGGACCCGGAGCTCCAGCGTCCGCATCCCGCGGGTCAGCAGGAAGGCCGACATGGGGTCCAGCGACGCACCGTTGATCTCGCGGAACTGGAACACCCTGCGCACCAGCTCCTCGGCCCCGCAGAGCACGCCGCCCATGGCATCGGAATGGCCCCCGAGGAACTTGGTCGCGCTGTGGAGAACGAGGTCGGCCCCCAGCGCCAGCGGGTTCTGGTTCACGGGCGTGGCGAAGGTGTTGTCGACAACCACCGTTGCACCGACGGAGCGGGCGGCGGCCGCCAGGCGCTCGATGTCCAGGACCTTGAGCGTCGGGTTGGTGGGGGTCTCCAGGTAGAGCACGCGGCACCCGCGGCCGACGGCGGCCTCGATGGCGTCGTGATCTCCGGTGTCGCAGAGTTCCACCTGGATGTCGAAGCGCGGCAGGAACTCGGTGAAGATCCGGCTCGTGCCGCCGTAGGTGTCGCGGATGCTCACGACCCGGTCCCCCGGCGACAGCAGGGTGAACAGGGTGTTCGAGACGGCGGCCATGCCGGTGGCGAAGCTGGTGGCGGCCGGCGCGCCCTCGAGTTCCCGGACCTTGGCCTCGAAGACGGCCACGGTGGGGTTCGTGTTCCGGGCGTAGACGTGGCCCGGGTGCTCGCCCAGGGACACGGCCCTCCAGGTCTCGAGGTCGTCGTAGGCATGGGTCACGCCGAAGAAGACCGGGGGCACCGTGGTGCCCTCGTGCCCTGCCGCTTCCTCGCCGCCCCAGACGGCGCGGGTGGAGTAGCCGTCTTCGTGGAGCGCAGGCGGGGCGGGATTCGAGTTGGCGTCGTTCATGCGGGACCCTGGCGTTGATGGGAGGTAGGTTGATGGGCGGTGGAACGGGGAGTGGGAACGGCGGGGCAGGACGATGCGGACGGGCCGGCCGCCGCGTTTCACATGACGAGCCTTCGGACCCTCCAGGTCAGGAAGATGACCCCCAGCGTGCGGCCGCACACCAGCGCGGCCATGGCGGCGGTGACCCCCATGAGGCCGAGGCCCCATCCGAAGAAGGGGAAGAGGAGGGCGATGCTCGTGACCTCGATGGCCGTGGCCAGCGTGATGGGCCGGGTGCGTCGCGCCTGCACCAGCAGGGCCCGCTGGTAGCCCATGATGACCGAGAGCGCCGGGGCCAGGGCGATGATCTGCGCCGGCGCGAAGGCCATGGCGGCCATGGCGGGCTCGAGCCCGGACACGCCCTCGAACCAGACCCGGGCCATGGGAGTGAAGGCGATGAGACCGAGCCCCCCCGAAGCGGCCACGGCCAGCCCGGTGGCGAAGCGGCCGAGTTCCTTCCGGTACTGACCCTTCCGACCGACGAGGGCGATGGCGGCCTCCTGGTACGAGAGCCCCAGCGTTCCGAAGATGAAGTACAGTGCGATGACCACGGGGAAGAGCGCAAGCGACTCCACCGGGGCCGGCGCCCGCCCCATGAAGAAGGTCAGGATGGGCTGCGTCGTGAGGCCGATGAAGGAGGTGAGGGCAAGCGGGTAATAGAACCTTGCGATGTCTCCGAAGCCTAGTTCGGGTTCGGATACCTGGCTCGTTGCCCGCCCCGCCTCGGCCAGGGCCCGCACGCTCCCCGTGGCGGCGCCGGTTTCGCGCAGGAGCGCCGGATCGTGCGCCACGACCGGGCGGTTCGGCAGGTCGGCAGGCGCGACGGGCGACGCCCCCATGGCGGAGGTGGCCTCATCCGTGGACGTCGCATCCCCGGGTGCGGCCCCTTCCGCCTCCAGGAGCCGCCGGATCACGCCCCTCGACATGACCCTGGCGGCGATGGCCTCGAGGACCACCCCGGTCGAGAGGGCCCCGGCACCGACCCAGGCCCCCGGAAGCCCGGTTCCGGCCAGGAGAAGTCCCGCACCGGCCATGCCGCCGAGCCGGATCAGCGTGCCGTACATGACGCGGCGGGTGAGCCCCGACCGGATCAGGATCCCGTGCAGGAAGCGCCGGTAGCCGATGGCGGCGGGCCAGGGGAGGAGGATCCAGAGGGAGCCGTAGACGAGGTCGGCCACGTGGGTGGGGAGGCCCAGCCCGGACCGGAGCACCAGGTCGAAGACCGGGGGGAAGAGGAGCGCCACCAGGAGCGCCGTCGAGAGCACGTTCAGGCCGGTGGCGAAGGCCCGGAGCTTCCGGTAGCTCGCGGCGTCCTCCACCAGCGCGGTGGACGCGCTCATGAGCATGATGACGGGCGACTCCACCAGGATCGCGAAGGCGAAGGCCACCCCGTACGCGGCGAGGTTGAAGGTGGGGTCGGCGAGGCGCGCGATGACGGCGGCGAGGAAGGGTCCCTCGAGCGCCATCATGATCCACTGGAGGGCCAGCGGGAGCCAGAAAAGGAAGATGGCGCGGGGGGTGCGCTCGATGCCGGCGGCGGAAGACATCGCCGAATCTAACACGGCCTCCGGCGGGTGTCGGGGCGGGCGTCCGGGGCGGGCAGGAAGGGGCGGCCCGGGAGGTTGCTCCCGAGGGCCGTTTTCCGCTATTTTACAAGGATATTCGCGCCACGAAGGCGCCGCATTGGCGACACGCTGCACGGTGCCTCGACACGCCGCCCGCAACACCCGCCGCAACCCATCCGGATGATGCATGGACGCTGAGAACGAGAACCGCCCCGACCTCCCCGAAGAGAGCGGGGCCACGCCGCCCGAAATCTCCGAGCCGCTGGATCCGGCCATGAGGGACGACGCGGGCGACGGGGGAAGCGGCCAGATCGTGCTGGCCCGCCTCCTGGAAGACGAGATGAAGGAGTCGTTCATCGACTACTCCATGAGCGTCATCGTGCAGCGGGCCCTCCCCGACGTGCGCGACGGGCTGAAGCCGGTGCACCGCCGCATCCTCTACGCCATGAACGACCTGGGGCTCTCTCCGGGACGGGCGTACAAGAAGAGCGCGTCGGTGGTGGGAGAGGTGCTGGGGAAGTACCACCCCCACGGTGACTCGGCGGTGTACGACTCCATGGTCCGCATGGTGCAGGACTTCTCCCTCCGCTACCCGCTGGTGGACGGACAGGGGAACTTCGGCTCCATCGACGGGGACTCGGCGGCGGCCTACCGCTATACCGAGGCCCGGATGACGGCCATGGCCGTCGAGATGATGGACGACATCGACAAGGAGACGGTCCGGTTCACGCCCAACTTCGACGGGCGCATCGACGAACCCACCGTCCTCCCCTCCAAGATCCCGAACCTCCTGATCAACGGGTCGTCGGGGATCGCGGTGGGCATGGCCACGAACATCCCGCCCCACAACCTCCGCGAGGTGGTGGCCGGGCTCCAGGCCATGATCGACAACCCCGAGCTCACGCAGGACGAGCTCGAGGCCCTCATCACCGGGCCCGACTTCCCCACCGGCGGCATGATCTGCGGCAAGGACGGGATCCGGGATGCGTATCGAACCGGGCGGGGCCGCGTGGTCATGCGCGCCACGGCCGAGATCGAGGAGATGGACCACGGGCGGGAGCGGATCATCATCCGCGAGATCCCGTTCATGGTCAACAAGACCCGGCTCATCGAGCAGATCGTCGGGCTCGTGCGCGACAAGCGCGTCACCGACATCTCGGTGGTCCGCGACGAATCGGACCGCGAGGGGATGCGCGTCGTCATCGAGCTCAAGCGCGACGCCGTTTCCCACATCGTGCTGAACCAGCTGTACAAGCACACCCAGATGCAGGCCACCTTCGGCACGATCCTGCTGGCCCTGGTGGACGGGGTGCCCCGGGTCATGCGTCTGCGCGAGATGCTCCAGCACTTCATCGATCACCGCCACGTGGTGGTGGTCAAGCGGAGCGAGTTCGACCTGCGGAAGGCGAAGGACCGGGAGCACATCCTGGAGGGGCTCAAGATCGCCGTCGACAACATCGACGAGGTCATCCGCATCATCCGGGGCTCCCCCGACTCCCCCACCGCCTCCGAGCGACTGCAGGAGAACTTCGGGCTCAGCGACCGCCAGGCCGAGGCGATCCTGAACATGCGCCTGGCCCGCCTCACCGGGCTCGAGATGGACAAGCTCGAGGCCGAGCTGGCCGATGTCCGTGCCCGCATTGCCGAGCTCGAGGAGCTTCTCGGCAATCGCGAGATGCGCATGCAGGTGATCAAGGACGAGCTCACCGAGATGGACCGGAAGTACGGCGACCCCCGCCGCACCCGGATCGTCGGCGAGCACTCGGACCTCTCCATGGAGGACCTCATCGCCGACGAGGAGATGGTCCTCACGGTGAGCCACCAGGGGTACGTGAAGCGCATCCCGGTGGACACCTACCGGGCCCAGCGCCGAGGCGGCCGCGGCCTGCAGGGGATGGGCACCAAGGAGGAGGACTGGGTGGAGCACCTCT
This sequence comes from Gemmatimonadales bacterium, assembly GCA_007692665.1. Classification (GTDB taxonomy): domain Bacteria; phylum Gemmatimonadota; class Gemmatimonadetes; order Longimicrobiales; family Gaopeijiaceae; genus SKNW01. Next base: position 19,103 of record REBP01000062.1, on the reverse strand, counting down.
TCGTGGCGTCCACCCACGACTACATCATGGTCTTCACCCGCGACGGCCAGTGCTACTGGCTCAAGGTCTGGGAGGTCCCGCAGGGATCCCGGCAGTCGCGCGGCAAGCCCATCGTGAACCTGCTGAACATCGAGTCCAACTCGAAGATCGCGTCGGTGGTGCCGGTCCGGGAGTTCTCGGACGACCGCTTCCTGGTCTTCTCGACGCGGAAGGGCGTCATCAAGAAGTCGCCGCTTTCCGCCTACGGCAACGTGCGCTCGGTGGGGCTGAACGCCATCAACATCCGCGAGGGTGACGAACTCATCCACGTCCGGATCACCGAGGGCGGCAACGAGGTGGTCCTGGCCACCCGCGAGGGGATGGCCATCCGCTTCAACGAGGATGACGTCCGCACCACCGGGCGCGTGTCCGAGGGTGTGCGGGGGATCCGGCTCAAGAAGAAGGACGAGGTCGTGGGGATGGTGGTGGTCCGGGACGACTCCACCCTCCTCGTGGTCACCGAGACCGGCATGGGCAAGCGGTCCCTCATCGACGACTACCGCCTGCAGGGGCGGGGCGGCGGCGGGGTCATCAACATGAAGCTCTCGGATCGCACCGGGAAGGTCGTCGCGATCCGCTCGGTCCTCGAGACCGACGAGCTCATGCTCATCACCCGGAGCGGTGTCGTGAACCGCCAGAAGGTGTCGGACATGCGCGTCATCGGCCGGGCCACGCAGGGTGTGCGCCTGGTGAACCTGGACAAGGGCGACACGATCATGGACGTGGCCCGGGTCATCGCCGACGAGGACTCGGACGCCGAGCTGGATGCGGAGATCGCGGCGGAGTCCGGGGCCGAGTCCGGGGCGGACGCCGAAGCCGAGTCCGGGGCGGACGACGGTCCCGAGGGTGACGCCGGCGACGACGGTTTCGACGGTCAGGCGGATACGGACGCGGATGACCTCTCCGACGCCTGATCCGTCCCCTGACCCGACGCCCGAATCGAGGACGGATTCCGGGGCGGGTCTCGTCACCCTCGACGAGGTTCGTGCCGCCGCCCGCGTGCTGGACGGGGCGGCGGCGCGGACTCCGCTCATCGAGCTTCCGGCGCTGTCGGAGGAGCTGGGCTGCGAGGTGAGGCTCAAGGCCGAGTCGCTCCAGCGCGCCGGCTCCTTCAAGTTCCGCGGCGCCTTCCACTACATGTCCCGCCTGCCGGCGGAGGTTCGGGGGGGTGGGGTCATCACCTACTCCTCGGGGAACCACGCGCAGGCCGTGGCGCTGGCGGCTTCCCTTTCGGGGATGCGGAGCGTGGTCGTCATGCCGACGACGGCCCCCCCCGTCAAGCGCGAGGGTGCGGCGGCGTTCGGAGCCCGGGTCGTGCTCGAGGGGACCACCTCGCTGGAGCGGAAGGCTCGGGCGGAGGCCATCGCCGAGGCCGAGGGACTCCACATGGTGCCCCCCTTCGACGACCCCTGGATCATTGCGGGGCAGGGGACGTGCGCCCTCGAGGCCGCGGAGGCCTGGCCCGAGATGGACACCTGGCTGGTCTGCCTCGGCGGCGGCGGCTTCGCGTCGGGCTCGGGCGTGGCACTTCGGGGGATCGAGGCCGCGCGCAGGGCGGCGGACGCGGGCGGAAACGGACGCCCGTTCCGGATCATCGGCGTCGAGCCCGAGGGCGCGTGCGCCATGCGCCGGTCCCTGGACGCGGGGCACCCGGTGACGCTGGACGGGGTGGACACGCTGGCCGACGGTCTGGCGCCGGTGCGGCCCGGGGACCTGACCTTCCGCCACGTGGAGGCGCTCTTCGACGACGTGGTCACGGTGACCGACGACGCCATCCGCGACACCACCCGCCACCTCCTCCTCCGGCATCACCTTCTGGTGGAGTTCTCCGGCGCCGCGGCGCTGGCGGCCCTTCGCTCCGGGCGCGTGGACGGCGCCGGGCGCCGGGTGGGCGTGACGCTCTCCGGCGGAAACATGGACCCGGCGCTCCTGCGGGACCTGCTGGCGTGAGGGTGAGCCTGCCCCTTCCTGCAGGGCCCCGCGACGATCTTGCCGACGTCGCCGGAATTCGCATCGGCCACGCCGCCGTCGAGGGCGGAGGGAGCGGGTGCACGGTCGTCCTCGGGCCCTTCCGCGCCGCGGTGGAGGTGGCGGGGCATGCCGCGGGGAGCCGCGAGTTCGTCACGCTGGACCCGGCCCATGTCACGACCCGGGCCGACGCCATCGTTCTCACCGGCGGGTCCGCCTTCGGGCTCGCCGCCGCCGACGGCGTCATGTCGTGGCTCGAGGAACGGGGCCACGGCCACCCCACTCACGCCGGGGTCGTCCCCATCGTGCCCACCGCGGTGATCCACGACCTGGCCGAGGGACGCCGGCGTCCGGGGCCGCGCGAGGGCCGGGCCGCCTGCGAGGCCGCGCTCCGGGCGGAGACCCCGGGGGCCGCGGACGGCGCGGACAGCGCCGGAAGCGGTGCCGGAATCGGCGCCGGAATCGGCGCCACGGTCGGCAAGCTCCTGGGCATGGCGGCGAGCATGCCCGGAGGGCTGGGGAGTGCCTCCGTCCGGCAGGGTGCGTGGACCCTCGGGGCCCTCGCCGTCGTCAACGCGCTGGGGGACGTCCTCGGGCCCGACGGAAACGTCGTGGCAGGCGCCCGCCCGGTGCCCGGGGCGCCTCCCGTGGACGCCCTGGCCACGCTACTCCAGGGTCCGGGCGCCGGCGCGCAGTCCATGCCGGGGGGGAACAGCACGCTCTGCGTCATCGGCACCGACGCCCCCCTGACCGACGCCGACCTGCGCCGGATGCTGACCCTTGCGGCGACGGCCCTCCCCCGTCGCATCACCCCGGTCTTCACCCCCTTCGACGGAGACGTGATCTTCGGCGTGGTGTCCGGGCCGAACGCGAAGGGAAGTCCGGTCCCCCTTCCTCCGGCCGAACTGCTCCTGCTGGGGGTCGCGGCCCGGGAAGCGCTGGAACGTGCGATCCTCCGCGCGGTAGGGTTCGTCCCCGGGGACGCGGACGGGTCCTCCGGCGGGAGGCTCGGACCCGGAGCCTCGGCGTCTCCTCCCTTCGACCCTGCGGGACCGACGACATGAAACAGCTCCTTCTCTTCGACATCGACGGCACCCTGCTGCAGGGGGGCCCGGCGAAGTACGTCTTCCAGGACGCGCTCGTCCGGATCTACGGCACCGCCGGTCCCATCGACGACTGGGAGTTCTCGGGGAAGACCGATCCGCAGATCGCCCGGGAGCTGCTACGGGAGGCGGGGATCGACGACGGGGAGATCGACAGGGGGTTTCCGGATCTCTGGACCGGGTACCTGGCCGGGCTCGAGGCCGGACTCCGGAAGCGCCCCATGGAACTCCTTCCCGGGGTCACCCCGCTCCTGGCGGCGCTGGAGGAACTGGAGGAGGCGGGCGAGGTTGCCCTCGGGCTCGTCACCGGGAACCTCGTCCTTGCAGCCGGACTCAAGCTGACCTCGGCGGGACTCCGGCTTCCCCTCGCGGTAGGGGGGTACGGTTCCGATCACGAGGAGCGCGACCAGTTGCCCGGCATCGCGGTGGTACGGGCCCGCGAGACCTGGGGCCGGAGCTTCCAGTCCCGGGAGGTGGTGGTGATTGGCGACACCCCCCGCGATGTTGCCTGCGGGCGAGCCCACGGTACCCGTACCGTGGGTGTCGCAACCGGGAGTTTCACGGTAGAGGCCCTCGAGGCCTGCGGGGCCGACCATGTGGTCGAGAACTTTTCCGAAACGGAGCAGGCGCTTCGTGTCATTCTCACGGGGGATCGGGCGGCCTGACGGCCGCTCCGGGCGATCCGGGCAACCAAGGGAGCTACCAGGTGTCAGAGCGAAAGAAGAAGGCTGTGAAGGGCAGGGGGCGCCCCGCCGGTGGAACGAGCCAGGGCGGCGGCCGGAGCCCGGTGGTGCTGGTGCTCATCGGCGTGGCGGCGGTGGCCGCGGCCATCATCCTCTGGAACGTCGTCTCGAGCGCCACGGACCAGGCGGCCCGGGTCCCGGTGGTCATCGAGGACCAGTCGCCCGAGAACCTCCTGCGCCTGGCCGTTCCGGTGGAGCGGGGGGAGGCCTCCTCGCCCATCGTGGTCATGGACTTCTCGGACTACTCGTGCCCGGCCTGCCGGCAGTTTGCCACGCAGGTCAAGCCGATCATCAACGCGCAGTACGTCGACGCCGGCCTGGCGCGGTTCCAGTTCTACGACTATCCCATCGTGACCAACTTCCCCAACTCCTTCCTCGCGGCCCGCGCCGCGCGCTGCGCCGACGACCAGGGGGCCTACTGGCCCTACCACGACCAGCTCTTCCGTGCGCAGGATGCGTGGTCGAGGCAGGCCGATGCCGCGCCCGCCTTCGAGGACTATGCGAACCAGCTGGGCCTCGACCGGGGCGATTTCCGGAGCTGCCTGCGGAGTGACCGGCACGCCGAGACCGTGTCGGCCAACATGCTCCTGGGCCAGGAACTCGGGGTCAGCGGCACACCGACGATCTTCCTGAACACCGGCGAGGGAAGGGCCCGGCGGATCCAGGAGTGGAGCAACGCGAGCCAGCTCGGCGCGCTCATCGACGAAGCCGTCGAGCGCCTGGGCGTCACGCCGGCCGGGGGGACCCCATGAGCGCCCGGAGCGTCACCGTTCGCCTCCTCTTCGCCGACGAGGGCGCCTTCCACCACGAGGAAATCGCGATCCCTGCCGCCCTCCTGGATCAGCATGAACGGCTCATCGATCTGCTGAGGGAAGAGCCGGAAGTCCTGAAGCGGATCCACCTGGACCTGGATCGTCTCTGCTCCGCCCAGGTGGTGGACGGAAACTGACGGGGACGGGCGGCGTCAGCCGCCCCCCGGACCTGCCACCGCCCGGAGTGCCCTGCCCCGTGTCCAGGCGTGGACGATCGGGGGGGGCCAGCTTCCGGCCGCCGCGCGCCCGAGGAGGTCGCGGGCTTCAGCCCTGGCGGCCTGCGCCAGGCGCGGCGACAGGTGCCCCGCCGCCTCCGCCTCGTTCAGCTCCTCCGCATCCAGCAGGAAGGGAACGGGAGGCGACGTCGGGCCCGGCTCCGCCGACGCCGGCGGCAAGGCCGGAAACCAGAGGTCCAGGAAGAGGTCCGTGGTCTCCCAGTCGCCGCCGGGCTCGAACACGCACGGCGTGATGACGTTGGCGTAGATGCCGGTGAAGGTCCCGTCGGCGCGGTGAAACCTGCCGATGTCGTGCCAGGCGCCCGGGAAGGTGAACCAGACCGCGTCCGAACCCTGCTCCAGCGCCACCTGCCCCTGGATGCGAAGGGGCGGCTCGAAGGGGAGGTTCCGGGCCAGCGTGATCTTCACCCGGCCGTCGTCGTGCACGAGTTGCTGCCGGTAGACCGTGCGGCGGTCCGGCGGCCGCAGGTAGTGGATGCGAATTTCGGGGGCTCCCGACCACCGGCCCGGTCCACCGCTTCCCGCATCGCCTGCCACCTCTACCACTTCTGAAAGCGTTTCCGGAACGCCTGCGGGAAGTGCCGGCGGTAGAGCGGAAGGGTATCGATTCGCTCGGCCACGCCGGGGTCCACGACCTCGACGCGCACGGGCAGGGCGTCCGGGGGATGCCCGGGATCCTGCGGCAGCCGGGCTGCCGGATCGGGACCCCGGAGGAAGAGGGGGGCCAGCTCCCACCAGGGGATGCCGGCCCGGGGCGAGTCCGCCGGGAGGACGGGGGCCAGGATCCGGGCGGGCGAGGCGGCTTCGCGCCATGCCCGGGCCAGCTCCTCCATCGTGTCCTTCCGGATCAGGGGGAAGGTGGGCGGGAGGCAGAGGTAGGTCGACACGGGCGCGGGGTCGACGGCCGGGCCCGGCCCGGGGGGACTGCCGCTCTCTCCCTGCACCCCGGGGCCACCGCCTCGCACCGCCGCCCCGGCGGCCCGGAGGGAGGCGGCCGGGTCGCGGTCTCCTTCCGCAACCTCGACGACGGACGCGCCTGCCCGCAGCGCCTCGGCGGCAACCGGGTCCCGCCGGTCCCGCACACCGACGAGGACCTGATCCACGCCGGCCACGCGCAGGAGGGCGATGGCCCGCTCCAGGAACGAGCCTTCACCGGTCTGCAGGAGCGGTGGAGGCGCGCCCCCGATGGCCCCGGATCGATCCGCGCAGGGGATCACCCCGACCAGGGGACGGACCGGCGGGGTCACGAGGGGGCCGGCCACGCTTCGTAGAACGTCCGGTCCGCCTCGGCCAGGCGAACCAGGGGGGGCGCCGGCGTGAAGCGGTCCCCCACCTCGGCCTGGTACTCGCGAAGGCGTTCGACCAGGACCCGGGGGTGCACCTCGTCGGCGAACCGGAGGAGTCCACCCCGGAAGGGGGGGAACCCGGTTCCCATGATCATGGCCAGGTCCACGTCGGCGGCGGAGTCGGCGAGGCCTTCGTCCAGGATGCGCGCCGCCTCGTTCATCATGACCAGGAGGAGGCGGGCGCGGATGTCGGCTTCGTCAATCTCGATGCGCTCGGCGGGAACGGCGCCCGAGAGCAGGTCGTAGATCTCGGGGTCCGGCCCGACTTCCTTCTTCCCCTCGTACCGGTAGAAACCCAGTCCGCCCTTGGTGCCGAGGCGATCGGTCTCGCCGATGGCGACGAGGGGGGCGGAGGGTTCGGCGCGGGACCCGAAGGCCTCGTGGAGGATGCGCCCGGCGTGGCCCGCGATGTCGATGCCCACCTCGTCCACGAGGCGAAGGGGACCCATGGGCATGCCGAACGCCGTGGCGGCGGCATCGATGGATTCGATGGAGGCGCCCTCGCCCAGCAGGTGGCCGGCCTCGTTCAGGTAGGGAAGGAGGATCCGGTTCACCACGAAGCCGGGACCGTCTCCCACGACGACGGGGACCTTCCCCAGCCGGAGGGCCAGGGCGTAGACCGTGGCCACCGCGGCGTCGGAGGAGCGGGTACCGCGCACCACCTCCACCAGCGGCATCTTGTGGACGGGGTTGAAGAAGTGCATCCCGCAGAAGTCCCGGGGGCGCGTCAGCGACTCGGCCATGGCGTCGATGGAGAGCGTCGAGGTGTTCGAGGTCAGGATGCACCCCTCCGGTACTCGCTCCTCCACTTCCTTCAGGACGCTGCGCTTCACGTCCAGTCGCTCGACAACCGCTTCCACCACGAGGTCCAGCTGGCCGAAGCCCCCGTACTCGATGCCTCCGGAGATGCGCTCCATGGCCTGGTCCGCCTCTCGCTCCTTCATCCGGTGCCGCTTCACGGCGCCATCGAAGATCGAGCGGGCGTGCTGGAGGCCGCTGGCCACGGCATCGTGCTCGATGTCCTTCATGCGGACCTGGATCCCCTTGCCGGCGGCGAGCTGGGCGATGCCTCCCCCCATGACGCCCGCACCCACCACGCCGAGTTCGGAGATCTCGTGCGGTTCCACGTCCGATGCACCCTCCCGTCCCTCCAGGCCGGTGCCCTTGCGAGCGCGTTCCCGCAGGTGGAAGACGTGCAGCAGGTGCTTGGAAACCCGGGTGGCCATGAGTTCGCCCAGGGCCTTCGCCTCGATTTCCAGGGCCTCCTCCACCGGCAGGCCCACGGACTCCCGAACCACGTCGAGAATCTTGAGCGGAGCCGGGTAGTGGCCCCCGGTGCGCTCCATGACCGTCTTGCGAGCCTGCCGGAGGACAAGGGCCCGCCCCGGGGCCGTGTCCTCGAGAGACCGCTGGAAGAACCCGCGTTCGGCCCCCGTGCGGGAGGGCGGGTCATCGAAGAGGATGCGGCGGTACACCGCCTCGGCATCTTCCTCGAGAAGCGAGGCGGGAACCACCTCTTCCACGAGCCCCATCTTCCGCGCGCGGTGCCCCCTCACCGTCTTGCCGGTCAGGAGCAGGTCCAGGGCCGCCTGGAGACCGATGAGGCGGGGAAGTCGGGTCGTGCCCCCCCATCCGGGGAGAATCCCCAGCTGGACTTCGGGAAGCGCCATCCCGGCCTTCGGGTGATCGGTGAGGATGCGGTAGCGGCAGGCGAGCGCCAGTTCGGTGCCCCCTCCCATGCAGGTCCCCCCGACGACGGCAAGCGTGGGAACGGGGAGCCGCTCGAGGGCGAGGTAGATCCGCTGGCCCTCCCGGCCGGCCTCGGCCCCCTGGTCGGGATCCTCGATCCCCCCGATTTCGCTGACGTCGGCCCCGACGATGAAGGAACCCGGCTTCCCGCTCTGGAAGACGACCCCTCGGACGTCCCCGACGCGGGCTCGGGCAGCGAGCTGCCCCACCACCTCGTCAAGCCGCCGGAGGACGGTTTCGGCGAGGACATTGGCGCCACGGTCCGGATCGTCGAAGGTGACCACGGCGAGGCCGTCGCGCCGGATTTCGAGGAAGGGGCTCTCCGAACGTTCGCTTTTCTCGGGCATGGACCGGACTCCGCGGACAGATGGACAGGTGGAAACGAGGGGCGGACGCAAGAACGCCCCGGGACCTCTTCAGGCCCCGGGGCGTCTCGTCGCAGTCACACTCGGCAGTCACACTCGCGAACTCCGGAGAGTCACCCGCCGGCTCGGGCCGGACGGGCATGCCCCCGGATACGGGGGTGAACTCAGAAGGCGCGGCGCGGCTCGGCGTTCTCGCGGGAGAGGCGGATCTGAAGAGGATCACCCCGCTCAACATCGACCCGAATGTTCCAGTAAAGTTCCTGCGTCGGGAGGGTGTAGCGGGCGTGAACCCACCACTCTCCCGTGGCCGGACGGAAACTCGCCTGTCCCATGGCGTCGGTGGTGTCGTACAGGATCGTCCGCCTCGACTCCCTCAGGCGGTTCTCCAGGATGACGGGATAGTCGGCAAAGGCCTCGTCCTCCCACTGCTCCTGGCGGATCCGGGCCTGGGCCAGGTCACCGAGCACCCGGCTCCGGATCTCCTCGACCTGGGAGAACGCCTCGTCCTGCCGGCGCTCGGCTGCGCTGACCCGGGCCTCCAGCTGGCTGAACTCGGTGAAGAGCACCTGGTATCTGCCCTCCGCCGGCGAGTAGTCCTCCATCTCGCGGCTGATCTGTCCCAGGCGCTCGCGCAGGGCGAGCCACTCGGACTCCGCCTCCCGCTGGGCTTCCTGGGCCGCGAAGAGCGAGTCCTGCACGAGTTCGAGTTCCTGCGGAAAGCCGGGCTCCGGAGAGGGCGCGGCGGCGGTCAGCGAATCGAACAGGGCGTCCCGATCGAAGGGGAGGAGCTGGATCTCCATGCTGGAGATGGGCCGGTTGACCCGCTCTTCGGTTTCGGGGTCGCGAAGGTCCACTTCCGCGTTGACCTGAACGGTCCCGGGTCCGCACGCCGCCAGGGCGAAGGGGACCAGGGCAAGAGCCCACAGGTTCGTACGCTTCATCGGGTCACTCCAGGGGTTGATCGTGGAAAGTCGCCGCAAGGTAGTGAACGGAAGGCCGGGCATCAAGCACCTTACGGCGGGGACATCATGCGTTCGGGTCCGTAGATGAGGATGCGGGGCTCGCCCAGTGCACCGGCGAGCGCTCCCAGACCCTCCCGACTCAGCCCCCAGCTTTCGGAGGAAATCTGCGGCACCCGTCCCTCCTGTGCCCACCGGGTCGCGATCCACCGCGCGCGGGCCGCCGGGTCGGCGGCCTCCAGCAGCCGCGCGGATCGATACCGTCGGCGCGCCAGGTCGAAGAACGCCCCGGGGGTCGGAGCGCCGGCCACACCGGCGACCGTCTCGAGGATCCGGCTCTCCCACTCGACGGCCGCCCGGGGATCGACGGTGGCCTCGACGATGAGAAGAGAGGTGCCGCCCGTCTGCTCGAGCCTCACGTCTGCACGGTAGAGCCCCGGATCAGGCGGAATGGGATTCAGCGCGTGGGACAGCACGTGCGACAGGAAGTCGCGCAGGACCAGCGGTGTGCCCGCCGGGATGGGCCACGCGACGCCGATCCATGTGCTTGTCACGTCCTCGTCCACGATGCGGCGCTCTCCCCGGTCCCAGGGGTGACGGGTACTGCCCGCGGGCAGCGCCATCCGGGGAGCCGGCGAGCCGATGCGGACGGGCGCCGGCGGGAGGGGAGCCGCCACGGTGTCCTGCTCCGTCGGGGAGGTGGGGGAAGCACCTGCGCCGGGGGAGCCAGGCGCATCCGGACGGGTGGTCGGGACCACGCCTCCCACGGACTGGACGCTTGCGGAGCCCATCCTGACGTCCGCTTCGGAAACCGGCCCCACCACGGCCACCACCGCATCGGGCCAGACGATGTTTCGACGGCGCCAGTCCTCCAGGCTCCCGGCCGTGGCCCCGCTTACCCCCTGGATCGAGCCGCTGACGGGAAGTGCCACGTCCGCGCCCCCGGGCAGGAGCCCCCGGAGTCGCAGCCGGTTCCACTCGACGTCGAAGCGGCGGACCGGGGCCCCCGCCTCGAACATGAGCTGGTCCACCAGCCGGTCCCGTGCGGCGCGCACCGTGGTTTCCGGGAACGGGGTTCCGGAGAGGAGCGCCGAGATCTCCCGCCAGGCCGAAGCCCACTCGCGGGCCGGCGCGAACATCGTCACCGTCATGTGCGACAGCCCCACGTCTACCTGGACGCGGCCTCCCATGGAGGTCAGGATCCGCCCACCCTCGGCCTCGAGCGTCCTGCCGAAGAGGAAGGCGGTCCCCTCGCCGCCGGCCGGATCCGAGCTGCTGCCTGCCGGGAAATGAACGGAGAGTCCCACCCCCGTCTGCTGGTGGCGAGTCTCCCAGAGCACGTTCCCGGGGGCCTGGGCCGCCAGGGGCCCGGAGAGCGCCGGGACTCCCGCCATCAGCGCGAGGAGAGCCAGGACACCCAGGGACAGCCGCCCCCGGGACCTCATGGGCGGATCTCCTGCCGCAGGGGCGTACGGCTCCCGAGCCCGGAGAGGAGGGAGCGGACATCGTCGGCCTCCATGCGCGTCAGCTCGTCCAGCACCATCTGCACGCTGCGCGATTCGAGCCCTGCGTCCATGGCCTGGCCCACCAGGTCCGCCAGCCCCCAGGGCGTCGAGGCCTGCAGCAGGATGTCTCCGCGAATCCGTGCGGACTGCGTCCGGACGGCGTCTTCCGAGACGGCGGAAAGGGCCTCCCCGAGGAGGGCGGGGATCCGGGTGCGCATCGCCTGGTGCGTCCGGGGATAGGCGGCGCCGGAGATCACGAGGGTCCAGCGCCCGGCAATGTCCCAGACCTCGGCGCCCAGTTCGTAGTCGCCACCGCCACTTCGGAGGCGTTCACCCAGGAGGGCGACCGCCACCAGGGCGCGGGCATCCCGGGGCCGATCCATCGTCCACGCCTCGGCCACCCAGTGGCGGATGACTTCGGGGCGCATGGTGGGCTGGCCCGCGGCGCTCGAGACGGCGGGCCGCGCCTCGCCGGACGAAGCGAGAAGCTTCAGGTCGGAAACCGACGCCAGGACGACTTCGGGGTCCACGTCTCCCACGACGACGATCCGGGCGCGGTCCCGTCCGTGCGAGCGCCGCCAGAGGTCCTCGACGACCCCGGAGTGCATCCGGTCCAGCGCGACCTGGGAACCGAGGAGGGGCACCGGGCTCCCCCCTGCCGCTTCGCGGATGCGGTGGGCAAGCACGCCCTGGGGAGTCTCCTGCCGGCGGAGTACCTCCGCCACCTGGTCGCGTCGTACCTGGTTGAAACGATCCGCCTCGGGCTGTCGCAGCCCTTCGTTCAGGATCCAGACCAGGAAGTCGATCTCCGAGGCCGGTCCGGCCACCTCGTAGACGAGCGCCTCCGCGGTGCGGACCACGCGAGCCTGTGCCGCGATCCGCCGGGCCATCCCCTGCATGCGCGTCTCGGCAAGAGCGCGGAGGATCTGCGCGGCTCCGGCCTCGTCCCGGGACTCGGCCAGGGGGAAGGACAGCCGCAGGGCGACCGTCCCGCTGCCGGGGCGGAGGAAGACGTGGGTCTCGGGTCCCCCCGAGGGCTTCACGACCAGGTCGGCCTCGAAGGGCGCCCGCAGGGCGTCCGCAGGCGGTGCCGGCTGGGTCGGGGCGCCAAGGAGCTGCAGGGAGAGCCCGAGGGCAAGAAACGTGGGGATCACGTGGAGGGGTGCGGCGCGGTCAGGGCACGGCGCCGGCAATGATGTAGTTCATCGGATCCACCGGACGGTTGTTCCGGCGTACCTCGTAGTGCAGGTGGGGCGAGGTGGCGAGCCCGGTGGCGCCCACCTGGGCGATGACCTGGCCACGCTCGACCTCCTGTCCCACCCGGACCATGATGCGCGAGGCATGGGCGTAGAGCGTGGTGATGCCATGCCCGTGGTCGATCTCCACCCGGAGCCCGTATCCGGACTGACGACTCGCCGCGATGACCCGCCCGCGGGCCGCCGCGACGATGGGCGTGCCGACCGGCGCGGGAACGTCGATCCCCTCGTGGGGGACGGCGCGGTTGGTGATGGGGTGGAAGCGGGAATTGGAGAACCGGGAGGAGATCCGCCCGGCAACCGGAAGGATCGAGGGGGTGGACTCCAGGATGTCGCGGTGGAGGGTCAGGGAATCCGCCGCCTCGGAGAGACTCTCCCGCAGGATCCGGGCACGGCGCTCCAGCGCCTGCAGGTCGTAGGAGGCGGCGAAGGTCTCCGCCCCCAGGTCCTCGCGGAGGGCGTAGAGCGGGCTCGCCTCGAGGGAGGCGGTACCGGGCCCGCCGATGCCGGCCTTCAGCACGTCGTCGTCGATGGGCTGGAGCCCCGCGATGACGCGAACCTCCGCGTCCCGGGTGGTGAGTTCCTCCATGACGCCCTGGAGTCCGGAGACCTGGCCCCGGATCGCTTCGAGCTCGGCCGCCAGGAGCTCGTTCTCCCGCTCGAGCTGGGCCGCACGGTTGGCCTCGTGGGGCCCGAAGGCGAGGAAGCCCGCCAGGATGACGAAGCCGATTCCAAAGAACCCCGCACCGCCCATGAGGGCGCGAATGGAAGGGGAACCGAGGGTGATCTCGCGAAGGCGCTCCCGCTCGTCCGAAACGAGAAGGAGGATCCATTTCTTTCCGGTCATGAAGCTCTTGTCGGTAGTTCCGGGAAGAAGGCCGCTCTCCACCCATCCGGGCAGGAGGACCAGTCTATCCGGCCCGCGTCGGGCGTGTCAACCGAATGGGCCCGGAGCAGTGTGCCCGGGACATGGTCGGTTCATCATGGGGTCCGCTCTCACGCACCATCGATCTCCCCCCATTCCAGCCGCGGGAACAGGGGCAGACCCTTCTCTACTCCGGATCCGGCCAGAAGGATCCCGTGCGCCTCCTCGAGGGTGGGCACGTCCTCCGCCCCCAGCCGCTGCGCCAGTTCCCGCATGCGGGCGGGCATGGCCGGAAGCAGGAGCGCGGACAGCACCAGGAGAACCCGCGCCAGCGAGGCGAGGGTCTCGTCGAGTTCCGCCGCCCGGGCCGGGTCCTTCGCCTGTGCCCACGGCTCCCGGGTCTCCACGTATCCGTTTGCCGCCCGACCCAGGTCCATGGCGTGGCCCAGGGCCTCGTTGACCCGGAGTTCACGCATGGCCTCGTGGAAGCTGGCCACGGCTGCCGCGGTCTCCGCCGAGAGACCGGTGTCCGGACCCTCCGGAATGACCCCGCCGCGGTACCGCTCGATCATGGAGAGCGCGCGGGATGCGAGGTTCCCGATGATGTTCGCCAGTTCGTCGTACCGGGTCATGAAGCGTTCGGGCGTGTACGAGGCGTCCGACCCGGTGGGCATCTCCCGGAGGAGGTACCAGCGGAGTGCATCCGTTCCCGCCTTCTCCTTCAGCGCCATGGGGTCGACCACGTTGCCCAGCGACTTGGACATCTTGGTGTCGCCCACCACCCACCAGCCGTGGGAGAGGATCCGGCGGGGAAGGGGAAGTCCCACGCCCATGAGGAGCGTCGGCCAGTAGACGGCATGGGTCGTCAGGATGTCCTTGCCGGTCAGGTGGAGATCGGCGGGCCACCAGGACCCGCCGAGCCTGCCGGACTCGTCCACGCCGTCGAAGCCCTGCGATCCGGGCTCCGCCTCCGGGTGGATGGCCCCCGAGGCGGTGAGGTAGTTGATCAGCGCGTCGACCCAGACGTAGGTCACGTGATCGTCGTCGAACGGGAGGGGGATCCCCCACTCCAGCCGGGTCCGGGGACGCGAGATCGACAGGTCCTCGAGGGGCTTCTGAAGGAAGCCCAGCACCTCGTTCCGCCGGGACTCCGGGAAGATCCAGTCCGGGTTCTCCCGGATGTGCCGGATCAGCGGTTCCTGGAAGGCGCTCATCCGGAAGAACCAGTTCTTCTCGCGGATGCGCTCCACCGGGCGACCGGCGATGGGATCGGTGTTGCCGGGTCCCAGTTCCTTCTCGGTGAAGAACCGCTCCTCGTGGACCGAATACCACCCTTCGTACTCTGCGGCGTAGATGTGGCCACGGTCGTGGAGGCGCTGCACGAACGCCCGGACCACGGCCTTGTGCCCGGCCTCGGTGGTGCGAATGAATCGGTCGTGGGAGATGTCCAGCTCCGCCCATGCGTCCAGGAACCGCCCGGCCATCTGGTCGCAGAGGTCCTGCGGCGTGATGCCGCGGCGATTCGCCTCCTCCTGGATCTTCTGGCCGTGTTCGTCCGTTCCCGTCAGAAAGCGGACCTCCGCCCCGGCCTGCCGGTGGTAGCGCGCCAGCGCGTCGGCGAGGAAGGTCGTGTAGGCGTGGCCGATGTGGGGTTCGCCGGACGCGTAGTAGATGGGCGTCGTGAGGTAGACCCGGTCGGGGGTGGAGCGAGGGGAGGATGTCACGCGTCGGAGTCCTTCTGCAGCCGGCTCGGGGTGGCGCGCTGCACCTCTTCCTTCAGGACGTCGAGGTCCACGGTGCGCCGGCTCCCCTCGGGGGTGCGCAGCGTGACCCGGTCGGACCAGATGTCGAGCGACACCACCTTCTCCTCGCCCAGTTCCGTCTTGAGGATGCGCCCCTCCCGGGGGAAACGCCGCCGCGCCTGCACGTAGGTATCGTGCTCGTACATCAGGCAGCACATGAGGCGTCCGCAGCACCCGGAGATCTGGGAGGGGTTGAGCGACAGGTTCTGATCCTTGGCCAGCTGCAGCGACACCGGCTTCAGCTCCGGGAGCCAGGTCGAGCAGCACAGCTCTCGTCCGCACCGCCCCACGCCGCCCAGCAGGGCCGACTCGTCGCGCACGCCGATCTGGCGGAGCTCGATGCGGGTCCGGAAGTTGCGCGCCAGGTCGCGGACGAGTTCCCGAAAATCCACCCGCCTGTCGGCGGTGAAATAGATCGTCAGCTTGTTCCGATCCAGCTGCCACTCCGCCTCCGTCACCTTCATCTTGAGCCCGTGCTCGTTCACCCGGTCACGGGCCTCGGTCCGGACCCGGTCCTCGTCCCGACGAAGCGCCTCCATCGTCGAAACCTCGTCCGGACGGGCGGTTCGAAGGATGCGAAGCTCCGGCGTGGGCGTACTGCACCCTCCGGACGAGGAGCACTTTCGCTCGGCGATGCTGCCCAGTGCCGACAGCGTCCCGAGGTCCTCGCCCCGATCGGCCTCCACCACCACGAACATGCCCGGCTCCAGCGCGTCAGTCAGCGTCGCGGGCGCGAGGAAGTAGCCTCGGCGCGTGCCCTTGAACGCGACCTCTGCGAAGGTACCCATGCGAGTCGGAGCCGCGGCGGGGGTCAGGAGGGAGAGCCGGACGCGAGGGGCGACTCGAGCCAGGCGCCCATCGCCTCGTACTTGGCCCACCGGGCCTTCCGGCGGTCGTCGGCGGAGAGCTCCGAGAGTTCGCCCAGGTGGCGGGCCAGCGTATCGCCCAGGGAGGCGGCGGTCCGGTCCCAGTCCGCGTGGGCGCCCCCTGCGGGCTCGGGGATCACCTCGTCGCAGACCCCCAGGCGGTGCAGGTCGCTGGTGGTGAGCTTGAGCGCCTTGGCCGCCTTCCCCCGGTGTTCGGCGGAGCGCCAGAGGATCGCGGCGCACCCTTCCGGCGAGATCACCGAATACACCGAGTGCTCGAGCATGAGGATGCGGTCCGTGACCCCGAGTGCCAGGGCGCCGCCGGACCCTCCCTCCCCGATGACGACGGAGACCAGGGGCACGCGGAGGCGCGCCATTTCCCGCAGGTTCATGGCGATGGCCTCGGCCTGTCCCCGCTTCTCTGCGCCGAGCCCCGGGTAGGCACCGGGGGTGTCGATGAAGGTGACGACGGGACGCCGGAACTTCTCGGCCATCCGCATGAGCCTGAGCGCCTTCCGGTACCCCTCGGGGTGGGGCATGCCGAAGTTCCGGTGGATGTTCTCCTTCATGTCCCGGCCCTTCTGGTGCCCGATGACCATGACCGGCTGGCCCCGCAGTCGGGCCCAGCCGCCCACGATGGCGGCGTCATCGCGGAAGGCACGGTCGCCGTGAAGCTCCATCCAGTCCGTGAAGACCCGCTCCACGTAGTCCAGGGAGTACGGGCGACGCGGGTGTCGGGCAACCTGGACCTGGTCGATGGGCTCGAGGTTCCGGTAGGTTTCCTCTCTCAGGCTCTCGAGCTTGCCACGAAGTTCTGCAAGTTCGCTGGAGACGTTGATTCCCTTCTTCTCGGCGAGCTGCAGAAGCTTCTGGATCTGCTCCTGCAACTCCACCATGTCGCGCTCGAACTCGAGGTGCGGAACGGTGGCCAAGGACCCTCCCGTGAGGCCCGGCGGACCCCTCAGCGGGGCGTGGCCGGATTCTGGAGACACACACAGACGAATCCTCAATCTAACGGGTTCGCGGAACTCGGGAGAAGGGTCCCGGCACCCTGCCGTCCCTTTCGGTTGGCAGGCGAGGTGCGTCATGGGCTCCGGTTTCTGCCGACGGCCGTCGGGCCCAGCGCGATTGGCAGCTTCTCGAAGCAGGTGGCCACCTTTCTGCCATCGGCGTCGACGGGACTGACGGTTGGCAGGATTCTGCGTGGTTTCGCCGAAGACCTGCGCAGGCCCATCGCCGCCGAGGCCGACCCGCTGGAGGCGGCGCTCCTCACGCTTCGCCGGGGTCGGACCTTCGCTCCGGGTCGGACCTTCGCTCCGGGTCGGACCCGGAAGAACCGGCCGCCTCGAAGGCCGCCAGGATCTCCGCCACCGGACGCAGCCTGTCGATCCCGGCGACACTCCGTCCTGCCTGCCAGATCTCGCGACCCGACCCGGACCCCGACTTCGACCCGGACCCCGGCTTCGACCCGGACCCCGACTTCGACCCGGACCCGGACTCGGACCCGTCTGTCGCTGCCCGGCGGAGCGCCCATGCCGCCTGCAGGGTGTAGAAGGTCCGCATCCAGTGCTTGCGACGGCGGCCCCCGAGCATCCAGCGGGCAAAGGGGCCGGACTCGAGCCCCATGCTCCGGATGTAGGGGGTGTCGATGACGGACACCGGGACCCCGGTGATCCTCTCCGACCAGACGATGTCGTCCTCGCCGGCTTCGAGGATCGCCTGCTTGTAGCTCTCGGCCGCGCTGCACTCCGGCGTGGCGATGAGGCGCGTGCCCATCTGGACGCCGTCGTACCCCAGGCGAAGTGCATCCACGAAATGCTCCGGAGTGCTGACCCCGCCGGCGCAGACCACCGGGAGCCCCAGGTCGCGGACCTCGTCGAGGAGGGCTGCCGCCGTCCTCGGACCCGGGTGCCCGCCTGCGCGGCGGTTCACGCCGATCAGGCCGTGCACCCCCGCATCCCGCCCCTTGAGCGCCCACTTGCGCTCGGTCACGTCGTGGTAGACCAGGCCCCCGTGCGGGCTGACCCGGTCCACCACCCACCGGGGGTTGCCGAGAGAGGTCACGAAGAAGCGGACCCCTTCGTCGAGGGCGATCTCGATCCACGCCTCCATGCGCGCCCGGTAGCGGCGCGAGGATCCCTCGATGAGGGCGTTCATGCCCACCGGCGCGCCCCCGGCCAGTTCGCGGATCAGCTGGAGCCCCTCCCGGAAGTCGTGGCCATGCACCCAGGTGAGGGAGACCGGCTGGAGCACGCCGATGCCCCCTGCCGCCGAAACCGCGCCGACGAGCTCCGGGTTCGAGCACGGGTACATGGCGCCCCCGATGATGGGGAGGCGGATCCCGGTATCCCGGGTGAGCCGGGTCTCGAGGGAGGGTGCCGGAGGGTCTGCCGGAGTGGGTGCCGAGGGCGGGTTCATCCCGCAGGTTACCCGCTGAGGGTGGTTTGTGCATCCCTGCGCCCCGGCCGGCGAGCCCCATGGCTCTCCAGCAGGGGCGGCAGGAGGTGGCCCAGGCGGAGGCGACGGTGCTGCCGAAGGAATTCCCACGCCTCGTGGGCAGCGTCCACGACCGTGGTCCCGGGGCCGATGACCGCCTCGCGGAGGCCGGCCAAAGGGGCGCCGGGCCAGCCGTGCCCGGGACCCTCCAGTCGCCAGTGGGCCAGGGGAGTGCAGGCGTCCCACGCCAGGAGCTCGGCCCGGTGGCCCTCGCCGGGAGACCCGGGATCCCCGATCCGCGTTTCCAGCAGCCGTCCCGGTCCCTCGCAACCGTTCCTCGCCTTCCACCACTCGAGCACCGCCTCGACGGGGGGATGCCGCACACGGTGGGACGTTCCCGGAAACGGCGGCCCCAGTCCTCCGGCATGGAGGGCCCTCGGATCGTCCCGGCTGTGGATGTGGAGGAGGGGAACCGGGGGTCCTGCGGGCCCCGCTTCCGACAGCCGGGCGCCGCCCACCGGGGCAACGGCGGCGAGCCTGTGGGGGATCTCCTCGGCGAGCCGGTAGGTGATCATTCCTCCGTTCGAGTGCCCGGTGGCGTAGACACGGTCCGGATCCAGCGCGATTCTGGCGGAAAGGTCGTCCAGCAGGGCTTCGACGAAACCCACGTCATCGACCCCGAGGGCGGCGGCGCGCCCGCAGCAGAAGCCGGCGTTCCAGCTCCCCTGGCCGGCGACGGAGAACCCCGCCGGGTGGACCAGGATGAATCCCTCCAGTGCTCCGAGTTCGAGAAGACCGTTCGTACGCCGGAACTGCCAGGGATTCCCCCCTCCGCCGTGGAAGGCCAGGACGACGGGAGGGGGGAATCCGGACCGGGCGGCATCCGGGACGTCGACCAGGTACCGCCGCTCCATGCCGTCGTGAAGAAGTACCAGCTCGTGGGCGCCGGGGGAGAGCAGGCCGGGGCCGCGATCCGGGGGCGCGAACCCCTTGCCGGTGCACGCCCCGAGGGACCCCACGAGGAGCAACAGGCCCAGGATCGTGAGGGTGACC
>REBP01000238.1 GCA_007692665.1 Gemmatimonadales bacterium | reverse complement strand
GGCTTCGACCGGCCGTATCGACGCCGCCGCGTGGCCCTCCCCACCTACCCCTTCCAGCGCAGCCGCTACTGGGTCGAGCCAACCGTTGACACGCCGGCACGAAGTCGGCCGGAGCGGCGGGAGAACGAGATGCACCCCCTCCTCGGACAACGACTCCCGTCGCCCCTTACCGAGGTGCAGTACGAGAAGGTACTTGCCGCGGACCGCTTCCCCTTCATTGCCGATCACAGAGTCGGTGGACGAACGTTCCTGCCGGCTGCAGCGCTCCTTGAAATGGCTGTGGCGGCGTTCACCGGGGAACGGGGACCCATTCCCGGCACCGGAACGCCTCCCGTGGAGCAGGTCATCCTGCACGAGCCCATGGAGTTCTCGCGGGAGGAGCCGCTCGTGGTGCAGACCGTGGTCTTGCCGGGATCGCCCGGGGGGCGTGCACCATCGGGCCCGCGGCGGGCGGAGGCCGGAGACCACGAGCCATCCAAAGGGCCGAGCTCCCTCCGGATCCTCAGTCGCCCAGCCCACGGTGAGGAGTGGACGCTTCACCTGAGCGCATCGTCGACGGGTGTCGCGTCCGTTCCGGCCTCGGGTGCGTCGGCGGGACCGACCACGGAGGTTCTTTCCGCGATCCGGGCGCGCTGCCCGGAGAGAATCGACGCCGCTGCGCACCTGGCCATGCTCCGGGAGCGGAGTCTCGACTTCGGCCCGTCCCTGACCGGCCTCGTCGAGGTGTTCCGGAGGGACGGGGAGTCCCTTGCCCGGGTGCGATCCCTCGAACGGACCGACGGACCCCGAGGCGAGGACTCCACCCCGACCTTTCTCTTCGACCCGGCCGTCCTGGATGCCTGCCTCCAGGCGGTGGGCGCCGCCCTTCCCGCCGGCGTACGTCGGGCACCACCGCTCGTTCCCTTCGCGCTGGACCGGTTCCGGCTCATGGGCCGGCCGGGCAACCCGGTGTGGAGCCACGTCGTTCTCCGGGACGCTCCAGGTGGCACAGCCGGCGCCCAGGTGGTGGACCTCCGAATCCTGGACGAGAGCGGGCGCCCGGTGGCGGAGATCGAGGGGCTCAGGCTCCGGCCGCTCGGAGGGTACGGGTCTGTCGGAGACACCTACCTCGCATGGCTCCACCGGGTCGTCTGGCGGAAGGCTCCCCATCCCGGGACGGCCCTGGTGGGGCTCGGCGAAAGCGCCGCCGAGGATTCCCGGCTCGCGGAGTGGCGCCGACACCACCCGGCCCTCGAGACCCTGGCCGGAGAGGTCGTGGAGGAGGCCTTCCTGTCGCTAGGGTGGAATCTCGAAGAGGGGGCCACGGTGACGGGGCGCGACCTGGCCCGGGACTGGGGGGTGGCACCCCGCCACCACCGCCTTTTCGGCCGGCTCCTCGAGATCGGAGCCGAACTGGGGATCCTGCAGGCGCTTCCCCCGGAGGCCCCGGAGGAGGTCGACGCCCTCCACGGGGGAGCTGGAGCGGACGCCCTCCGGCGTTCCGACCCGTTCGACCGGTCCTGGCGAGTCGTCCGCGCCCCGCGGCCGGGGATGGAGCCCGGGCAGCGCATCTCCGCCCTTCTGCGGGCGGCCCCTGCCCTCGAGGGAGAGCTCCGGTTGCTGGAGGCATGCGGGCCGGAGCTGGCGACGGCGATCCGAGGTGAAACGGATCCTCTCGACCTCCTGTTCCCCGGTGGATCGATGGAGCGGGCAGATCGGCTCTACCGCGAGTCCCCCGCCGCGCGGGCCGTGAACGAAGTGGTCCGGGATGCGGTGGGAGCCCTCGTGGCGGGGCACGGACCCGGCGCACGCATCCTCGAGGTTGGCGCGGGAACCGGGGGGACCACGGCCTCCGTGCTCCCGTCGCTGGCATCCGCATCGACCGAGTATTTCTTCACCGACGTTTCCCCTGCCTTCCTCGCACGGGCCCAGGAGCACTTCGGTGGGTTCGACGGCCTGCGCCGGGCCCTCTTCGACCTCGAGCGGGAGCCGGAGGCTCAGGGGTTCGAGGCGCGCTCCTTCGACGTGGTGCTGGCCGCGAACGTTCTCCATGCCACGGCCGACATCACCAGCGTGCTGCGCCGGATTCTGCGCCTGCTGGTCCCCGGGGGTGCGCTCGTGCTGGTGGAGGGGACGCGGCCGGAACGGTGGGTGGATGTGACCTTCGGGCTGACCAGCGGGTGGTGGCGCTTCACCGACATGGAGGTCAGGGGCCACTACCCCCTCCTCCCCTCCGACCGATGGGAGGATCTCCTCAGGGCCGCCGGCTTCGCCGATGTGACCGTGCTCCCCACCCCCGGGAGGGTCGACGGACGGGCGGTGATCGTGGCCTCCGCGGCGAAGCCGGTGGCCGGGGCGGGCAGCTGGCTCCTGGTGGCCGACGGGGAGCCCGTGGCGGAGGAGGTCGCTGTTCGGCTCCGCGCCCGTGGCGATCGGTGCATCCTGACGAGCCCGGAGGTGATGGGCGAAGGGCCTGAATCGGCGCTGGACGGGGCGGTTCACAGGGCGGCGGCCGAGGCGCAGCTTCCCCTTCGGACCGTGCTCCATTTCGTACCCCGTCAGTCGCGAAGTACGGGCACGGAAGACGGCATACCCGCTGCGGCGCACCGTGCGACCACCGCCACCGTCAGCCTCGTCCAGGCCCTCGGACGCGCGTCCATTCCCCCGCCCAGCCTCAGCCTCATCACCTGCGGGGCCCAGCCCGTGGGACCTCCACGCCCGCTGACCCTCGAACAGGCACCCGCATGGGGACTTCTCGGGGTCATCGACGCCGAGCATCCGGGGCTTCGCCCCACCGCCATCGATCTGGATCCCGAGGGATCCCCGGAGGAGCAGGCTCGGCTCCTCGTGGAGGAAATCGACCGGTCCGACGGCGAGGAACGGGTGGCGTTTCGCGGAGGGGAGCGATACGTGGCCCGTCTCGAACGGGTTCTGCCTGCGGAGGGACCCGACGCTCCCGATTCGGTCGCTCCGGTGGCCCTCGCTCCCTCGCGGAAAGGGACACTGGAGGAGCTGGCCTGGCGCCCCACGGACCGACGCCCCCCCGGCCCGGGCGAGGTGGAGATCCGGGTGTCGGCGGCTGCCCTCAACTTCCGGGACGTCATGAACGTCCTCGGGATGCGACGGGACCGGGACGCGCTTGGCGCCGAATGCTCCGGCCGTGTCGTGGCCGTGGGTGAGGGGGTATCGGACCTTCACATCGATGACGAGGTGGTCGCCGTCACGGAGGGAGCCTTCGCCACCTACGCCATCGCCCGGGCCGGGCTGACCGCTCGGAGGCCCCCGACGCTCGGGCCGTTGGAGGCGGCCGGCGTCCCCATTGCCCACCTTACGGCCCGCTATGCGCTCCTCGAACTGGCAGGTCTGTCCCCTGGGGAGCGGGTGCTGATCCACGCGGGCGCCGGCGGCGTCGGATTGGCAGCGGTGTACACGGCTCTGGCGGCAGGTGCCGAGGTTCTGGCCACCGCCGGCTCTCCGGAAAAGCGGGCCTTCCTCGAAGGTCTCGGCGTCCGCCGCGTCATGGACTCCCGGTCCCTCGACTTCGTCCGGGAGGTCCGGGAGGTGACCGGCGGGGAGGGCGTGCACGTGGCCCTGAACTCCCTCTCTGGCGAGTTCATCCCCGCCACCCTGGACGCCCTCGCCCCCGATGGCCGGTTCGTGGAGCTCGGCAAGCGCGACGTCTGGTCGGCAGCGCAGGTGGCCGAGCGGAGGCCGGGCGTCACCTGTCTCCACGTGGACCTCGCGGAGCGCCTGGTGAAGGATCCGGACTCCCTGTCATCCCTCTTTCACGACCTGGTCCACGAGGTGGGAAGCGGGCGGCTTCCGGTCCTTCCGGTGACAGGCTTCCCCGCCGCGCGGGTGGAGGAGGCGTTCCGGTTCATGGCGCAGGCCCGCCATGTCGGGAAGGTGGTGGTGACCCTCCCCGGCGACAGCGCGCCCCCCGGCGATCCCGTACCGTCCGTCCGTCCCGACGGCACGTACCTGGTCGTGGGGGGACTCGGCGGCCTGGGCCTCCTCGCCGCCGGCCGGCTGGTGGAGCGGGGTGCCCGCAATCTTGTACTCATGGGGCGAAGTGCCCCCGGCGCGGAGGCCGCCGAACATGTACGGACGCTCGAGGAGAAAGGCGTGCGTGTGGTCGCGGTCCAGGGGGACGTGTCGGACCCGGAAGACGTCCGGGCGGTCATGGAGCGGATCCGCACCTCCACGCTCCCGCTCCGGGGGGTGGTCCATGCCGCCGGCGTCCTCGATGACCGCACCCTCCTCCTGCAGGAGCGGGGCTCCCTGGAGCGGGTCCTGGCTCCGAAGGTGGACGGCGCATGGAACCTGCACCTGGCGACCCGGGACGAACCGCTGGACTTCTTCGTCCTCTACGCCTCCACGGCAGGCCTCCTGGCCCGACCGGGTCAGGGGGTTCACGCCGCGGCGAATGCCTTCCTGGATGCGCTGGCACATCACCGGAATGCCGGGGGCCAGCCGGCCCTCAGCATCGACTGGGGCGTTTGGCGTGACGTTGGCGCGGCCGCCAGGCGTGGGGTCGACGCGTGGGTGGCCTCGGTTGGCGTCGGGTCGATCCCTCCGGCCGAAGGGCTCCGGGCCCTGGACGGACTCCTGATGGGGAAGGACGTGCAGGTCGCGGTTCTGCCCATCGACTGGGGCCGGTTCCTCGAGGACCCTGCGCGGGCCGGAAGGTGGCTCTCCGGGCTCCGCCCTCCAGGCCGTGCCTCCGCACCTTCCCGGCCCGGGGGAGGTGCAGATCCGGCTTCGGACGGATCCGACGCCCTCCGCTCCCGCCTCGCCTCGGCCCCGGCGGCGCGGCGCCGGGAGTTGCTCCTCGACCTGGTGCTGGACCGTCTGCTCCGGGTCATCGGTCTCGACGGCGCGCCGGACATCGATCCTCGGCAGCCTCTCGCGGACCTGGGGGTGGACTCGCTGATGGCGGTCGAGCTTCGAAACCTGCTGGCGCGGTCTCTCGGAGAAGGGGTCGCCCTCCCGGCCACCATGGTCTTCGACCATCCCACACCGGAGGCGCTGGCTCGCTTCCTGGAGGCGGTGATCTTCGGCGCGGGCGCCGCCACCGGGCCAGACGGCGAGGCCGCCAATGGTGGTGATCTCCTGGAGGAGATCGAGAACCTCTCGGACGAGGACGTCCGCAACTACCTCGCAGGGAGGAACGCGTGATGCAGGACTTCCTCCAGCGGATCCGGCACCTTCCTCCGGAGCGCCTCGCCCTCCTGGCCGCCCGGCTCCAGGAGAAGCTCGAGTCGCTTGAAGCGGGGGCCAGGGAGCCCGTGGCGATCGTGGGGATGAGTTGCCGATTCCCGGGGGGCGTGCGCTCACCGGAGGGGTACTGGCGGCTGCTCGGGAGGGGAACCGACGCGATCTCCGAGGTCCCGGCGACGCGCTGGGACCTCGAGGCCCTCTACGATCCCGATCCGGATGCGCCGGGGAAGATGTCCACCCGGTGGGGAGGCTTCCTTGCCCAGGAAGATGTGGAGGGATTCGACGCCCCCCTCTTCGGGATCTCTCCCCGCGAGGCCGCGAGCATGGATCCGCAGCAGCGCCTTGTGCTCGAGCTTGCCTGGGAGGCGCTGGAGGATGCCGGAATGGCACCGGACCGCCTCGCCGGCACCGACACGGGAGTCTTCCTGGGGATCGCCGGGTCGGACCATTACCAGCTCCACCGCCGCGGCGGACTCGCCGCGCTCGACGCCTACACCGCGTCGGGGAGCGCCCATAGCGTGGCCGCCGGACGCCTCTCCTTCGTTCTGGGCCTTCAGGGGCCGAGCATGCCGGTGGACACGGCGTGCTCCTCGTCGCTGGTCGCGGTTCACCTGGCGGTGCGGAGCCTCCGATCCGGCGAGTGCCGGATGGCCATCACCGGTGGAGTGAACCTGATCCTTTCTCCCGACACCACCATCGCGCTCTCTCGCACCCGCATGATGGCGCCCGACGGGCGGTGCAAGGCCTTCGACGCCCGGGCGGACGGGTTCGTGCGCGGCGAGGGGTGCGGACTGGTGGTGCTGAAGCGCCTCTCCGACGCGAGGGCCGACGGGGACCGGGTGCTGGCACTGATTCGTGGCACCGCCGTGAACCAGGAC
>REBP01000108.1 GCA_007692665.1 Gemmatimonadales bacterium | reverse complement strand
AGGTGCCATGCCGTTTCTACCTGGTGAGGCGTCCAGGGCCAGGGAAGCGGCGAGTCAGGCCCGGGTTGCAACGGTGGATTCAACGACGGATGCAACGATCCCCTCCTACACTTGGAATCTCGGGGCGGGGACGTCGCGTCCGTTGGGCCGCAACTGGCGCAGGTGACCACCTTCATCCACCCATCGCAAACCACTCACGGGAGAGATCCATGCCGAAATTCATCATCGAACGCGAACTGCCGGGCGCCGGTTCCCTTTCCGAAGCCGAGCTCAGGAGGATCGCCGGCAAGTCATGCGAGGCGCTGCAGGGTGATCTCGGCGAGGGGTACCACTGGGTCCAGAGTTTCGTGGTGGACGACAAGGTCTACTGCGTTCACATCGCCCCCTCCGAGGAGGCTGTGCGGAAGCACGCCCAGGTGGGGGGCTTCCCCGCGGACCGGATCTCGGAGGTGACCGCCACGATCGATCCGGCCACGGCGGAGGGAGCTGCGGCCCGCGCCTGATCGGGGCTGGTTTCGAGGGCGAACCCCCCGGACCCGGTCGCCGGGGACCGAAACGAGTCGGCCCCCGGCGCTCTCGGCTCTGTGGCCCGGCAGGGTCAGGTCGGCCGCTGCCCGTGGACGATGGTGGGGGCCGAGTTCACTGCAGCCGCCGCCGTGGTGGTCCCGTTCCCCAGCTGGCCAAGGTCGTTGCGGCCCCAGCATCGGGTGGTCAGCCGATCGGGCGAGATCGCACACGTGTACAGGCCCGCACCCCCGGACGCGTTGGCTGCACTCACCTCGGACGCGGTGATCGTTCCCGCCCGAACCGGAACGTTGCTGCCGTTCGCCAGCGTCACCCCGAGTTCGCCATTGCCATTCAGCCCCCAGCAGTAGACCGCGTCCTCCGCCGTGACCCCGCAGCTGTGGTAGAACCCGGCCGATACGCTGCGGAAGATGTGCCCACCGGCCACCGCGCTCGGGGTCGAGGTCTCGCCGCCCTGGCCGTTGCCGAGCCGGCTGCTGTTTCGTCCCCAGCAGTAGGCGACGCCGGCGACCGTCACCCCGCAGGTGTGCTGCCGGCCCGCGGAAAGCTGCCGCCACCCGTGGCCACCGGTTACCTGGACCGGTGCCAGCACGTAGGTGTTCCCGAACGACATGGGTCGACCGTCTCCGAGGTTCCCCACACCATCGTAGCCCCAGCAGTAGGCCTGCCCCGCCGCCGTCAGGGCACACGAGTACTCGGACCCCGCGGTGATGCGAACGAAGCTCAGGTTCGGCGCGGCGGGAACCGGGGTCGTGCTGTTCGTGCGGTTCCCGGTACCCAGTTCACCCATCCCGTTGTGTCCCCAGCAGTAGGCCTTGCCCTGCGCGGTCACGCCACAGAAATGGAGGGCCCCCGCGCTGATCTCGATGAAGGTGTGGCCGCCGGCCACGGGCACCGGGGTGAAGCTCTGCTGCGGGGTCGACGCGCCGGTGCCCAGCACGCCCCACTGGTTGCTGCCCCAGCAGAAGGCGCGTCCCTCGAGGGAAATGCCGCAGGTGGTCGGTCCGTAGGTCGCGATGCGGCTGAACCGGTGACCTCCAGGCACCTGGATCGGAATCGTGCTGTGCTCGTTGTCGCCGAGCTGCGCACCACCGATTCGTCCATCCCGTCCGTTGAGGCCCCAGCACCAGGCGATTCCGCCGCTGGCGAGGTTGCACGCATGCGAAGCTCCCGTGGTCAGCGAACGGTAGCGAATGACCACGACGCGGCTCACGGTGCCGCTTCGGTCCTCGCTGGTGGCCGTGATCGTCACGGTTCCCCGATCCACCCCGGTGAGGACGCCGGTGACGGGATTGATGGTCGCGACCGACGGGTCCGAACTGGTCCAGGTCACGGTCCGGCCCGTCAGCACGGTACCGGCGGAGTCACGGAGGACGGCCTGGAGGTTCCGGGTCTCGTAGGCTTCCAGGGTATCGAGCGCGGGAGACACGGTGACCGTGGCCACCGGGAGGGCCACGGTGATGACGGCCGTACCCGAGCGCCCCTCGCTCGCGGCGGTGATGGTGGCCGACCCGTTCCCCACCGCGGTGACGACGCCGCCCGGGCTCACCTCGGCAACGGTCGGGGCCGACGTGGTCCATGTCACGGCACGATTGGCCAGGGTGCGCCCTCCCGCATCGAGGGTGACGGCCGTGAGTTGCCGCGTCTGGCCGGGCGGAAGCGTCGAGGTACCGGGCGTAACCCGGACCTCGGCCACGGGTGCGGGGGTCACGGGGCCCACGGGGGTTTCGCTGTCGGAGCAGCCGACCAGGAGCAGCATGCCGCAGACCGCGGCCTGGAAGAAGCAATTTCGAGACATGGGAGAATTCCATGTTGAAGGTCACGAGAGGATTCGGCCCCGCGTGCGGCCGATGGGTCGCACCGCACCGGCGGGTCCCGTGCCGTGAATCTCCGGACGTCTGCTTATTTGCCGCTTAAGGCCCGGGGGCCCGAAGGCCCGGAACACGATTTGCATCTCCCCCCGGCATGGAATCACTGATCCTGGGGATCGTCGTGGGCGTCGTCGCAGGACTCCTTCCGGGAGCCCACTTCGCGCTCGTGGCGACAACGGCGCTGGAGCGGGGGCTGCGACAGGGACTTGCCGCCGCGGCGATCCCCCTGGGCACGGAAACCATCGTGCTGCTGGCCGCCGTGCTCGCCCTGGCGAGCCTCCCGGAGGATGCCCTCCGGTGGGTGGGCATCGTCGGGGGACTCCTCCTCCTCTACATGGCCTGGCGGGTCCTGAAGGACGTGCGGCATGCCGACCCCCGGGAACAGGCCGAGAAGTCGAAGGGGCACCTGGCCCGGGTCGCCCTCATGGGGGTCATCTCGCCCGACCCCTGGATCTTCTGGTTCATCGTGGGCGGTCCCCTCTTCCTGAATCGCTGGAACGTCGCTCCGGTTCAGGGCATCGTCTTCGCGGGTTCCTTCATCGTCTGCCTCGTGGGGGTCAGGGCGGGGGTGGCATGGGCAGCTGCCCGCGGACGGAATGTCCTGAACCGGACCTGGTACCGACGGGTCCTCACGGTGGGGGGTGCCCTCCTCGTCATCCTGGGGCTCGTTCTTGTCTGGCAGAGCTGGGAGGGCAACTTCCAGTCGATGATCATGTCCCCGGAGGAGATCGAGGAAGAACTCACCGGCTGAGGGGCACGCCCGGCGGTGAGGTGGTGTAGATTCTGCCGCAGGGGTCCGTGAGGTCCGGATCCACCGCACCGGGTCGACCCCATCACCGGCTTGCAGATTCGCATCCCACTTCCGCCCCGCCATCCATGACCCAGAGCAACTCCAGCCCCAGGCACTACGAGGTCTCCGGACTCCACTGCGCCTCCTGCGCGCGCTCGGTGGAGAAGGGACTCGCAACCCTCGACGGGGTCGATGCCTGCCAGCTCGACTTCACCTCGGCCCGGCTCCGCCTGGAAGGGAGCATCGACGCGGACGAGGTCATGGAGCGGATTCGTGCCCTTGGCTACGGCGCCCGGGCCCTGGGTCCCGACGGGAGCCCGGCGTCGGGCGCTTCGTCCGAACCGGAAGAGGAAGAGGAGGGCACGCCGTCGTACTTCCGGTACCTGGCGCGAAACCGTCAGACCTGGCCGGCCCTTGCCGGCGCCGTCCTGTTGCTGCCCGGGCTCATCTTTCACGAGATCCTGCACTGGGAAGCCCTCTGGATCGAACTTCCCGCCCTCCTCGCGCTGGTCCTGGCGGGCGCCCCGGTGGTCCGGTCCGGTTGGCGCGGCGTGCGCATCAACCGCGAATTCAACATCCAGGCGCTGATCACCATCGCGGTGCTGGGGGCGCTGGTGATCGGCGCCTGGGTGGAGGCGGGGATGGTGGTGGTGCTCTTCGCCATCGGGGAAAGCCTCGAGGGCTACGTGGCGGTGCGGGCCCGGTCGGCCATCCGGGGGCTGGCGGCCACGGCGCCGGATGTGGCCACACGGATCCGCAGGGGAGAGGATGCGGAGGCGTCGGCCGAGACGGTCGTGCCGGTGGGTGACCTGGTGCCCGGCGACACGATCCTCGTCCGACCCGGCGAGCGCATTCCCATGGACGGGGCGGTGGTGAGCGGCCGGTCCACGGTGGACCAGGCGGCGCTGACAGGGGAATCCATCCCCCTGGAGAAGGGGGAGGGCTCGCACGTGCTCGCGGGTTCGGTGAACGGGGAAGGGGCCCTGGAGGTGAAGGTCCTCCGCCTCGCCTCCGAGACCACCCTCCACCGGATGATCCGCATGGTGGAGGAGGCGAAGAGCCAGCGGGCGCCCGTGGAGCGGTTCATCGACCGGTTCGCCAGGGTCTACACGCCCGCCGTGGTCGTCCTCGCCGTACTCGTGGCGGTGGTCCCGACGGTCCTGTTCGGGGCCCCCTTCTGGAATCCGGATCCGGACACCTTCGGATGGTTCTACCGGGCCCTCGCCCTCCTGGTGGTGGCGTGTCCCTGTGCGCTGGTCATCAGCGTGCCGGCCAGCGTCGTGAGCGCCATCTCGAACGCCGCTCGCTCCGGGGTGCTGGTCAAGGGTGGCGCCCACATGGAGGCGCTGGCGAAGGTGAAGGCGGTGGCGTTCGACAAGACAGGGACCCTCACCGAGGGTGCGCTTACCGTGGTGGGCGTCCGCTCGGTCACATGTCCGGAGCCCGAGGAAGGGGCGCCCATGGAGCCCTGCGAGCCCTGTGACGACCTCCTGGCGCTCGCGGCGGCGGTGGAGGCGAGGAGTGAACACCCCATCGGTCGGGCGGTCACGCTGGCGGCCCGTCACCGACTGCTCGAAGCCCGCATCCCGACGGCCACGGACCACCAGGCCCTCACCGGCCGGGGCATCACGGCGTCCATGGGCGGTCGCCCCGTCACCATCGGGAGCCAGCGGCACATGGACCTGTACCTCCCCCGGGAGGGTCGTCACCGTCGGGATGTGGAGGAGGATGCCCGGGAAGGACGCACCTCCGTGGTGGTGGAAATGGAGGGTCGATTCCTGGGAACCATTACCCTCACCGACGTACCGCGGGAGACGGCGGCGGAGGCGGTTCACGAGCTCCAGGACATGGGCATCGCCACCGTACTCCTCTCCGGCGACTCGGCGGGTGCCGCGCGGGTGCTGGGAGAGCGGGTGGGGATCGAGGAGGTCCAGGCCGAACTCCTCCCCCTGGACAAGGTCCGGGCCATCGAGGAGATCCGCACCCGCCTGGGGAGCGTGGCCATGGTGGGGGACGGCATCAACGACGCACCGGCCCTTGCCGCCTCCGACGTGGGGATCGCCGTGGGAGGGGACCTGGGGGGAACCGACCAGGCCAGGGAAGCAGCGGCGGTCACACTGATGGGTTCCGACCTCCGCCTTCTCCCCCGGGCGATCCGCCTGGCACGGGCCACGATGCGGACCGTTCACGTCAACGTGGGCTTCGCCATCGGGATCAAGCTCGTCTTCCTCGCCCTCATCCTCGCAGGGATGGGGACGATGTGGATGGCGGTGCTCGCCGACGTGGGTGCCACGATCATCGTCACCCTCTACGGCATGCGCCTCCTGCGGTGGGGAAAGGAAACTCCCCCCTCCGCGACCGCCTGATGGCGGGGGAGGGGGGAGCGTCCCTGGCTTCCCGTCCTGTCACCTTCCGGGCGACTCAGGCGTGAACGACCTCAACCGCTCCGTGGTCGTGGCAGTGGTCTTCGTGAGGATAGTGAAGGCGCCCGTCCACCAGATAGCAGGTGTGATCGCCGTGGGGAACGGCTTCGTGCCCGCAGTCCGGGCCGTGGACATGATCGGGATCGTGGGCGCCCCCGTCCGAAAGCACCTTTCCCTCTTCCGGGTTCCGGCTGGACACCGGGATCGTGTGTTCCTCGATCTTTCCGTTGGAGGCCGGGTGGTGAAGGTGACCGTCGTGGAGGTAGTCCACGTGTCCGTCGTGGCGGATGCCCGTGTGGCCGCATCCCGGTCCATGTTCGTGAGGATGAGGTCCGGAGTGAGTGTGTGCCATGATGCCTCCTGCGATTGCTGAAAAAGTCTGAGCGCAAGGTGTACCTATGCCAGGCCCCGTGCGATGTTCCTGGCCTGCTATTGACATAGCATTATCATCGCATGAACCTCATGGTGGCCTGTCGAGCCTGTCGAGCCTGTCGGGCCC
>REBP01000061.1 GCA_007692665.1 Gemmatimonadales bacterium | reverse complement strand
CACGGTGATCACCAGGTGGTCGCCGCTCACCACGGGAATCGCGCACCAGGTGTCCCCAGAGCGTGGGAAAGAGGCCACCAGCCGCCCGCTCGGGCCGGCGCCCTCCAGGCCGTCCAGGCCGTCCAGTCCATCCAGCAGGTAGACCCCGCACGAGAAGGTGGTCACGATGACCGTGCGCCCGTCGGACAGGACGCGGGGCTCGGCGGTGTAGTCGGCCTCGTCGCCGCGGGGGCCCGGGGGGAGCTCGAAGGTGTGGAGGAGGGCCAGGTCGCTCAGGCGCCAGACCTGCACCTCGCGCGCCAGGTGAGGGTTCCGCTCGTCCATGTCGGTGGTGGTGCTCACCACCCGGTCCAGGGCCGGGACCACCGCCAGCGAGTACGTGCGCGCCTCCCGCGGCAGCCCCGCGCCGAACGCCGAACTCGAGCGGACGGCCTCGCCCCGGGGCGTGATCTCGACGAGGCCCCCGGGGGTCATCCCGTCGGCATCGTGCCGCATGTGGAAGGAAGCCAGCACGTTGCCGTTCGGGAGGCGAACGTAGGAGTGGGGATGCGCGTAGCCCTCCAGGTCGCCGAACTGGGCCGCGAGGCGCGGGGTCTCCGGGGCGGTCAGGTCGAAGATCCAGGTCTGCCCGGTGGCGTGGCCATTGGCGAAGAGACGCCCGTCGGCGGGCATCTCGTGCTCGGTGTGATGCGGATCGTTCCGAACGCCGGGCACCGGCAGGGTGGTGACGAGACGGCCGTACCGATCGCCCGGGGCACCGGGGCGCACATCGAGGACCGCCAGGAAGTCGGGCTGCGTGGTGTCGGCGGCCGCCGTCCACGCGAAGAGATGGTCGCTCGGGAGCGCGGCGCCGGGCGGGGCGTCGGCGGGGGATGCGGCGGGGGATTCGGCGGGGGATTCGCCGACCGAGGCAGGGCTGCAGCCGGCGGTGACGCCAAGGGTTACGCCGAAGGTTGCGCTGAGGATCAGCGCGGGAAGACGTCGGTTCATGGGGCGCCCCTGGTTGAAGGTGGGCGTAGTGTAGTCAGGGGCGGTTCCTTGCGCCACGGCTGCGAACCCTGCGGCCACCAGCGCCGCGGACCGGGGTGCGTCGGGCTGGAGGGGGGAGCGCATGCACGGTGGGCCGGCCCTTCCGCCACCCCCTCCGGCGATCACCGAACCACCCGACCCGCACCCGACCCTTCACATCCCGCGAAGCGGGCGGTTTACAGGATGTGGAGAGCACGGCAACATAGTGTCTGCACGATCCGTGGTGACCGCGTCCCCGTGCTGCACGCCGCCACCAGGCCCAGGACCCGAACCCCCGTTGAGGCCCCCCATGCCAGCCGGACGAAACGCCCCCTGCCCCTGCGGGTCCGGACGGAAGTACAAGAACTGCTGCCTGCACACGGACCTGGAGCGGGAGGCGGAGCGGATGCTCGCTGAACAGGGGGACTGGGCGCCGTCGTCCGAGTCCCTCCATGCCGACCCCGAGATGCGGGAGCTCCTGAGGGCAGCCGCCCGGAAGGATGCGACCTGGGAGGCGGGGGCCATCCCCCTGCCGGCGGGCATCAGAGAGGATCCGGAGTGCCGGATGGTGGTGCTGTTGGTGGCCACCCGCGACGCCGTGCTGGCCATGGACAGCCTCCGGAACCTCCCGGGCGAGACCGAGGACGTGGCCTCCGCGCTCCACGGGATCGTGCAGGAGGCCATGCGCCGGACCGGCGCCCGCCCCCGGCTCCTGCACGTGGCGCACCCGGAGGTGGCCGGCGCGCTGGCTCCCCTGCTCCGGGGGTCGGGGATCCGGGTGGAGGCGCTGGGCGGGTTCGACCGGCTCCATGACCCGGCCCGGAGCCTGGTGGAGAACCTGTCCGGAGTCGACCTCTGGCCCCCCATGTCGAAGCCGGAGACCTGGGCGGCGTGGCAGCTGCCCGAGGCCGAGGTGGCCGCCCTCTTCCGGGCGGCGGCCGAGTTCTTCCGAGCGGCACCGTGGTGCGTCCTGGCGGATGGCGAACCCCTGGGATTCGAACCGGAGGGCGGGGCCCCCTGGGCCGGGGCCATCATGGGGCAGGGGGGAGAGGTCTTTGGCCTCGCCCTGTATGCGGAACCGGGGGACCTGATGAGTCTCTACGAGGGCCCCGGGATCGAGGACGACGACGACGCCACGGGAGTCCGGGCCATGCCGGGCGCCCAGGCCGTGCTGGGCGCCATGGAAGGGCGCGTGATCACCCTCCTGTTCGAGGAGGCGAACGATCTGCCCCGGCCCATGCGGCGGGAAGTGGCCCGGAAGGGGTGGGAGGTGGCGTCACCGTCGGCCTACCCCACCCTGGTGGTGATGAACACCCCCGGTGGGGGCGTGAGCCGGGCCGACCTCAGGGTGCTGACGGAGGCCCTCACCCTCGTCCCCCGGTTCCTGGCCGCGGGGGAGCGCGCCGACGGGCCCGCGACGCTGCTCCCCGAGTGGACCAGCCCGGAGACCGGCACGGTGGTCTTCCCCCTGTTCGCCGCCGGATCCGGCGGACCCTTCGGGCCACCCCTTGTCCTCGAGCCCGGGTACGCCCGGGGCAAGGCGGCGCGGCCGGGGGCCTTCCTCGTCACGGAGGATGGGGCGGAGGATCCGGGTCCGGCGGTCGAGGAGGCATACCGCGCGGCCATCGGCGCGGTGAACGGGTTCGGGAGCGCCCTCGACCGCACGGGCATGGGCGAGGCGACGATCATGACGCATGTGAGGAACGCGGCGGAGTTCGTGCGGTTCCTGGTCTCGATGGAGGGGGTGCCCCTGGGCGGCCTCCACGAGCGGGATCTCCGGTCGTTTCTCCTGGACTGGCATCCTCGCACCTTCGGGGGGGGGGTCACCCAGGCCCGGCGCATGCCCGTTTCCCTGGACCGGTTCTTCGAGTTCCTGGAGCGGCACATGGGGCTCCGGTGCCCCTGGGCAGCCGATATCCTGGCGGACCGGGAACTCATCGAGCTGCGCCTCGAGACCGCCCCCGGCGGGAGCCTGCTGGATCCGGAGGTGCTGGCATGGCGTGCGCCGTTCCTGGCGGACATGGAGCAGCGACTCCTCCGCCCCCACCTGGACGAGGTTCATGCGTCGTGGATCCGGGAGGAGCCCACGCGGGCCATGAACCTGGTGCGGGAACTCACCCGGAGCTGGCTCCTCTGGCGGGACGAACTCATCGAATCCGGCATCCGGGAGGCGGGTGGCGAACTCCGGGGCCTCCTGCTGGAGCGGCAGCGGGAGTGGATGGAGGCGCTGGCGACGCCGTGACGGGGTGAGTGCGCCAGGCGCCCGCGACACGGGAGGGCGCACGGGAATCGAGGTCCGGGCAGCGCC
The DNA here is from genome assembly GCA_007692665.1 of Gemmatimonadales bacterium. Taxonomy (GTDB): domain Bacteria; phylum Gemmatimonadota; class Gemmatimonadetes; order Longimicrobiales; family Gaopeijiaceae; genus SKNW01. The sequence continues at coordinate 2,809 of REBP01000061.1, read as the reverse complement.
GGGCTGGAGGGGGGCGCGCCACGCCCTCGCTCCAGCTGCTCCCCCCGCCACCGCCTCCGGCGGACACCGGCCCACCCGCCCTGCACCCGCCCCTCCGCATCCCGCGAAGCGGGCTACTGTCGGGGCGAGCCGGGGGGGAGACAAACTCCCCAACCAACGGGGTTTCGAGGGACGGTGGCACGGAAAGACGTCGTATGGGAGACGGGAGCCGGAAGCGTCCTTCGTGAGAGTCGACGGTTGCGGCGGAAGTTGTCCATACGGAGACAATGGATGCCAGCGTGGTCGGCGGAGGCGACGAATGCGGAGAAAGTTCTCCTCTCGGGGCGGGTGCCCGCTCGGGGCGGGTGCCGTCTCGGGGCGGGTGCCGTCTCGGGGCGGGTGCCGTCTCGGGGCGGGTGGCCTCGCCGGGCTGGAGGGGGGCCGCCCATTCGCCCCTGGTGGCTCGCCCGGTGAGCCCCCTCCAGCGGAGGCTGGAGCGCTCGCCCCGGGCGCGAGACTCCGCATCCCGCGAAGCGGCCTCACCCTTGCAAGAGTGCGGTAGTCCAGGAAGCTCGGATCCGCTGCTCGAGACCGAGGCGTCGCCATGATCCCGGAAGGACTCTGGACCTTCGCGCTGCTGAGCGTGACCTCGCTCTTCGCAATCACCAATCCGCTGAGCGCCGCCCCCATCTACCTGGCGCTCACGCATGGGTATACGCACGAGCATCAGCGGCACACCCTCCGCGTCGCGATCCTCACGGGAGCGGTGGTGCTGGTTGTCTTCGCGCTCCTTGGCGCGGCCATCTTCGCGCTGTTCGGGATCACCGTGGATGCGTTCCGGATCGCCGGCGGGCTGATCATCTTCGCGGTGGGCATGGACATGCTCCAGGCCCGGCGGGCACGAGGAAAGTCCACGGCGGAGGAAGAGGAGGAGGGGATGACCAGGGACGAGGTCGGCGTCACGCCGCTGGGGATCCCGATGATCGTGGGCCCGGGGGCCATCACCACCGTCATGGTGCTGATGGCGGATGCCCACACTGTCGCTCACATGGTGGTGGTGCTGGCCGCCATCGCCCTCGTGCTGGGGAGCATCTACGTCACGCTCGGCATGGCACCCCGGCTCGTTCGCCTCTTCGGGCAGACCGGTCTCAACGTGGTCACCAGGATCATGGGACTGCTGCTGACAGTGATCGCCGTCCAGTTCATCGTGGACGGGGTCCGCCCGATCCTCATCGACATCATCCATGGCCCGGGCCTGTAGCCATGCGACGGCGGCGCATCCCGCGAGGTGGCCGCCAGGTGTCGCCGCGGACCGCTCAGCCCGCCGCGGCCCGCTCAAGCCCGCCCCTGCCCCCTCAGCCCGCCCCTGCCCCCGCCCCCGCCGCGGCCTTGGCCCCCGCCAGCGCCGCCTCCGCGGCCAGGTAACCGCACATGCCGTGCACGCCCCCACCCGGCGGTGTGGACGAAGAGCAAAGGTACCAGCCCTTCACCGGGATCCGGTACGGGACCGGGCTCAGGATGGGGCGCGCGACGAGCTGCCGGAGGTCGCCGGTGCCGCCGTTGATGTCGCCGCCCACCAGGTTCGGGTTGCGGGCTTCCAGCGCCGCCGGGTCGAGCACGTGCCGGTCGAGGACGCAGTCCCGAAAACCGGGCGCGAAGCGCTCGATCTGCGCCTCCAGCGCCGGCAGCATGTCCGCCCCGGAGCGCCAGGGCACATGGCAGTAGGCCCAGGCGACATGGCCGCCCTCCGGCGCACGCGAGCGATCGAACTGCGTGGGCTGCGTGACCAGGACAAAGGGGCGTTCGGGATGACCGCCGCGCCCGACCTCGGCCTCGCTCGCCATGATCTCCTCGAGCGTTCCCCCGAGATGGACCGTCCCCGCCGAGGCGCACCGAGCGTCGCGCCAGGGGATCGGCGCGCTCAGCGCATAGTCGACCTTGAACGAGGCCGGCCCGTAGCGGTAGCGCTCGAGCCGCCTGCGGTACCTGGGCGGGAGGCGATCGCCCCCGATCCGGAGCAGCTGGTGCGGCGTCAGGTCGAAGAGGACGATCGGGGCGTCGGGGAGGTCGCGCCAGCTGCGGATCCAGCGCCCGGTTTCGATCTCGCCGCCGAGTTCGCGCAGGTGGCCGGCCATGGCGCGGGCCAGTGAAGCCGCCCCTCCGCGTGGCATGGGCCAGCCGATGGCGTGGCCGGCCAGGTTGAGCACCATGCCGTAGCTCGCCGACGCCGGGGCGGTGAGCGGCAGGTTGGAATGCGCCGCGCTTCCGGCAAGGAGGGCCCGGGCGCGCTCGGTGCGGAACGTCCCCTCGGCCAGGCCCCGGGCGGAACGGATCGCCGAGAGGCCGAACCTGGCAAGCAGCAGGGGCGCCCTGGGGAGGTGGACCAGTGGACGCAGGATCTCGGCGAGGAGCGTGTCGAAGTCGGTGACAAGGGGTCCGGCGAACCGGCGGTATGCGTGCTCGTCCGCCCCCAGGTCGGCGGCCGTGGCCTCCATGTCCCTGTGGAGGAGCGCCGCCGGCGCGCTGTCGAAGGGGTGCGCCATCGGGATTTCGGGGTGGACCCACTCCAGCCCGTGAGGCTCCAGCGGGAGCTGACGCAGGAAGGGCGAGGCTGCCGCGAGGGGGTGCACGGCGGAACAGACGTCGTGTACGAAGCCCGGCCGGGTCAGTGGCTCGGAGCGGAGCCCGCCCCCGATCGCGCCAGACCCCTCGATCAGGAGCACGCGGCGCCCGCGGCGGGCCATTTCGATCGCCGCCGCAAGACCGTTGGGCCCGGAGCCGACAACGACCGCATCATGTCGTCCAGCCATGGAGGATCCCGGTTGCAGGG
>REBP01000064.1 GCA_007692665.1 Gemmatimonadales bacterium | reverse complement strand
AAGGCCCCCGGGACCGCCGAGGGCGGGGGTCGGGGTCGCCGCGAACCGGAAAGGCTCGCCCTCGCGCCGCAGGCCGCCGACCAGGGGCCTTCAGGACCGCCCCCGCGGCAGGCCCGGGACCTCCCATCCGCGGCAGCGCAAAAGCTGTCAATGGGGATCGGGGCCTGATACATGGGCGTTCGAGGCGCCCCCGGATCGGGCCGGTCCCTTCCCCCCGGACCGCAGCAAGGCGTTACCGCGGTAACGCGTTTCCGCGATCCGGGACCAGGCGCGCAGGCAGTCCCACCACCGAGCCGACGCGCCAGGTTCGGCCCGACCCCATCCCCCCGCTGACGCACCCGCGAATCCTTCAGGTCACCCCTTCGGCCCCACTCGCCCCGGCACCCTTGCCGTGGATCCCCGGCCGGGGACCCGGGTAACCCCGCACCCCCGAACGAAACGGGGCTGCGCATCCGCCCTTGCCCCCACGCCCTCCGTCTCGCCCACCAACTCGCCCACCGTTTCGCCCGACCCTCTCATGACCCAGCCTCTCGTTCGCGTCACCCGCAGGCTCCACTTCAACGCCGCCCACCGGCTCTACCGCCCGGAGTGGAGCGATTCGCGCAACGCCGAGGTCTTCGGTCCCTGCGCGAACCCCAACTGGCACGGGCACAACTACGAGATCGACGTGACCGTGGAAGGGCCCGTCCACCCGGAAACGGGGTACGTGATGGATCTGGGTCACCTGAAGGACCTCGTCAATTCGTCGGTCATCGACGATGTCGACCATCGGAACCTGAACCTTGAAGTCCCCTGGCTCGAAGGGCTGAACCCCACCACCGAGAACTTCGTCGTGGCGATCTGGAAGCGGATCGAGCCCGGAATGCCGGAAGGCGTCCGGCTCTCGCGGATCGTCCTCTGGGAGACCCCGCGAAACTACGTCGAATACGAGGGTCCCCCCTCTCCGAGGACCCCCTCTCCGAGGAGCCCCTCTCCAAGCGCCCCCGAAGCCGAGGGCTCCTGAAGCCGAGTTCCTGAAGCCGAGTTCATGAAGCCGAGCCGGAAAACTGCCGATCCCGGCGCCCGCCTCGGTTGCACCCCATACGAAAATCCCGGGACCAAAGGAATCTCTCCATGACCCCGAAGCACCTCGGCGATCGCCCCGACAACGGCGCCGACGCCACCGAATCTTCCGTAGCCACCTCTGCAGCCTCCCCGGCCACCATCCGGGAGCCTGGCTCACCCGCGCCGCGTCCGGGCCCGCTGGCCGAACTGGTACCCGGGCTCCCCCCAATGGACGGCGAGGTCTCGGACGAGGCCCGCGCCACCCTCGAGGAGGTCCCGTTCACGGCCCTGGTCCGCGAGACCCTCCGACGGATCGGCGAGAACCCCGAGCGAGAGGGGCTCCTCAAGACCCCGGAGCGCGTGGCCAAGGCCTGGGACTTCCTCGCCCGTGGCTACCGCGCCTCGGCGGAGGAAACCGTGGGCGATGCGCTCTTCGAGGAGCGCCACCACAACATGATCATCGTGAAGGACATCGAGATGTACTCGATGTGCGAGCACCACATGCTCCCCTTCTTCGGAAAGGTGCACGTGGCATACATTCCCGACGGCCACATCCTCGGGCTCTCGAAGGTCGCCCGGCTGGTGGAGGTCTTCAGCCGCCGCCTCCAGGTCCAGGAACGCCTCACCGAGGAGATCGCCCAGAGCTTCTGGGAAGTCGTCCAGCCGCAGGGCGTGGGGGTGGTCATCGAAGCGCACCACCTCTGCATGATGATGCGCGGCGTCCAGAAGCAGAACTCGTACACGATCACGTCGGCCATGCGCGGTGCGTTCCTCGAGGATCCCGCCACCCGCGACGAGTTCCTCCGCCTCTGCATGCACAGCCGTCCCCCCGTGGGATGAGGGTTCGAAGGAGGAATTCCTGATGGATGATGCGAAGAACCACAGCGAATCGCCGCCCTCGACACGAGGCGCCGTGAGCCCCGGCCCCGGCCCCCTGTCGGGGACGACGGCCCTCGTCACCGGCGCCTCCCGGGGCATCGGCGAAGCCGTCGCCCGGGAGCTCGCCCGCCTGGGCGCCCGGGTGGGCGTCACGGCCCGGACCGAGGCACCCCTGCGCGCACTGGCCGACGAGATCGGCGGGTGGGCCCTTCCCGGCGACCTGGCGGACCCCACCGGGGCCGGTGTCCGCGAGGTGCTCGGCGCCTTCCGCGACCGGGCCGGCGGCGACCCGGACATCCTGGTCACATCGGCGGGGGTGTTCACCATCGCGTCGGTGGAAGACACGCCCGGGGGGGACCTCGAGGCGAACTGGGCCCTGAACGTCCGCGCCTCCTTTCTCTGCGTGCAGGGCGTGCTCCCGGGCATGCGGGCGCGGGGGTCCGGGACGATTGTCCAGGTCGGGTCGGTCTCGGGCCGGAAGGCGTTTCCCGGCAACGCGGCCTACTCGGCCTCCAAGTTCGGGGTGCGGGGTTTCCACGAGGTCCTCCTGGAGGAGCTTCGGGGGAGCGGGGTCCGCGCCACGCTGCTGGAGCCCGCCGCCACCGACACCCCGATCTGGGATCCCATGGATCCGGACAACGATCCGCATCTCCCCCCCCGGGCGGCCATGCTCCGTCCCGAAGAGGTCGCCGAGGCTGTATCTTTCGTCGTGACCCGGCCGGCAGGGGTGCAGATCCCCTTCCTGCCCATCGAGCGCAGCTGAACTCCAGCGTCGAACAGGCAGTCCCGCCATGTATACCGTAAGCGCCCAGGCCCACTACGATGCCGCCCACTTCCTCCGCCACCACGAGGGGAAGTGCCGGAGACTGCACGGACACCGGTACGTCGTGGAGGCGGCGGTGCAGGCGGCGGAGCTGAACGAGGCCGGGCTCGCCTTCGACTTCGGCGACCTGAAGGCCATCCTGCGGGATCTCGCCGGGGAGCTGGACCACCAGAACCTGAACGAGCTTCCCATGTTCGAGGGGGTGGAGACGAGCGCCGAGAACCAGGCGCGCTACTTCTACGACGAACTCAAGAAGCGGCTCCCCGCAGAACTCGCGGGTGGACTTCTCTACGCCCGGATCTGGGAGTCCCCCACCCAGTGGGCCCAGTACGGGCCGGCCTCGGTGGGCGGCGGGATCCCGGCGTTCCGCGCGCCGTCGCTGTCCTGACCTCGCTTTCCTGACGGCGCCGGCGTGCATCTCCTCGTCACCGACCGCCTTGCCTGCCCCCTCTGCGGCCCCGAGTTCGGGCTGATCCTGCTGTCGGACCGGGTGGAGGACCGCCGGGTCCTGGAGGGGAGCTTCGGGTGCGCGAACTGCCGGGAGCGCTACCCGGTGCGGGGCGGCTTCGGAGACTTTCGCCCCCCGCCGGCGGGTCCCCTCGAGGCGGAGCCGGGCTCCGACGACCCCGGGCCGGATGATCCCGAGGGCGCCCTCCGGCTCGCCGCCATGATCGGCGTGCGCGAGGGCCCGGGCACCCTGCTCCTGGCCGGGGCGCCCGCGCGGCAGGCGGACCGCCTGGTCGTCATGATCGAGGGCGTGGAGGTAGTGGCGCTCCACCCCGGGCTCCGGGGGCGGCGGGAGGTGGCCGGGGTCTCGCGGATGCACGCCGGCGAAGCGCTCCCCTTCTACGCTTCCACGTTCCGGGGCGTGGCCCTGGGCGAGGGGTGGGGAGAGAGCCATCTGGACGAGGCGTTCCGCGTGGCGGCACCCGGATCCCGGGTGGTGGTCGAGCTTCCCGACCCGGGGCAGGTCCCCGCGACGGCGGACCGCCGCGATGCACTGGCTGCAAAGGTCACCCGGAGGGGCCGGGAAGTCCTCCTGGAGACCGATCGGCTCATCGTTGTCGTTCGATGAGAAGAGCCGCATGACGGCATTGCGTTCCGGGGCGCGCGGCCGCTACCTTCGGACCCGATTTCCACGGACCCTCGGCCCGGGAGCTGCATGAATTTCTGGAAGAAGATCCTCGGTGGTGAGGACAGCGCCGAGCGGGTGGACTATTACGAGGAGGGGATGGCCCTTCTCCGCACGGGAAAGTTTCACGACGCCCTGACCTCGTTTCGGCTGGCGCTTCGGGATGCTCCCGGCGACACGGTGGTTCTCCAGCAGATCGCCATCGCGTATACGCGGATCGGCATGGCGGAGGAGGCGCTGCGGACCTACAGGTCCGTGCTGGAGAAGGATCCGCGCGCCCACGGCGCCCATTACGGGCTGGCCTTCCTGCTCCTCCGGAAGGGCGAGGAGGAGGACGCTGCCGACCACCTGGAACGGTTTCTCGAGAACCCCCCCCGCGGACCCGAGGCCCAGGAACACATCTCCCACGCCCGGAGCACGCTGGCGCAGCTGCGCGGAGGCGACGCCGACGGGTACGAACCCCGGGACTACTGATGACGGAACACCTTCATGTCTGAAAACCGCCGCACCGCCGCCCTCCGCTGGACGGGCCAGGGACTCCAGTTCGACGGAACGACGGGCTCCGCCGGCCCTGAGCGGGTGGTCCGAATCGACGGGGACAGCGCCTCCGGGCCGGCACCCATGGAGCTGCTTCTGCTGTCTCTCGGGGGATGCATGGCCATCGACATCCGGGTGATCCTGGAGAAGTCCCGGGTCGAACTCACCTCGCTGGAACTCGACATCGAGGGGGAGCGTCGGGGAAGCGACCCGAAATCCTACGAATCCGTGAAAATGCACTTCCGGCTCGCCGGACCCGGTGAACAGGATCGGGCCAAGGTGACGCGGGCGGTGCGCCTCTCCGAGGAGAAATACTGCAGCGTCTACCACTCGCTGCGCCCCGACCTGGAAATCCGGAGTTCGTTCGAACTCGCCTGAGCTCCGGTTTTTCCGCCCGGATCCGCGCGCCGCGAGCCTGACCTGCTCCGGCCCCGTCCGACCCTCCCGAAGGAGATGTGTTCATGGCGAAGGACTACGCCTCAAACCCCGCCGAGATTCCCGAGGCCACGCTGGTGGAGTTCTTCTTCGAGGCGGTGGAACGCTCCGAGAACCTCCCCGCATTTCGCTACCACGCAGGAGGGGCGTGGCACGACCTCAGCCACCGCGACACGCTGGAACAGGTCCGGGCGGTGTCCACGGCCCTGCGGGCTTCCGGCATGAGCCGGGGGGACCGGGCGGCCATCCTTGCGGAGAACCGCCCGGAGTGGGCGCTGGCCGACTATGCCTGCCTCGCCTCGGGGATCGTCGACGTTCCCGTCTATGCCACGCTGATGCCGGAACAGATCCGGTACATCCTCGCCGATTCGGAGGTCCGGGCGGTCTTCGTATCGGACGGAGAGCAGCTTGCCAAGGTCCAGCAGATTCGCGGTGAGCTCGAGGCGCTGGAGCTGGTGGTGGTCTTCGATCCGCCGGCAGGGACACTCCCGGATGGGGTGGTCTCGTGGGCGGACTTCCTGGCGAAGGGTCGCGCCGCCGGGGCCGACGATTCAGCGGAGGCCTTCATGGAGGAGGCGCTGTCCGCCCGCCCCTCGGACCTTGCGACGATCCTGTACACGTCGGGGACGACCGGCGACCCCAAGGGCGTCATGCTCACGCACCGGAACCTGACCTCCAACGTGCTCGCGGCCAGCCGGGTTCTCGTCATCGACGAGCGTGACACGACGCTGTCGTTTCTTCCCCTCTCCCACGTCTTCCAGCGGATGGTGGACTACCTCCTCTTCAGCCGGGGATGCGTCATCGCGTACGCCCGGTCCATCGAGACGGTCCCGGACGACCTGAAGGCGATCCAGCCCACCATCGTGGTGTCGGTGCCGCGCCTCTACGAGAAGGTCTACGCCAAGGTCACCTCGGCCACCGGGGTGAAGGGCGCCCTCGTGGGGTGGGCCCGGGGCGTGGGCGAGCAGTGGGCGCGTGCGAAGCTGGAAGGGCGGGAGCCGAGTGCGGGGGTTCGCCTCCAGTACGGACTCGCGAAGAAACTCGTCTTCTCGAAGATCGCCGCCGGGGTGGGCGGGCGCCTTCGCTACTTCGTGAGCGGCGGGGCGCCGCTGGCCCCCGACATCAACCGCTTCTTCTTCGCATCCGGCGTCATGATCCTCGAGGGCTACGGGCTCTCCGAGACCAGTCCGGTGACGAACGTGAACAACCCCGCGGATTTCCCGAACAACTTCCGCATCGGGACGGTGGGGAAGCCTGTGGCGGGGACCGAGGTCCGCATCGCGGAGGACGGCGAGATCCTGGTTCGGGGACCGGGGGTCATGAAGGGATACCTGAACCGGCCCGAGGAGACCGCCGAGGTCATCGACGCGGAAGGCTGGTTCCACACCGGCGACATCGGCGAGATCGACGACGACGGTTTCCTCCGCATCACCGACCGGAAGAAGGACATCATCGTGACGGCCGGGGGGAAGAACGTGGCGCCCCAGCCCATCGAGAACCGGCTCAAGAAGAACCGGTTCCTCGACCAGCCCGTGCTGGTGGGAGACCGGGAGCGGTTCATCACCCTCCTCCTGGTGCCGGATTTCGAGGCGCTGGACGCGTGGGCGAAGCAGGAGGGAATTTCCGCCGGGGACCGGCGGGCGCTCCTCGAGGAGCCCAGGGTGCAGGCGCACCTGCAGGCCCAGGTCGAGGCGGAACTCTCCGAACTGGCCCGCTACGAGATGCCGAAGAAGCTGGTGCTCCTCGACGCCCCCTTCACCATCGAGGACGGATCGCTCACCCCCACGCAGAAGGTGAAGCGGCGGATCGTGCAGGAGCGCCTGGCCGACCGCCTCGCCGAGGTCTACGCCGAGGGCAACGCCCCCCGCGATGTCTTCACCTCGTGGTAGCAGCGGTGGGCACGGGCGCAGGCCTGGAGGTGGACAGATGAACGCTCCAGGGGTCCGCGTGGTCCTCGTCACCCTTCCGGACGCAGCCTCTGCGGGATCCATGGCACGAATCCTGGTAGAGGAGGGGCACGCAGCTTGCGGGTCCATTGTCCCGGGGGTGTCGTCCATCTACCGGTGGGAGGGGAAAATCCACGAGGACACCGAGGTGCTCCTCGTCCTCAAGACCAGCGAACCCGCGCTGGCCGGACTCCTCCGGAGGGTGCCCGAACTGCATTCCTACGACGTGCCCGAAGTGCTGGCCCTTCCGGTGACGGAGGGTCACCCCCCCTACCTGGACTGGGTCGCCGACATCACCGCCGGTTGAATCGGAAGGTCCGTGTGCACACCGGCGTCCTGCCGGCTCCCGTGCAGGTGCCTCCCGGTCTCCGGCGAGGACCCGCCCATCAGCCAATCCCATTTCGCGAACGTACGGTACCTCCATGACGCAGGATACGAACACTTCATCCGGACCCGACCCCGAACCGGGCACCGACTCGAGCACCGAGGCCGGCGCCGCGGCCAACGCCGACCTGGGCCCCGACGCACCCTCGAGCCAGAGCGCCGGCACCGTCGAGGCCAGGCGGCTCCTGTCCGAGGCCCTCGAGGCGGATCGCCGGGGCGAGACCGAGGTGGCCCGCCGGCGCTACGAGGAGGCGCTGGAGCTGAACCCCACCGACCCGGAGATCCGGACGGCGTGGGGGCGTGCGCTCATGACCCGGGCCCGGCACCGGGAGGCCGAGGTGGTCCTCCGGGCCCTCTGCGAGGAGGATCCCGGCCAGGTCGAGGCACACCGGGTACTGGGCGAGGTGCTGCACCGGATGGGAGGGGACGCGGACGCCCTCGAGGTGCTCGAGCGGGCCGCCGAACTGGATCCCGGGCATCCCCGCCCCTGGTACCTGATGGGGCTCGTCCACGACGGGGCGGGGCGGCCGGAACAGGCCGCCGCCATGTACCGACGGTCGCGGGAGCGAACGGCCTCGCGATGACCTGGCGAGCCACGGTTTCCGTGGGAGATCCCCTGCGCCTGACCGGCGATGCACTGGCCCGGCCCGTCACCGCGTCGCTGGAGGGGATCACCCCCTGGTCCCGACAGGTGGAGGTGGAAGCCGGAGATGACCTCCGGACACGGCTGGCGGGGCAGGACGGGCTCCCGGCCGGGGCGGTCCTCGTGACCCCCGGGGGGGACCTTCCGTTCGAGCTTCTCCTTCATGCCGTCCTTCTCGCCCCCGACGAGGCCGTGGGTCCGAGCGGACTGCTTCGTGCGCTCCGGAACGTGCTCCGGCAGGCCACCGAGTGGGAGGTCGGCGTCCTGGTCCTTCCGCTCATGGGGGCGGGTCCCGGTCAGCTCTCGCTCGAGGAGGCCACCGAGGTCCTGGCCGACGCCCTGGCCGAGCTGCCGGAGGGCACACCGGATCTCCGCATCGCCGCCGGCGGCGACCGCGAGGCCGGGATCATCCTGGAGATCCTGGAACGGGGGCTGCCCGGTCGGACGATTCGCCTCGAGGGTGAGCATCCGTGAGACGTCTCCCCGGGAGTGAGCGACCCTCGGGTCCCCGCCCGTGACTGCTCTCCCATGAGCCGCCGCGCGGTGATGGGCGTGCTCGTCCTGGTCACCTGGGTCGCCGTGGCGGGGTGGCACGTCCGGCGGGAGTACTTCGCCCCTGCGATGACCCGCCTCGCCGAGGCCACGCTGACGCTGGATCCGGGCACGCACTTCTACGCCATCCGCATGGCGGGGCGCACCATCGGAACCTCGTCCTCGCGCCTGGACACGGTCCCGGAAGGGTTTCGCCTCGACGACCTGACCCAGCTCGACCTCGTGGCCATGGGCGCAGCCGGGCAGGCGGTCGTCCGGACCTCCGCCACGCTCTCCACGACGCTCCGGCTCCTGACCTTCGACTTCGCGCTGCAGTCCGCGGCGGGGAGCTTCGAGGCGACCGGGAGCGTCGAGGGCGATTCACTGCTGACCGTGCGTATCCAGTCCGACGGGGCGCCCCCGGAGGAGATCCGGTTCCGAGTCGCCGAAGCCCCGCTCGTGAGCGGCGTCCTCCCCATCCGGCTGGCCAAGGGGGGTGACCTGCGGGTGGGTCGCACGGTACGCTTCCCGGTCTTCGACCCCTCCACCGTGTCGAACCGGGTGGTGGAGGTGGAAGTCCTCGAACGGGGCACGGTCATGATCGCGGACTCGTCGTACCTGGATCCGGCGACGGGCCGATGGAAAATGGCGCGGGAGCGGGCCGTCGCGGGATGGCGGATCAGCGAGCGCTACGGGGGCGTGCAGGTGGAGAGCTGGATCGACGACGACGGGCGCATCCTCGGCTCCACCTCGCCCATGGGCTTCGCGCTGGAACGAACCGAATTCGAACTGGCGCGCCAGGCGAGGGACGACACCCGGGAGGCCGCGGCGCTGGCGGCGGGCCGGGGCGGCACGCCGGGTGGCGCGGCGGGCGACCTTTCCGGAGACCTGGTCTTCAGCACCGCCATCGCATCCAACATGGCCCTGGACGCCGCCGCGGGATACGACCGCCTCCGGTTCCGCCTCTCGGGGGTGACGCTCGACGGCTTCGACCTGGACGGGGGGCGCCAGGCGCTGGAGGGGGACGTGCTCACCGTGACCCCCGAGGACTGGGCCCGCCTCACCCCGGGCTACTCGCTGCCCTACCCCCGCATGGACCTGCGCGAGGCCCTCGAGCCCGAGCCCCTTGTGCAGAGCGGCGACCCCCGGATCCGCGCGGCCGCGGAGGCCATGGTGAGGGGCGGCGGGCGGCTTCCGAACGATCCCAGGGTCGTGGCCGAGCGGCTCACCCGGGGGGTGCACGGTCTGCTTCGAAAGGAGGTGGTCTTCGCCCTCCCGTCGGCACTCTCGGTCCTCGAGAGCCGGCGCGGGGACTGCACCGAGCACACGGTGCTCTACGTGGCGCTGGCCCGCTCGCTGGGTCTCCCGGCCCGGACGGCGGTGGGTCTCGTGTACCTGGACGGGGCCTTCTTCTACCACGCCTGGCCCGAGGTCTGGCTCGGGGCGTGGGTGGCGGTGGACCCCACCTTCGGCGACGTGCCGGCGGGTGCCGCACATCTTCGGTTCGTCACGGGTACGCTTGCGCAGCAGGTCGAGATCGCTCGACTCATCGGAACCCTCGGGATCGAGGTGCTGGAATGACGGACGTGATGCGTGGGGCTGCCGGCGGGCTTTCCGGAACCGGCGCGCCGGGGGGGAGCCCGCCCCTTCTCGAACTCACCGGGCTTCAGAAGGCGTACGGCCGGTTTCGGGCCGTGAAGGGCGTCGACCTGACGGTGGAGCCGGGCGAGATCTTCGGCTTTCTCGGACCCAACGGGGCGGGGAAGACCACGACAATCCGCATGATCGCAGGCATTCTGCAACCCACCGGGGGCACCATCCGGATTTCCGGCGTGGACCTGCTGGCTGACCCCGGGACCGCCCGGCGGATGATGGGCTACATTCCCGACCGGCCCTTCCTGTACGAGAAGCTTTCGGGCGGGGAGTTTCTCCGGTTCGTCGCGGCGCTCTGGGGGAAGGAGGGCCCCGACGTGGAGGCCCGCATGGACCGCTTCCTCGAACTCTTCTCGCTGGCGGACTGGAAGGACGAGCTCATCGAGAGCTACTCCCACGGGATGCGCCAGAAGCTCCTGATCTCTTCGGCCTTCCTCCATGACCCTGCCCTGGTCGTCGTGGACGAACCCATGGTGGGGCTCGACCCGCGCTCGGCGAGGATCCTGAAGGACCTGCTCCGCTCCTTCGTGGATGGCGGCGGGTCGGTGTTCCTGTCGACCCACACGCTGGAGGTGGCCGAGGCCGTGTGCGACCGGATCGCCATCATCGTCGGAGGCGAGATCCAGGCCCGGGGGACCATGAGCGAGCTCCGGACGCAGGCGGGAAGCGGCGCGGACCACCTGGAGGACATCTTTCTCCGGGTGACCGGGGGGGAAGGGGTGGCTGACCTGGTCGGGGCGCTGGCCGGAGACGCGGCGTGACCGGGGCCGCCGCCACGAGCGCCCCTGCCGGGCCGTCCACCGGGTACCTTCCCCGCATCCTGCGCATCCTCGAGGAACGGCCCGCTGCCGGTCTGGGGCTCTTCGGGATCTTCTACGGGGTCGGGATCGCGGGGCACCTGGCCGACGCCACCCGTCCGCTGATGCTCGCCATCACCCCCTGGTTTCTCCTTCTCATGGGGCTGCTGGCGCTGGCCACCCTCCTCGGGGCCGGTGGCCGGGGCGGTGGCAGGCGGTTCTGGACCTGGGCGGGCGTGACCTTCCTGGCCACCTGGGCGCTCGAGGTGCTGGGCGTGCACACCGGGATCGTCTTCGGCGAGTACGTCTACGGGCGGGGGCTCGGGGCGCCGGTGCTGGGGGTGCCACCTCTCATCGGCTTCAACTGGGTGCTGGTCTGCCTGGGCGTGCTGATCTGGATCGCTCCGGCGGGGGAGCGGCGGGGGGTGCCGAGACCCGTGCTCGCGGTGGGCGCTGCCCTGCTCGCCACGGGGTTCGACTGGGTCATGGAGCCGGTGGCCATCGAACTCGGCTACTGGAGCTGGGCCGGGGGGGCGATCCCGCTCCAGAACTACGTGGCGTGGTTCGGCATCGCGCTCGGGGCCTCGCTCGGGTGGCTGTACGCGCTCCCGAAGGCCGTGCGGACGGCGACCCGCCTTCCCGCCTGGCACGTCGTGGCCCAGCTTTTCTTCTTCGCGGCGCTCCGGGTGGGGCTCGTGGGTGGCTGAAGAGGCGCGCGCCCGGGGCCGGGTCGTCCGGGAGCTCGGTCGGGACCGGCTCCCCCCGGCCACGGGCTACGTGGACACGGGCGCATGGGCGCTTCTGCGCCCCAAGCTCCGAAGCAAGTGGAACCGGAGCGCGCGCCGGGAGGGGGGGCTCCTCCGGCTCGGGCTCCTCGGGGCCCTGGCGCTCGGGTTCTGGGCCCTTCTCTTCACGCTGATCTACCGGATGCTCCTGTACTTCCGGGGGGCGGAGGGGATCGGGGACCTGCTGGCGGGGAAGCTGCTCGGCATCGGGTTCCTGACCTTCCTGATGATCCTGCTCCTGTCGAACGTCATCACGGCGCTGTCGACCTTCTTCCTGTCGCGGGACCTGGACCTGCTCATGGCGGCGCCGGTGGACCCCCTGCACGTGTACTGGGCCCGGCTCGTCGAGAGCATGGTGAACTCGTCGTGGATGGTGGTGCTCCTGGTGGTTCCCCTGCTTGCAGCCTACGGCGTCATGTACGGGGCAACGGCGGGATTCTGGCTCCTGGCGGCGGTGGTCCTCCTGGCCTTCCTGGTCCTTCCCGCCGTGGTGGGATCGGCGGTGACGCTGGTCCTCGTGAACGTGTTTCCGGCGCGGAGGACCCGGGACCTCCTGGCGCTGGTGGGGCTCCTGTCCGCCGCCGGCGTCGTGGTGCTGATCCGCCTCCTCCAGCCGGAGCGCCTGGTCCGTCCCGACGAGTTCAGGTCGCTGGTGGACTTCATGGCGGTACTCCGGACCCCCACCTCGCCCTGGCTGCCCTCGGAGTGGGCCGCCTCGACGCTCCTGACCTTCCTCACCGGGCGGTGGGACGTCTTTCCGCTGATTCTGCTGGTGAGCACGGCCGCAGCGGTGCTGGTCCTGGGCGGCATGCTGCACCTCCGCGCCTTCGCCACCGGCTACTCGCGGGCCCAGGAGGGTGCGGAACAGCAGGGCGGGCGGGAGCGGAGCCGGATTCTCGAGCGGTTCATCCCGGCGCGGAGTCCGGCCGTGCGCCAGCTCGTGGCCAAGGAGCTCCGGGTGTTCTTTCGCGACGCGACCCAGTGGTCCCAGCTCATCCTGCTCGGCGTGCTGGTCGTGGTCTACGTGTACAACATCCGGGTCCTCCCGGTGGGGCGCGACACCGACGTGTCGTTCTTCCTCGTGAACGTCATCGGGTTCCTGAACCTCGGGCTCGCCGGTTTCGTGGTGGCGGCCATCGCGGCCCGGTTCGTCTTTCCCGCCATGTCGCTGGAGGGGCGCATGACCTGGCTCCTCCGCTCCTCGCCGCTGGATCCGCGCACCCTCTTCTGGACCAAGTACGCGGTGGGAACGCTCCCCCTGCTGGTGGTGGCCCTCCCCCTCATCATCCTCACGAACCTGAGCCTCGAGGTGTCGCCTTTCCTCTTCTGGGTCTCGACCGTCGCCATGGTGGGGGCAACGCTGGCCATGACCGCCATGGCGCTGGCGCTGGGAGCCTTCTTTCCGAACCACGAGACCGAGAACCCCGCCGAGATCCCCACCTCCTTCGGCGGGCTCCTCTTCATGATGTCGGCCGTGGGGTACCTGGTGGCGCTGGTGGCCCTCTGCGGGTGGCCGGTCTACCACATCCTCCGGTCCCGGCTGGCGCTCACCGGGGTGGGCGCGGGTGCAGGGCTTCTCCCCGGGGATGTGGGGATCCTCCCGCCGCTCCTGGGATTCGGGGGCGCCGTCGTCCTCACGGCGGGCGTCATCACGGTTTCTCTCCGCTCCGGGGTCCGGCGGATCCGGGAGGCCGAAACGTTCGTGGGGGACGGTGCGGCGTGAGCGACTCGACAGCGGGGACCCGACGGGCCATATTCGGGTAGCCGAATTCCGGCGACCCTGCATTCGTCCGGCAGGACGCCACCACATCCTCATCCCGAACCGAGACAAGGCCATGCTCCCCGGTGGTTACGACTTCATTCACATCGCCTTCTGGATTGTCGTCATCCCCATCATCGTGGGTACGAACTTCATGGCCATCGCCCTCTCGGTGGGGCTGGGGCTCCTCCTGATGGAAGCCATCGGCAAGGCCTGATTCCGGTGGGGAACCAGGCGGACGGACCGGGGACCTCCGGAACCATCCGGGGGTCCTCCGTTTATCTGGAAGACAGGCTCACGGTCACGCCCGAGCCACATGGCGGGCTGCCCCCGGGCCGCCGCCTGACGCTGCTGTCCGGCGTGCACGTCTCCGCTCCTGCCCCCGGTCCGCCATGTCCATTCTTGCCATCCTCGGCCTCGTTGCCGCCCTCCTCCTCGGGCTCTACCTGGGAATGCCGACCCGGTACGAGGCCGACTGGGAGGAGATCGAGGAGGCCCTCTCGGACGAGACCCGCGAGCGCCACAAGGTCGAGCGGAAGACGACGTTCCTGACGCTGATGCAGCGCAACATGATGCGCGGCTCGGATCGGAGGCGCACGCGTGGGGGGCGCCGTCCCTTCCAGCTGGACCAGGACGACCGCTGACGGACGCCCGTCCGGACGTCAGGGGAGCAGGCGGTTGACCCCCACGAGCACCACCCCGATCATGGCTCCCAGCACGTAGCCCAGCCTCACGATGAGGCGAAGCTCCCGCTCCGTGACCCGGCGCACCAGCGCCTCGAGCTGGGCGGTGGGGTAGGCCATGACCTTTTCCTCCACGCGCCGCGCCACCTCCATGGTCCGGACCACCTCGGGGATCTGTCCCTGGAGCCACCCCCAGAGCGGCTCCGCGAGGGCCGACTCGAGGCGGGCCGGCGCCCCTGAGGGGAGCCAGTCGGCCGGGCGCCCGATGGGCCGCTCCAGGAGCCGGACCAGCGTGCGATCGAGGGTGTTCCGGTAGACCTGGCGGGCAGCATCGCTCCTCGCGGCGGCCACGACCCCCTCCGCGACCTTTTCGGGGGGCACGCGGCGCAGCAGGTCGCCCCAGGTGCCCTCCGCCGCCCTGTCCATCCCGGCCTCGAGCTTCTCGACGAGGAAGGCCCGGGTGGCGGGGTCCTTCGCCATGCCGAGGACCCATCCGGCCAGCGTCTCGCGCGCCCGGATCACCGAGTCGTCGCCGGGCACGCCCAGCACGTCGGTGACGGGGCGGCGCATGAGGTCCACCACGGCCTCGTTGATCCCCCGGGCCAGCGCCTTCTGGATGTCGGGCTCCCGGATCATCTCCGCCACCCGTTCCGCCCCCTCGGCCTGGACGGTGTCCAGGACCCGCTCCAGCGTCTCGTCGTTCACCACCAGCCTGGCCACCAGTCGCTGGTGGAAGCGCAGGTCGCCCAGCAGGCGCCGGAAGAGGTCCTGGAGCGCCGCCTCCACCCGGACCCGGGCCACCGGGTCCTCCAGGAGCCTGCTGAGTCGCTGGACCGCCACGGGGAGGTAGCTGGCCATGGCCCGCTCGAGAGAGGCGGCGAGCCCCAGCGGGAGAATCTCCTCGAAGGTCCGGTCGGAGCGGAGGAGCGCCCGGGACCCGCGGTCCAGGTAGTCGTCCACCGCCGCGCGGAACCCGTCCCGCTCCACGGCCGAGGTGAGCCACCCCTCGACGGCGGCGGTGACCGCGGCCTCCCGGGCCGGCGTCAGGAAGTCTCCCACCGGCTCGTCGGCCAGTCGCTCGATGAGATCGGCGGTCCGTCTCGAGATGACGCCTTCGAAGTCCGGGCCCCCCATCCACTCGTCGAGGCGGTCGGCAAGGTGATCGGCCACCCCCGCCAGGAGATCGCCGACCTCGGCGAGAAGCTCGGGGGGGAGGAGTTCCTTCAGGCTCCCTCGCTCCTTGCCGAGCAGGTCGTCCAGGAAGGCGGTGAGACGCCGGTCGAAGGTGGCCCGGAACTCCGGGCTCCCCAGGATGCCGCGCAGGTCGTCCTCGGTGAGAAGCCGGTCTCCCACCGTTCGCCCCACGGCGGAGGCGAGCCGCGCCTGGTTCTTCGGGATCGCGCCGTGGAGGAACCGGATCCTCCACCGCCCCAGGAGCCGCGGCGGTTCGTAGGGATGGAAGAGCATCCAGACGGCGATGGTATTGGTGAGTCCTCCGGCCAGGGCCCCGGCCACCACCGTCACGCCCACGCGAATCCAGTCGGCCTGTGTCATCTGCGCAGGGCCCTCATGGCTGCCGGTGCCTCACGATGCCCCGAACCGGGAGCCGCTCTCCCAGCACGCGGATCTCTCCCTCGACTTCGAAATAGCCGGCCACGGGGAGGATCGGACCCGGCCCTTCCTCGACAGTCAGGAGGGACCTGACGACGCGCAGTTCACCCTCGAACGGCGTGGTGGGCTCCCCCTCGCCGACGGCAGGGCGAACCAGCTGGAGCCGCCACTCCATGGGGACGTCCCGACGCGCCCGCTCCATGGGACGGACCTGCGCCCACCGGACCTCGACGCCGCTCCAGTCCCGCTCCTGGAAGGCGACCCGGGACCACGCGAGCCAGGGTCCCCGCTCGCGCTCCGTCGCTCCCGGCGGCTCCCGGAGGAGGACCTGGGTTCCAGGGCCGCCATGCAGGAACATCCAGTCCAGCGACGGCGCACTCCCGGGACCGCGGCTCCGGGTGAGGTCCAGCATCAGCCCGTTCACCTCGCCGGAGGGGAGAACAAGGCGGCTCCGGTGGATGCGCCAGACCGAGCCCGCCTCCGGGACCCATTCGGCAAGGAACTCGCCTGGAACCAGCTCCACCTGCCTGGGCGGATCGTCGAAGACGAGGGACTGGAGCGCGTCGCCGCTCCCCACCGTCATGCGCACCGGGCCGCCGGGGAGGATCCTCCACGGGAACCGGGTCAGGGGCGTGACCAGCGTGTCGGCGAGCAGCGCCTCCCATTCGCCGCCCCGGCCCAGCGAGGCTTCCCGGTGACGCAGCGTGCCTTCGTCGGCAATGATGGAACGGAAGCTCCACGGCAGCACCGTGGCCGAATCGCCGGGGAGGGACACGAAGGTGAGCACGCGCAGATGCTCGGCCCCCACCTCCGGCGCGGCCCCCTCCGGTGACGGCGCCGGAGGAATCTCGTCCGGGAATTCCCCATCGGGAGGGGGCCCCGAATCGGGCTCCCCGGATTCGCCCGCGCCACCGCATCCCCAGGCGAGGAAGAACGGGAGCAGGAGAAGAATTCGAAGGAGGCCTGCCGGGGCGAACCACGGCGGACGAACGGGGGCATGGGCGGGACGATGCATGGAGAGGAAGCTAAGCTCCGACTTGCAGGTGGGGGAGGGCGCCTCTATCTTCGCGCGGCTTCTCTCCGGACATCCATGGGTTCTGCGCGGGAAAACGCATGCAGCTCTACACAAAGATCCTCCTCGGGCTCGTGCTCGGGGCGGTCATCGGCTTCGTGGCCAATGTCTTCGAGCTCCAGGGCCTCACCACGGTCCTGATCGCTCTCGAACCCATCGGCACGGCCTTCATACGCCTGATCACGATGATCATCATCCCGCTGGTGGTGGCGAGCCTCATGGTGGGGACCGCCTCGCTGGGGGACCTGGCCAAGCTGGGGCGGATCGGCGGCAAGACCATCGGGTTCTACCTGTGCACGACGGCGGTGGCGGTGACCATCGGGCTCGTCGTGTCCAACGTCGTGCAGCCCGGATCCCGGATCGACGACTCCACCCGGGACGCGCTGTCGGCCCGGTTCGAGGGCGACGCCGTGAGCCGCATGCAGCTCGCCGACGAGGCGCCCCGGGTCATCGACACGCTCCTGAACATCATTCCCCGCAACCCGATCCAGTCTGCGGCGAACCTGGAGCTCCTCCCGCTCATCTTCTTCACCATCATCTTCGCCGCGGCGGTGAGCGTCATCGCGCCCAAGCGGAGGGAAGCGGTCATCACCTTCTTCGAGGGGGTGAACGACGCCAGCATGGTGGTCATCGACTGGGTCATGAAGCTGGCGCCCTACGCGGTCTTTGCCCTCATTGCCGCCGTGGTGGCGGACTTCGGGACCGACCTGCTGGTGAGTCTCCTCGTGTATTCCGCCGTGGTGGTGGGGGGGCTCCTGCTCCACCTGGGGATCACGTACGGGCTGGCGGTCCGGTTCCTGGCCCGCCTCCCCTTCGGGACCTTCCTGCGGCGAGTCGCGAAGGCGCCGCTGGTGGCGTTTTCCACCTCCAGTTCCAACGCCACGCTGCCGGTGACCATGGAGACCGCCGAGACCGAACTCGGGATCTCGAAACCGGTGTCCAGCTTCGTGCTCCCGCTGGGCGCCACCATCAACATGGACGGGACGGCGCTCTACCAGGCCGTGGCGGTCATGTTCATCGCGCAGATCTACGGCATCGAGATCGGGATCACGGAACAGCTCATCGTCGTGCTCACGGCCACGCTCGCCTCCATCGGGGCCGCCGGCGTGCCCAGCGCCGGGATCATCACGCTGATCATCGTGCTGAACGCGGTGGGGCTGGGGCCGCAGGTCCAGGCCGGGATCGCGCTGATCCTGGGCGTGGACCGGATCCTGGACATGATCCGCACCTCGGTGAACGTCACCGGCGACCTCACCGCCGCCGCCGTGATCGCGCGGAGCGAGGGCGAGGACCTGTCGTTCGAACCCCGGCCGGAGCGGACGGCGGTCTGACCCCGACCCGCGCCCTCAGGGGTGCAGGCGGTACTGGATCGAGACGTTCGCGCTCACCCGCTGGAGCCCGGCCTCCACCGGCGTGGGCGCGGCCTCCATGGCCATGGCCATGTCGGCGCCGCCCCGGAACTGCATGCGGGGCTGGGGGAAGTCCGCACCGCCCTGCACGGTGACGGGGTTCCCCAGGCGCATCTCCAGCGCTTCGGCCATGGCGGACGCCTCGCCCCGGGCCGCCGCAATGGCGCGGCGGAGTGCCTCCTGCCGGTGCGGCTCCGTGTCGCGGACCTCGAAGCTCATGCCGGCCACCCGGTTCGCCCCTGCTTCCAGGGCGGTGTCCACGAGCCGTCCCACCACGTTCACATCGTCCACGATGACCTGCACGCTGTTGCGCGCCGTGTAGCCCGCAATCCGCTGCGGGCCGTCCCCCTGCCGGGGGGCGTAGCGCGGGGTCAGCGTGTATCCCGAGGTCTCGATCCTGAGGTCTGCGATCCCGGTGCCGCGGAGTCCGCTGATGACCCGGTCCATGAGCCGCGCGTTGGCCTCCCCTGCCTCCCGGGCTCCTTCGGCCTCGGTTTCGACGGCGAAGGCGATCCGGGCGCGGTCCGGGGCGACCTCCACGAAGGCCGAGCCGTTCACGTTCAGCGTCGTCTCCTGCGCGGCCAGGGTGGCGCCGGCGATGCCCGTGATGGCCACGGCGGGAAGCGCCGGAGCCAGCAGGAGGCCGCCCAGGGCGAAGGCGAAGGTTGCGGCGTGGGCGGGAGACGGCAGGGCGTTCCGCATGGGGGTTCTCCGGGAAGGATGGGGCCGGGTGCAGGCCGGGGGGGTGGAATCCGTGGTGTCACGATCGTGATCCGATCCTTGTACACCGAACCGGGCTCCCGGTATCATGGGGGGCGCAGAGGCGATCACTTCAACCCACCGGACGTGACTTCATGAAGGCTGTCATCCCCCTGGCCGGCCGCGGCACACGGCTCCGCCCGCATACCCTGACGACGCCCAAGCCCCTGGTTCACGTGGCCGGGCGTCCGGTCATGAGCTACATCCTGGACGACCTCATCGACCTGGGGGTCACCGAAGTCATCTTCGTGATCGGGTACCTCGGGGACGTGGTGAAGGAGTACGTGGCGCGGGAATATCCGACGCTCACCGCGCACTATGTCGTCCAGGACGTGCAGGACGGCACCGCGGGTGCGGTAAAGCTCGCCGAACCCTTCGCCGACGGCGGGGAACTCCTGATCCTCTTCGTGGACACCCTCTTCGACGCCGATCTCTCGCTGGCCCGGGCCCTGGACCCCGAGTGGGCCGGCGTCATCTGGGCCAAGGAGGTGGAGGACTACCAGCGCTTCGGCGTCATCGTCACCGACGAGCACGGGGCCATGACCCGCATCGTCGAGAAGCCGACCGAGCCGGTGTCGAAGCTCGCGAACATCGGGCTCTACTACATCCGCGACACCGACCTCCTCTTCCGGGGGATCGACCACGTCCTGGCGGCAGGCCTGGCCAGCACCGGCGAGTACTACCTCACCGACGCGTTCCAGTACATGGTGGACCACGGTGCCCGCATCCGCACCGCGCCGGTGGGCGGGTGGTACGACTGCGGCAAGGTGGATGCGCTCCTGGAGACGAACGCCCACCTGGTGGCCACCTCCCGGGGCGGCATTTCGCCCGACGCGGTGGTGGAGGGAACGGAAATCGTCGAGCCGGTCCGGGTCGAGGCGGGGGCGAGGCTGCGCGGGGGCACGGTGGGGCCGAACGTGACCATCGAGGCCGGTGCCGTGCTCGAGGATGCGGAGGTCCGGCACTCCATCGTGGGCGCAAACGCGCGCCTCGTGGGCGTGCGCCTCACCGATTCCATGATCGGGGCCGAGGCGCACCTGGAGGGGATCGAGGGGCGGGTCAACGTCGCCGAGTACGCGGAAATCGTGGTGACCTGAGCCCGTCGGAACGCGCCGTCAGAGCTCGTTGGAAAACGACACGAGCTTGAAGCGGCCGTCCAGCTCGAGGATGCTCCCGAAGAGCCGCTCTTCCACCGACTCCCCGGTGGGCACGACGCCGAGCACCGTGCAACCGTGCCAGATCCGGCCGTCGCCAAGGGGCTCGCCCTCGTCGGGGCAGCGAAAGCCCGTGTCGTGGAGCGTCTTCCCGGCATAGGCCTGGAGCAGGCGACTGAGTCCCCGCGAACTGCGGTTCTGCTGCTGGAACCAGACCAGCGCCGGCGAGAGCTCGTAGGGGGGGTGGGTGTACATCGTGTGGGGGTAGTACAGGTAGGCGAACTCGGTGCGGGTCATGGCGAGTTCGGCCACCCCGGTGGTGTCGGCCGCCTCGAGGCGCCTCAGGAGGGCGTTCACCAGGGCCTCCCTCGAAGTCTCCCCTCCCGTGAAGGCCGAGACCGGCTCCATGCCGATCCGGAAGCGGCGGAGCTCCTCCTCGATGGGAAAGATGCTGTCCACGTGGACGGGGTTTCGAGCCTCTGCTGTGGCCACGGCGCCGGCGTCCCCCGTGGACTCCCGAGCGGTGTCCTGCGTTCCGCAGGCCGCCAGAAGGCTTGCCGAAAGCGCCGTCAGGAGGAGGAGGGGCAGGGAGGCGGTCGGGCAGGGTGTCTTCATGGTCATGGCTGGATTCTGAAGGGATTCGTCGAGCGCGGCGTGGAGAGAGGAAGGGCGGGAGGCCGACGCCTGGCAGGCGCCGGCCTCCCTTCTTCCCGAGTTCTCCGAATCGTCGTTCCTGCGACCGGGGTCAGAAGCGGGCGTAGGTGGTCCACCCCGCCCACCACTTGGGGCCATTGGGATCCGCGGCTCCGCGGTAGGTGGTGGGGGTCACGAAGCTGCCGGCGGCGTTCCGGAGCGCCTGGGGGAGCCCGGAGAAGTCGTTCAGGCCACCGGTGGCGATGGGGGAGCCGGCCGCCGGGGTCCAGTCGAAGCTGGCGGCGCTGGCATTCTGGGTGCTGGCGGGGAGGGCCATGAAGAGGCTGGCGGTGGGAACGGTGCCCGCTTCGAGGGCGTTCGCGGCCATGTCCAGCGAGAACTGGGCACCCTCGCCCGTCCCCGTGGCGCTGGTCTGGAAGATCGTCGCATTGTCGGTGAAGTAGATGTTGCGCACGCCCAGGAGCCCGTCGACGCGGCGCTGCTCGGTCTGCTGCCCCCGGATCGAGATGCCGGCGCGGGAATACCGCGCCACCACGCCGTTCACGTAGAGCCCGCCCACGCCACGGCGCAGCATCATGCCGATGTTGCCCGACGGCGTCTCCCAGGCGCCCGGAGGCGGCCCGATGAGGGTGAAGTTCGCGAACACCGGGACGGTGTACGGCTGGGACGCCGAGCGGTTGTCGTTGCCGGCGTTGCAGTTCTCGGCCCAGCAGCCGTCGTTCTCGATGCCCTGCGGGTCCGACGCCGCACCACCCGCCAGGTTCGGCCGGGGCTCGGGGCGGATGCTCTGGAACGCGATCATGTTCTGGACGCGGCCCACGTAGCCTTCCGAGGCGTCGAAGTGATCGTCCGCCGACTCGTAGGAGACGAGGTAGCGGTGGTCCACGGCGCCGCCGAACCACTCGAAGGAGTCATCGAGCCCGAGGAGGACCTGGACGTACTCGATGGTCGTGCCCCGGCCGACTGCGGCCATGGTGAGGGAGTTCAGTTCCTCGTTGGGCGCAGTGGGGAAGCCGGCGAACTCGATGCGGACGTAGCGCATGACCCCGGAGTTGTCGTTGTTGTCCGTGCCGCCCGAGTAGTCCACCAGCGGGTTCTCGGTACCGGTCCCGGTGCCCTCGATGTACGTGGGAGCGCCGCGGTTCGTGATGCCGTTCCCGACGATGATGATCCCGCCCCAGTCACCCGGCTGGCGCTGGCCCAGGGGCCGCTCCGATGTGAAGACGATGGGCTTGTCGGCCGTGCCCTCGGCCATGATCCTGGCGCCCCGGAGCACGAAGAGCGACGACCCGGGAATGTCGTAGTCGCCGTAGATCGTGGTTCCGGGCTGGATGGTGAGCGTGGCGCCGTCCGCCACCTTGATGAAGCCCGAGAGCTGGTACGTCGTGTCGGCGTAGAGCGTGCGGTTCGACGTGATGTTGGTGCTGATCGTGGCCGTCCTCGCACCCGGCTCGGGCGTCGTGGCCTGCGCCTCGCCCGAGAACGGGCTCGTCGACCCGGCGCCGGCACGGGCCTGCACGCGGTACCGGTACGTGGTCGCCGGGCTCACGCCCTCATCGGTCCAGCTGGTCTCGGCCGTTGTGCCGACCTCGGCGAAGCTTCCCCCGGATGCCCCCTGGGCGCGCTGGATCAGGTAGTCGCTGGCTCCGGAGACCGGCGCGAAGGAGATGCGGACCGAGGTGGGTGACAGTACCGAGATCGCAACGCCGCTGGGTGCAGGGAGGACCGTGACCTGGGGTGCGGTCCCGTTGTCCGAGTCACATCCGGCCAGTGCGGCCACGGCCAGGACGAGTCCGGCCCGGAGTCTGGTGCTGAACTTCATGAGGTGAGTCCCCTGGAGTAGAGAGAGTGACGAACATGGCCGACCCGGCCGGGCCGGGCCGGGGTTACCAGCGCCACGACAACCCTGCCGACACGCTTCGTCCCGTGCGGTAGTAGCTTCGGACGATGGTTCCCTGGCGCACCTCCACCGGTGCGTCCAGGAGGTTCTTGAAGTCGATCTTGCCCGATGCGTTGCCGGGCAGCGGCAGGCGGACCGAGAAATCGACGACGTGTCGGGGGCGCTCCACGACGTCGGAGACGGTGGCGCCCGATGCCCGGGCGTTCACGATGCGCTCGCCGACCACGTTGTAGAGGAGGGTCCCGCTCCACGCGGTGAGGGGGGCGGACCAGGTGGCGCCGGCGTTGAAGACGTAGGGGGCCTGCCCTACCATGGCGCGTTCGACGTCGGCCTCGCCGCCGGTCCGGACCCGGCTTCGCATCACCGTGACGTTGGTGAAGAGCGAAAGCGGCTCCAGGGCCCGGGAGAACCGTGCCATGCCGACACCGGCTTCGAGCTCGACGCCCTCGTTGGTGGCCGACTCGGCGTTCTGGAAGGTCCGGGTATCGGTGCCGGAGCGGGCCAGGTAGCGCTCCTCCACCGGCTGGTCGAAGCGCTTTGCAAAGACACCCACCGAGAGAACTTCGCCGGGGGAGGGATACCACTCCCACCGTGCGTCGTAGTTCTGGATCAGGGTGCGCTCCAGGTCGGAGTTCCCGATGACCTGTTCGCCCCCGAGGACCTCGCGGTAGGTGATGGGCGCGAGTTCCCGGTACTCGGGGCGGGCCAGCGTGCGCGAGGCGGCCAGCCGGAGCTGGTGGTCGCCGCCCAGCCCCACGATGGCACTCAGCGAGGGGAGGACATCGGTGTAGTCCCGCTCCACCACCGACGCCTGGCCCAGCTGGTTCTCGGCGTTCACCGTGAGCGTGTACTGCTCGACCCGTGCACCGCCGATGAGCCGAAGGCGCTCGAGCACGTTGATCTCGGCCATGGCGAACCCGGCAACCAGCTCGTCCGCCGCGTCGTAGCTTCCGCCGGACAGCTCCCGGGAGAGCAGGAAGACGGCGTCGCCGTTGCCGGCATGACGTCCGTCGAAGAACTCCTCGGGCCGGGCCTGCCAGCGCGGATCGTTCGGGGCCCAGTCGAAGGACTGGATGCGGAAGCCCTGGCTCCGGGTGTCGCGCTCGGTGGTGCGCCATGCACCCCCGACCCGGATCCGGTTCGGATTGCCCCGGTTCGAGCCGAAGGAGAACTCGTACCGGGCCGTGGCTTCCGTGGACGCCTCGTCCAGTTCGCCGAAGGTGCGAACGGCGCCCTCGAAGTCGTTGAACCAGACCGGCACGTCCGGGTCCAGCCAGGTCACGAACTCGGAGCGGTCGGGTTCGCTGCGCCGGACCGCGGAGTTGTTCAGGCTCCACGCCACCTCGTTCCGCATCCCGAGCTGGTGCTCACCCCTGAACTGGTTCGACCGGACCGTCCGTTCCACGTAGGTGAGGCGGTCCACCTGCACCCGCGCCTGCGTGTTCTCGTCCGTTCCGATCTCCTGGCGCGCCGTGTTGTCGGCGCTCCGGTTGTACGTGTTGTTCAGGTGGAGCTGGGAATGCGTGCCGAACAGCATGGAAACGTTCGCGAGTCCGCCCCAGAGGACCGACGAGGTCCCGGAACTCCCCTCGTACACGTCGATGGGGACGTTCCCGGTCCCGATGCGGGCGCGGG
>REBP01000236.1 GCA_007692665.1 Gemmatimonadales bacterium | reverse complement strand
GGGCCCACGTTCTCATGATTCATCCGACTCCCTCCGTCTCGAGTCCCGTTCCGCACGTCCCTCCATCACCCGCCCCGGCCGGATCGCGTCGTCGCCGAAGCGCGCCCGTACCTGGTCGGCCACCCGCGACAGCGTCCGGTCCCGGTCGGATTCGGCCCGCACCGGGGCGCCGGGTTCGTCGGGGCCGATCAGGTCCAGCTGCTCCACGCCGGCCTCGTCCTCGAACCCGGCAACCCCGATGCCGAGGAGGCGGGTGGCGCGACCCCGGGCCCGGAGGTCCCGCAGCATGGCCCGACCCACTTCGTACACTGCCCGATCCGACTCCACCGCCTCCGGAAGCGTATGCGATCGCTGACGGGTGCTGAAGTCCGCATCCCGAAGCTTCACCGTGATCGTCCTCGCCCGGAAGCCCTTCTCGCGCAGCGTCGCCCCCACCGACATGGAGAGTTCGAGGAGCCGGCCCTCGAGTTCGGCGTTGCCGGCGGGACCCGGGGGGACGTCGGTGCCGTAGGTGCGCTCCGCCGAGATGGACTTCCGCGCCTCGCCTGCCGTGACTTCCGAGTCGTCCCGCCCCAGCGCCCGCTCCCGGAGCCAGTCCGCGCGCCCCTCGCCCACCCACCGCGCCAGCCATTCGGGCTCCACGGCCAGGAGGTCGGGGACCGTCACGATGCCGCGCTGCTCGAGCTCCCCCGCCAGCGCCGGTCCGACGCCGGGAATGTCGGCCACCGCCAGCGACGCCATGAAGTCCGCCTCGCGCCCGGGGGGCACGACGAAGACGCCGGTCTCGCCGCCGCCCCCGGCCCGGGTGGCATGCGGCTTCGCGAATCCCGCCGCCAGCTTCGCCACCAGGCGGTTCGTGGCGCCTCCCACCGACACGAGGATCCCCGTGGCCTCGTGCACCCGCCCCCGGATCCGCGCCGCCGTCTGCGCCAGTGACTCGCCCGCGAAGAGCCGCCCGGTGCCCGTCAGGTCCAGGTAGAACTCGTCGATGGAGGCGGCCTGCACCACCGGGGCCAGGGTTTCCAGCTCGGCCCGGATCGCCCGGCTCCGCTCGACGCACGCGCCCCGCGGGACCGGGACCACCAGGGCGTCGGGGCAGAGGCGGAGGGCTTCGGCCACCGGCATGCCCGAGCGCACGCCGAATGCCCTGACGGCGTAGGATGCGGAGGTCACGACGCCGCGGCCGGAGCTGCCGCCCACCAGGAGGCGCTCCGCACGGCCTGCCCCATCCGGATCCTCGCGCCGCGCCACCTGGACGAAGAAGGCGTCGCAGTCCAGCAGGAGGATGGATCGACCCGCGGAGGGGGCCTGGTTGGAACGCCCGCCGGGGCTCGGGGGTTTGCTGAGGGGCAAGACGCTCACCTTCCTGTGAATAGTCCGTAAACGGAGGAATGCCCATGGCCTACCCGCACAAGCTCCCCGAGCTCGGGTACGCGTACGACGCTCTGGAGCCACATATCGATGCCCGCACGATGGAGATCCATCACACGAAGCATCACCAGAGCTACACCGACAAGCTGAACGCGGCCCTCGAGTCCAAGAAGGAGTTCCAGGGCTACTCCGCCGAGCAGCTCCTGCGGGGCCTCCTCGCGCTCCCGGACGATCTTCGCGGCGCGGTGCGGAACCACGGCGGCGGCTACCACAACCACGCCCTCTTCTGGGAGACACTGGCCCCCGGTGGCGCGAGCAAGCCGTCGGGCGACCTGGCCTCCGCCATCGACAAGTCGTTCGGCTCCTTCGACACGTTCAAGGAGAAGTTCAAGGAGGCCGCAGCCGGGCAGTTCGGGTCGGGCTGGGGGTGGCTGGTGGTGGATCCCTTCGGAAATTTGAAGGTCACCTCCACCGCCAACCAGGATTCGCCCCTCATCGACGGCTCCACCCCGATCCTGGGCGTGGACGTCTGGGAGCACGCCTACTACCTGAACTACCAGAACCGCCGGCCCGACTACCTGGCCGCATTCTGGAATGTGGTGAACTGGGACGTGGTGGGCGAGAAGTACGGCCTGGCCGAGGAAGGCTGGATCTGATCCTGCCGGATGCCGGCAGGGCGCCGCAAGGGGTCGCCATCGGGGCGGGAGGGCATTAGACTCCCGCCCCATGGCAACCGACCTCTCCTTCGCGCTGCTGGCGTTCTCCTCGCTGGTGGCCATCGTGAACCCGCTTTCGGCGTCCACCATCTTCGTGGCGCTGTCGGCGAACCAGTCGCCGGTGGAGCGGCGCCGCTCCGTCGGGCTGGGGCTGATGACCGCGGCGGCGGTGCTGGTGGTGTTCGCGGCGGCGGGGGGCACGATCCTCGGGTTCTTCGGGATCACGACCCACGCCTTCAAGATCGCCGGCGGCATCATCTTCTTCGGGATCGGCTGGGACATGCTCCAGGCCCGCCGCTCCCGGGTGAAGGCCACCGAGGAGGAGGAGCTCGAGGGGACGACCCGCGACGAGATCGGGATCATCCCGCTGGGGCTTCCCACCATTGCGGGGCCGGGGGCCATCACCACGGTCATCGTCCTCATGGGGCAGGCCGGAACGCTGACCCGGAGCCTGGCGGTCTACGGCGCCATTGCCGCCGTGCTCATCATCACCGGCGCGGTGCTCATGGTCGCGCCGCTCCTGCTGGCCCGCTTCGGACAGACCGGGCTCAACGTGATGACGCGCATCATGGGGCTGCTGGTCATGGTCATCGGGGTGCAGTTCGTCCTCGACGGACTTGCCACGGCCCAACTCTTCACCTCAAACTGACGACACCATGATTCGATTCGATGATCCGGCCCGCCCGGCCCGCTTGGCCCGCTCCGCCGCCGCGCTCCTCCTCCTGGGGGCCGTGGTGGCCTGCGGCGACATGGACCGCGCCGCCGACGCCGACCCCGAGACCGACGTGGCCCCGGCCGATCGCACGACGGCCCAGCTCCTGGTATCGCCGGAGACGCACGTGGCCCCGGCGGCCCGTCTCGAGATCGTGAGCCCCGGCGACGGCCACCGCTTCGCCGAGGGAGACTCGATCCCGGTGCAGTTCAACCTCGGCGGCTTCGAGCTTCGCGCCCCCACCCCTTCCGGCGACGAGCGGGGGCTGGCGCGCGCCCCGGACGGGCAGCACATCCACCTCATCGTGAACGACGGGGCCTACCGCGCCATCTACGACATCGACCAGCCCATCATGGTGGGCGGGCTTTCGGCGGGAACCCATGCGATCCGCGCCTTCCCGGGGCGCGACTGGCACGAGTCGGTGAAGACGCCGGAGGCCTTTGCGCAGATCCTGGTGGTGGTGGGAGATGCGGAGCTCGACACGTACATCGGGCCGGTGGTGGTCTATTCGCGCCCCCAGGGTGTATACGAAGGGCCCGACGCGGATTCGATCCTCGTGGACTTCTACGTGGACAACATCGAACTCGGCGACGACGCCTACCAGATCCTCTTCACCCTCAACGGTGGCCAGACCTTCCGGATCACCGAGTGGCAGCCCTACCTGCTCGTGGGCCTCGAGGCCGGCGAGCACACGCTCCGCATGGAACTCTTCGATCCACTCGGTGAGCCCGTCGAGACCCCGTACCTCCCCGTGGAGCGCACTTTCGAGATACGCCGCTGACGGCAGGCACCCCCCGGTGACCCCGGGGGGCGGCCCACGACTCTTGCGATTCCGGAATCAAATGTTTACTCATGGAGTCATGAGCCCCTTCCGAGCCCCCCGCCCGCCCCACGCCCTCACGGGGCCGACCGCCACGATCCTCGCATGCGTGGCCGGTATCCTGGCGGGCTTCGTCCTGCTCCCGGCCGACCAGGCCGGCGCCCAGACGCTCCGCGGCGGCACCGAGTCGCTGGACCGGCAGAACCACCAGGCCCAGGCGCACAACTTCACCTACCTGGCGACCCCTGCCGACGTGCGCCGGCTGGTGGAGCAGGGCCACCTGGTACCGGTGATCCCGAACCGGGACTTCGACCTCCACAACGTGTCGTTTCCCTACGCCCGGCCCGAGGTCCGGCTCTTCATCGAGCGCCTCGCCTCCCAGTACCACGGCGCCTGCGGCGAGAAGCTCGTGGTCACGAGCCTGACCCGCCCCCAGTCCAACCAGCCGTGGAACGCCTCCTCCCGCTCGGTGCACCCCACCGGCATGGCGCTGGACCTGCGCCGGAGCCAGCGGGCAGCCTGCCGCAACTGGCTCGAGAGCACGCTCCTCTCGCTGGAGGGGCAGGGGCTCCTCGAGGCGATCTACGAGCGGAACCCGCCGCACTACCACGTGGCGGTCTACCCGCGGCCCTACGCCCAGTACGTGTCGCGGATCACCGGAAACGAGCGCATCGTGGCCCAGGCCACGAGCGACGACACCCGGCTCGAGCTGGACTTCGTGAACCACCGGGTGGCCCGGGGCGAGACGCTGTCGCGCATCGCGACCCGCTACTCCGTGGCAGTCAGCCGGCTCCGGTCCGAGAACAACATCCGCGGGGACCGGATCCTGGTGGGGCAGAGCCTCCGGGTGCCGGTCTACCGGCAGGTCACCACCACCGTGGCCGCAGCCGATGCGCCCTCCGCCGGTGCCTCGTCGGCCAGCGCCGATCTCGACGGCGGCCCCTCCTCCGATGCCGCCGCCGACGCCTCCTCCGACGACGGCGCCGACGCCCTCCGTCACACGGTCCGCCGGGGCGAGTCGCTCTGGGCCATTGCCCAGCGCCACGGCGTCACGGTGAGCGACCTCACCCGCACCAACGGCATCCGGGGGAGTCGCATCCAGCCCGGCCAGGTGCTCGAGGTGCCGGTCAGCCGATGATCCACACGGTGGGCCTCGCCCCCGACCAGGCCGCACGCCTCGAGTTCGAGTCCACACCGCTTGCCCTCCCGCTCCCGGGCGGCGTGCTCCCCGCCGGCGAGGAGGGCTGGATCATCGTTTCCGAAGATGCCCCGGGCGACACGCTGGGGGTACTCGTTCACGCCGTCCTCCGTCATCCCCTGCGGTGGTGCCTCTTCATCGCGCTGAACGGCAACGGTCGGAACGGCCCGGACGGCGCCCTCCGCCTCGCGCCCCTCTCCGTCGGACACCCCGCCCCGTCCGAGTTCGTCGGCGAGCGGCTGGAGAGTGCCCCGGGGGTCTTCTCCCTTCGCCATGCCACCCACGAGATCGCCCGCATCCGGCATGACCTGAACAACCCCCTCACCGCGGCCATGGCCGAGACCCAGCTCCTTCGCATGGACTCGGACGATGAGGCGCTCGAGGTCATCGAGGTGCAGCTCCGACGCATGCGCGACCTCATTGCGGAGCTCGCCCAGTGGCGACTTCCGCGCTGAGGTTCTCGCCGGAGAGCCTTCTCCGCTGGATCTACCTCGGTCGGCTCGCCCTCGTCTCGGGCATGCTCACCGGGGCGTTCCTCGTCTGGGGCGAAGCGCAGCCCCAGCAGACCTTCGTGGCCACGCTCATGTTCGTCGTGGGGCTCGTGAGCGTCGCGGCGAGCCTCTGGTGGACCGACCTCGCGTCGCGCCCGGTCCGTCGCAGTTTCCTCGTGACCCAGGTGGCCCTGGACGCGGTCCTCGTCACCGGCGTGGTCCACATCACGGGGGGCGGCGAGAGCACCTTCGCGTGGCTGTACATCCTGGTGATCTCCGAGGGCGCGCTCCTCCTGCCCCTCTCCGCGGGACTCCTGCTGGCCGTGCTGGCGTCGATCCTCTACATGGGCGTCATCGTGTGGGGTCACCCGGAAACGCTGTCCGGGAGCGCCGGTCTCCAGGTCGGGGTCTTCGCCGCCGTGGCCGCCGCGACGGGCCTCCTGGGAGACCGGCTTCGCCGGGCCGGCATGAAGCTGGGCGAGATGGAATCGGAGCTTCGCCGCCTCCGCCTCGACACCGCCGAGATCCTGACCACCATCAGCACCGGGGTGCTCACGCTGGACGAGGGTGGCCGGATCCTCTACCTGAACCCGGCGGGCGAGATCCTGCTGGGCGCGGACCAGGCGACCCTCGAGGCAGACGGCGCCGTTGCGCTGAGGAGCATCGCGCAGTTCGCCCCCCAGCTCGCCGGGATCCTCCAGGAATCCATGGACCGGCGCGAGGCTTCCTACCGCCTCCGCTCCGAGGGGACGCGGGCCGGCATTCCCATGATCCTCGGGGTCTCGACCTTCGTGCGCGAGGAGCCCGGGGACCCGCTGGCGGTCACGGCGATCTTCCAGGACATCACCGACCTCGAGCGCATGGCGGTCCTGAACCGGCGTGCCGAGCGGCTGGAGGCGGTGGCCGAGCTGTCGGCGTCGCTGGCCCACGAGATCAAGAACCCGCTGGCCTC
>REBP01000088.1 GCA_007692665.1 Gemmatimonadales bacterium | reverse complement strand
GTCCGGTCGCTGGCCGTGAGCCTGGACGTCGCCTTCGGGCGGGTCCAGTTCACCCCCGACCTCATGCCCACCGACCTCACGGGGGTCAGCATTCTCGACGAGGCCCGCCGCTCCTTCGTCTTCCGGGAGGGCCCCCTCTTTGCCGAACTCCTCCTGGCGGACGAGATCAACCGGGCCCCGGCCAAGACCCAGGCCGCGCTCCTCGAGGCCATGCAGGAGGGACAGGTCACCGTCGACGGCATCACCCACCCCCTCCCCGAGGCGTTCACGGTCTTCGCCACCCAGAACCCCGTGGAGCAGGAGGGCACCTACCCCCTGCCCGAGGCGCAGCTGGACCGCTTCCTCCTGAAGATCGAGGTGGACTACCCGCCCAGGGTGGCGGAACGCGGAATCCTGGACCGCGTGGCGGAGGGCTTCCGTGCCGAGCGCCCCGAGACCTTCGGCCTCTCGCCCCTGGCCCGCGCCTCGGATCTCCTCGACATGAGGGCGTCCACCCGTGCGGTGCACGTGGAGCCCGCGGTCCGCGACTACATCGTGGACATCATCCGGGCCACCCGGGAGGACCCGTCGCTGACCCTGGCGGCGAGCCCCCGCGCCGGAGTCGCGCTCTTCCGCGCCGCGCAGGCCGAGGCCCTCCTCGACAACCGGGCGTTCGTGATCCCCGACGACGTGAAGGCGCTGACCCTCCCGGTGCTCCGTCACCGCGTCCGCCTCACCCCCGAGGCCGAGGTGGACGGCGAGCGCCCCGACGACCGCCTGCGGCTGCTCCTCGACCGCATCCAGGCGCCCTCCGATCGCGCCTGACGGTGCCCGACCGCGCTCCCCGTCCGGGCTCCCCATGAGCGGCCTCCCCCTCCTCCCGTCCGCCCGGCTGGCCGGCCTCCTTGCCGCCGCCGGGGTGGGGTTCCTCTGGAGCCTGGAGCTCGGGCTTGCCCTGAACCTCGCCCTCCTGGCGCTCGTTGCCCGGGATGCGACGAGGCTGCTCCGGACCCCGGTGCCGACGGTGGAGCGGCGCCTGCCCGGGAGAATCGACCTCGGGGAGGAGGCCGAGGTGGACGTCATCTTCGGCGATGCCGACGGTCGACGGGGAGCACCCCCTGTCCAGGACGCCGCCCCGGACTCCGAAAGGCGGGCTCGGGGCCTCGCCCGCCCCCTTCGCATCCAGTGGACCGACGACCCGGGCCCGGGACTGATCCGGCGGCCCGATACGCCCCACGAGCTGCTTCTCCCCCCGGGCGGCGAGGCGGGCTCGAGCTACCATCTCCTGGGCGCGGCGCGGGGGCACACGTACATGGGCGCGCTCCACCTGCGGGTGGCGGGGCCGCTGGGGCTGCTCTGGCGTCGCATCCGGGTGGACCGGACCGACCCGGTGTCCGTGCAGCCGGGGCTGAGGGCCCTCCGGGAACGGAGGATCCCCGGCATGCGTCCGCGGCGGGAGCCCGGGGTGCACCGGGTCCGAAACCACGAGGAAGGCCGCGAGTTCGCCCGGCTCCGGGACTACGCCCGGGGGGATGATCCCCGCCGCATCGACTGGAAGGCCACCGCCCGCAGGGGGCAGGTCATCGTGCGGGAATTCGAGGCGGAACGGAGCCAGAGCCTGGTGCTGGCCCTGGATGCGGGGCGCCTCATGACCGAGGAGATCGAGGGGAGGGCGCGGCTCGACCACAGCCTGGGCGCCGCACTCCTCCTCGCCGATGCGGCCCGGGCCCACGGGGACGCGGTGGGGGTGCTCCTCTTCGCCGACACCGTGCAGGCGTGGCTCCCGCCCGGCCGGCACGCCCTGTCGCGGGTGGCCGACGTGCTGGCCTCGGTGCAGGCGCGGCGGGTGGAGCCGGACTACCCCGCGGCATTCGGCACGCTGGGCCGGAGGCTCAGGCGCCGGTCGCTGGTGGTGCTCTTCACCGACGTGGTGGACCCCCGCACCTCCAGGACCCTGCTGGCCCATCTCTCCACCAGCGCGCGACGCCACCTCCCGGTTCTGGTGGCGATCCGGAACGTGGCGGTGGAGGCGGTGGCGCACGGGATTCCGGGGCGCGCTTCGGGCACGGTGGGCGCGGGGAGCCCGGGGAGCGCGGAGAACGCGGGGAGCGCGGAGAACGCGGGTGCCGTGGAGGACGTCTACCGGCGGGCCGCCGCCGAGGAACTCATGGAGGAACGCGCCGTGGCGCTGAACGGGGTGCGGCGGCAGGGAGTCATGGTGGCCGACGTGAGGCCCGACGCCGTCATGGCCGAGGTGCTGGCTCGCTACGGAGAGGTAAAGCGTCGGGGACTTCTCTGACCTCCGGATCCCGGCCGGACAGGAGAATCCAGGGGAACAGCACGAGGCCCGTGAAGATCCCGAACGCCACCTTGGCGGATTCGGAGAAGGCCGGCGACGGGGAGATGAACCCCTCGATGATCCCGGCCACCACCAGCATCACCACGACCCCCCCGAGCATGGACACCGCCTCGATCCCCCGTTCGACCAGCGCGTCGCCGCGGGTTCGCCGCCCCGGCAGGAGAAGCGCCGAACCCAGCCAGAGCCCCGCCCCGCCCGCGATGCAGATGGCGCTCAGCTCCAGCACCCCGTGGGGAAGGACGAACCCCCAGAGGTGGAGGCTCTGTCCCTCGAGGAAGAAGGCCGCCGCGACCCCGCCGAGCATGACGCCGTTCAGCACGAGGATGAGCACGGTCCCCGCGCCCAGGAGCATCCCGCCGACGAAGGCCAGGAAGGTGACCTGAACATTGTTGGTGAGGATCCCCGCGGCCGCCACGGGCATGTCGCCTTCGGCGATGAGGGCCTCCCCGTAGCCGATCCCCTCGGCCCGGAGGGATTCGGCCTGCCGTGCCCGGTCGAGCATGCCGGCAGGCACCAGCTGCTCGACCCGGTCGGGCTCCACCGCCACCGCGACGAAGGTGGCGAGGGCGGGCCCGAAGAAGAGCAGCGTCGCGATGCCCACCGGCGCCCAGCGCCTTCGGATCAGCGCGGGCACGTCGCGGGAAAACCACTTCCATGCCTTCCGGGTCGAGCGGGGGGGAGCAGCATAGAGCAGGTTGTGTCCCCTCCCCACCGACTCCTCCAGCGACGAGAGGAGCGCAGGCGACGCCCGGTAGGTGCGGGCCCGGGCCAGGTCGGCGGTGACCTCGCGGTAGAGGGACGCGAACTCCGACACCTCCGGTTCCGGGAGACCGGGGAGGCCGCCGCGCCCCGCACGGTCCAGCAGGGCCCGCCAGCGCTCCCACCGGGGCCGCTGCCGCCGCAGGAGCGAGGCCGCTGCCGGGGTGCCCGAGCCGGTATCGATGCCGGTGGCGGCGCGACGCCCGGACTCCGAAGCGTACAGCTCGAGGAGCGCACCTTCCGACGCGTCGTCGCCCAGGATCCCGGGGAGCCGCTGCCGGAATTCCGCGTGAAGGCGTCGCATGATGCGGATGCGAGCCTTTCGCTCCAGCGCCTTGTGCTGGAGGGCCCAGCTCCGCAGCACCTGGTACGCGGGTTCGTCGAGGACCGGCGCGGCGCCGTCGGCCTCCCGTTCCTCCGGCAGGGCTCCCGCCGGACGCTCGCGGATGACAACGGTTCCCGCCGCCAGGTCGCCGGGGCGCTGCGCCCGCGGATGAAAGAGGATGAAGCTTCCGCCCACCAGTCCGGTGGGAAAGGGCTGGAGGTCCAGGATGCGGACGAGGTTCCGGATCACGGCCCCCGGAAGGGTCAGCGGGAAGCCGCTGGCGTGGATGACCCGGAGGCCCATCCACCGCTTCCCGGGCGTCTGGCCGCCCCTGAGCCCCTCGAACAGGATGAAATATCCCCATACCACGACAAAAAGCCCGATCATCGCCGCCGCGATGATCCAGTTGGCCGGGCGCCCGATCCCGGCCCAGCCCACCATCGCCACGAGCGTCAGGAGCGCACTCGTCCCCACCGCGACCAGCGAAAGCGTCAGGAGCAGCGCGTCGATGAGGAAGGCCGCGAAACGGGACCCGGGTCCTGCGAGGGCATATCCCACCGGCACCTGTTCGGGGGTGTCGATGTGGAGCTGACGGTCGGACAGGGGCGTGGAGCGGGGGGCGGAGCCTGGACGGTCGCCGCCTTCATCCTGCCGGGCCTGCCGGGCCGGGGGGCGTGTCTCCCTCGCGCGGGTGGTTTCCATGGGTTCGTGGGCGGAGAGGCCGGGAGGCGCAGGGGTGGGCGAGAACGGGACGGCCCGGCAGTTCCGACGGGGCGGGTCCGGCTGGAACGGACCCCGCAATATGCCCCCCGAGGCCCGGTGATGCGAACTGCGGTGCCGCTGACCCGACCCGTTGCGCGGGTGCCACGCGCGCCTCGTGTCCCCGACGGGGGCGGCGTGGACCACGCCTCCCTCCACGCCCGGCATCCCCTCTCAGGCAGGGGGGCAATCCTCCTCGTGAGCCCGGAGCGTGGGGGGGATGAAATTCCGCCGGGCGTCGACCCCGGCAGTATCTGGCACGAAGCTTCCATTGCAGTGGGGTCCGGAACCGGGCGTTCACCCATGGAGTCCGGGCCGGAGCCGATCACCCGGCGATCCATGACACCCGTTCCCGGAGATCCGCCATGAAGATCCTTCTCGCCACCGACGGCTCCCGGTACTCCGGGGAAGCGGTCCGACTCCTTCGGTCCCTCGCTTCCGATCGATCATATCAGGTGGATCTCGTGGCGGTCGTGCCGGAGACCGGCGCCGACGCCGGCGCCGGCGCCGGAAGCGGTCGCAGTTCGGTCACCGGTTCCGTCACCGGTTCCGAGGCCCGGGTCTTCACTCCGGACGCATCGAGCGCCGCCCCCCCGCCCGCCCGTCCGCGCATCGAGGACCAGGTCTCGGACAAGGTTGCGTCGGGGTGGCTCCACAAGGCTGCGGCCGAGCTGGAGGCGGTGGGCATCGACGTCAGCACGGAGATCGTGCGCGGAGTCCCGGAAGAGGCCCTGGTGGAACGTTGCCGGACCGGGACCTACGACCTGATCGTGGCGGGCGTCAAGGGACGGGGCGCCGCCCCCTTCTTCGAGGTCGGACGCGTGGCCCGCCACCTGCTCCAGTGGGCGCCGGTCTCGGTCCTGCTGGTGAGACCGCGCGCCGTCCGCTCCAGGGATGCCGCCCCGCGCTCCAGCAGCGAGTCCGCCGGATTCCGGGTGCTCCTCCCCACCGACGGCAATCCGGGATCCCTCGAGGCCTCGTGGCGCATGCTCGACTCCCTCACACCGTCGGGAACCGGCATCGAAGTCGTTCGCGTGGTGGAACCTTCCCACGCCAGGACCGCCATTCCGGCCGGCGAAGCGACGTGGTCGGGAGGAAGCGGCGAAGCGCGGGAGCCGGCGCGGCGCTGGTCCTCATCCGATCCGGAGGGGCCCGCGGGTCCCGGTCGCCGCGCGGCCCGGCAGGAAGGCACGATCCTTCGCGGACGGCCGGCTGCGGCCATCGCGCGGTGGGCCTCCTGGAACCATTCGGACCTGGTGGTGCTGGGTCTCCGGAAGCCCGACGGGGCCGACCCCTGTCTCCTCGGACCCACGGCCCGCGAACTCACGTGGAGTTCACCCTGCTCCGTCCTCATGGTGCGCAGCTGACGGCGCCGCTGACAACGCAGCCGCCAGCGGGCCGGAACGACGGTCAGACCGGCGGTTGACCCCGCAGGGCCCGGCCCAGGAAGGAAATCACGAGGAGCACCAGGAAGATCACGAACAGGATCTGCGCGATCCCGGCGGAAGCACCCGCGACCCCGGAGAACCCGAGGGCGCCTGCCGCCAGGGCGAGCACGAGGAAGAGGAAGGTCCAGCCGAGCATCGGAGTATCCTTTGGTCAGGGGGAGCGCTGCGGTTTGCCCTCCAGAAAGCGCACCAACCGTGCCGACTCCGAGGGCCGGACACCCCGACCGACCGGTAACTCCCTGCCATCCAGGGATTTCTGGCATGCGGCCGACGGGTTTGCGGGGCGCCCCACTCCCCTCGCCCGGGGAAGTTCCTTCCGGTTCTCCGGCGATTTCTTCCGGGACCCCGCCACCCTCACCCCTCCGAGGGGGCGCTGCCCGCCTCCACCGAACGGACCACCTCGTCCACGGTCGCCCGCGCGCTTCGCCCCACCCCGATGAGGGTGGCCGACGCGAACCCGGTCCAGTTCCCGTACCCCACGAGCCAGAGCCCCGGTT
Organism: Gemmatimonadales bacterium; assembly: GCA_007692665.1. Lineage (GTDB taxonomy): Bacteria > Gemmatimonadota > Gemmatimonadetes > Longimicrobiales > Gaopeijiaceae > SKNW01. The sequence goes on along the minus strand of REBP01000088.1, from coordinate 18,531 downwards.
CGACCACCGACCGGGTCCCCCGGGTCTTCACACGCCCGTCGGCCTCGATGACGCCAAGGGGTCGAAGATGCTCCAGCGCGGGCCGGAACCCCGTGCACCAGATCACGGCGTCCACCGACTCCTCGCGGCCGTCCGGCCACGCAACGCCGGCCGGCGTGAACCGCACGAAGGGGCGCACGGCCTCGAGGTCCCCCCGCGCCCTGGCGGCCTTCACCGTCGGAACCATGACCACGTCGCCGAGGTTCGCCGGCGGAGGCGGCGGTCGGCCCTCCTCCTTCGCCCTGTACCGCAGCGTCGCCTGTTCGAAGAGGTAGCGCCCGTCCACGCTGTCGGGCAGGAACACCGGGGGCTCGAGCGTGACCCAGGTGGCCTTCGCCACGGGCGCGAGTTCGGCGAGGATCTGGGCCCCCGAATTCCCGCCGCCCACCACGAGGACCCGCTTTCCCCGGAAGGGGTCCGGGCTCCGGTAGGTCGCCGAGTGGATCTGCACGCCACCGAACGCGCGGTGCCCGGGGATGTCGGGCACCACCGGGTGCTCCCAGGTTCCGGTGGCGCTCACCACGGCACGGGCCCTCCGCATCCCCCCGTCGGCATCCACCAGGAAATCTCCCGTCGCGGCATGCTTCCGGACCGCCCTGACACGCACCGGGCGCTCCACCGGCAGGTCGTAGTGCGATTCGTACGCCCGCAGGTAGGCCAGCGCATCGTCACGGGAGGGGTAGGATTCGGATCCTCCCTCCATGAGCCGGCCGGGAAGCGAACTGAAGCGGGCGGGAGAGAAGAGCCGGAGCGAGTCCCACCCCTGCTGCCAGGCGCCCCCCGGCTCGGGCTGGGCGTCGAGGATGGTCCAGGAAAGCCCGGTCCTCCGGAGGTAGTATGCCACCGCGAGGCCGGACTGGCCTCCGCCGATCACCAGGACATCGTGCACGCGGGACGACCTCCGACCAGGTAGCCTGGGGACGAGGGACCCCGGGAGGCGAGGGAACCCGGGACGCGAGGGAACCCGGGACGCGGGGGATTGCAGGTGGCTACCCGGGGGCGACGGCCGGGTGCCGGGGGGCGTTTACCCCACCCCCTTCCCCCTGCTACTGTGGAGCGACGTCCGGGTCGCCGTCCGACCCGCTTCTGTACCCGCCCTTCGACGCTCAGCCCATGCCATCTTCCAGGCACCGTGCCTTCCTGCCCCTGTCCGTCCTTTCGGGCCTCGTTCTCGGGGGCTGCGCAGCCACGGCCGACACCGCCCCGTCCATGGATCTTCCCTACGAGCGCTACACCCTGGCAAACGGACTCGACGTTGTCCTTCACGTGGACCGCTCCGACCCGGTGGCGGCCGTCGCGCTGACCTTCCACGTGGGCTCGTCGCACGAGGTCCCGGGGCGCACCGGGTTCGCACATCTCTTCGAACACCTCTTCTTCCTGGATTCCGAGAACCTGGGGCCCGGGGGACTGGACCAGCTGATGACCCGCGTGGGAAGTTCGACGAATGGCTCCACCAGCCGGGACCGGACCAACTACTTCGAGGTCGTTCCCCGGGATGCGCTGGAGAAGGCCCTGTGGGCCGAGGCGGACAAGGTCGGCTTCTTCATCAACACCGTCACCGAGGACGTGCTGGCGAAGGAGAAGCAGGTCGTCAAGAACGAGAAGCGGCAGGGCGTCGACAACCAGCCCTACGGACACCTCTGGTACGTCGTGGACCGCGCCCTCTACCCCGAGGGTCACCCCTACCGATGGCAGGTGATCGGGTCCCTCGAGGACCTGGATGCCGCCACCCTCGAAGACGTTCACACCTTCCACGAACAGTGGTACGGCCCCGGAAACGCGCTCCTGGTCGTGTCCGGCGACATCGAGGTGGAACAGACGAAGGCGTGGATCGAACGCTACTTCGCCGAGATTCCCGCCCGCGAGGCACCCACGCGGCCCGAGCCCCCGACCGCCGAACTCCGCGAGACCGTGCGATTCATGCACGAGGACAACTTCGCCCAGCTCCCGCAACTCACGCTGGCCTGGCCCACGGTCCCGAACTACCACCCCGACGCCTACGCGCTGGCGCTGCTTGGCCGGATCCTGACGGACGGGAAGGCGAGTCCTTTCCACCAGGTCATCGTGGAGGAGCTCGAACTCGCCCCCGGGGCGAGCGCCGGCAACTTCGGCCAGGAGCTGGCGGGCCGCTTCACGCTGCAGATCCGGAGCTACGCGGACCGGGACCTGGATGATGTCATGGAGGGGATCGAGCGTGCCTTCGTGCGCTTCGAGGAACAGGGCGTCCGGCCGGATGAACTCCGGCGCGTGAAGGCCGGCGTGGAGCGCCAGTTCTACCAGTCGCTCTCCAGCGTCCTCGGCAAGGCGTTCCAGCTGGCCCAGTACACGATGTTCGCCGGTTCTCCGGGTTACGTGAACGAGGACCTGGAACGCACCCTCGGGGTCACCGAGGAGGACGTCGTCCGGGTCTACGAGCAGTACGTTCGGGGCCGCCCCCACGTGGCGGCGAGCTTCGTCCCGCGGGGACAGGCCGAACTGGCGCTCTCCGGATCTGCCGTGGCCGAGGTGGTGGAGGAGCCCATCGTGGAGGGAGCGGAAGAGCCGGTGGAGGTGCGGGACCGGGGGGATGTGGAACGCACGCCTTCCCGGATCGACCGGTCGGTGGAGCCCCCCTTCGGCGAGGCGCCGGTCCTCACCGCGCCCACGGTGTGGGAAGGAGAACTGGCCAACGGGCTCCGGGTCCTGGGGATCGAGGACCGGGAGATCCCCCTCGTGCAGTTCTCCCTCCGTTTCGGCGGGGGGATGCTCCTCGACGACCCCGCGCGGATCGGGGTCGCGAACCTCCTGGCGGAGACGATGACCCAGGGCACCGCGAACCGCACCCCGGAAGAGCTGGAACTCGCCATCGATCTGCTGGGCGCCACCATCAACGTGAACGCCAACCGGGAAAGCTTCGTGATCAGCGGCACGACCCTGGCGCGGAACTGGGCCGAGACGGTGGCCCTCGTGGAGGAGATTCTTCTCGAGCCGCGGTTCGATGCGCATGAGTTCGACCTGGCGCGCCGCCGGGTGGAGAACCAGATCCGGCAGCGGGCAGGAACTCCGAACTTCATTGCCGAAGACGTGTTCACCAGCATCCTCTACGGCGACCATATCCTCGCCGCCGACATGAGGGGCACGATGGAGGCCATGGCGGAGATCACCCTCGACGACCTCCGGAGCTGGCACGCTGCGAACCTCATCCCTGGCCTGGGCGCCTTCCACGTGGCCGGAGCGGCGGACCTCGATACCACGCTCCGTGCCATGGAGAGCCTGGGGAACCGGTGGAATGCGGCGCCGGCCCCGGCCTTCCCGGAGGATCCTTCCTGGGATGATGCGCGGGCGGGGGTGTACTTCGTCGACGTGCCCGGAGCGGCGCAGTCGGTCCTCCGGGTGGGATACCTCGCCATGCCCGAGACGGACCCCGACTACTGGCCGGCGCAGGTCATGAACTTCCGACTGGGGGGCGGTGGGTTCGCCTCGGAGCTGACGCTGACGCTGCGCGAGGGGCTCGGCTACACCTACGGCATCAGTTCCGGCTTCCGGGGGGGCGCCCTCCCCGGCCCGTTCCAGATCGGATCCGGAGTCCGGAGCAACGTGACCCTGGAATCCCTCGAAGCCATCCGCGATATCGTGGAGCGGCACGGCCCCGGCTTCACCGAGGAGGACCTGGCCACCACGCGCGGCTTCCTGATCCGCAACAATGCCGGCGCCTTCGAGACCCTCGGGGCCAAGGTCGGGCTCCTCACCGAGATGTCGACGCACGGCTTTGCGCCGGACTTCGAACTCCGCCGCGCCGAGGAGGTGGAGGAGATGACGGTGGAGAGGATCAGGGAGCTGGCCGGCCGCTACCTCGACACGCGCCGCATGGCCTGGCTGGTGGTGGGAGATGCCAGGACTCAGCTGCCGCGCCTCGAGAGACTGGGGCTCGGCCCCGTCACGCTTCTCGACAGGCAGGGAGTCCCCCAGCGCTAGAAACCATGGAAGGGTCGGTCCTTCCATGGCTTCCAGGGCATGACAAGACCCCTCTCCCGCCCACGTGGGGCAGGAGAGGGGTCTTGTGCTGCCGGCCCGGGATCGATGATCCGGGCGAGGCGTCCAGATCAGTCCTGGCGGACGACCTGCACGTCGAGGGCCATCCGGACCTCGTTGGAGACGAGCACACCGCCGGTCTCGAGGGCCTGGTTCCAGGTGAGCCCGAACTCGCGGCGGTCCAGCTTGCCGGTGGCGCTGAAGCTCCGGCGGGTCCCCCCCCACGGGTCCTGCCCCTCGCCCTCGTAGGTGACGTCGAGCACAACGGGCTTCGTCGTGTCGCGGATCGTCAGGTCACCGCGGAGCTTGAAGGTGTCGCCGGCCTTCTGGAACGTGCCGTCGACTCCGGTGCTGCGGAACTCGATGTGAGGATGCTTTTCCGCGTTGAGGAAGTCGTCGGACCGGAGATGGTCGTCACGCTTGTCCACTCCGGTGTCGATGGAGGACACGGGAATCTGCACCTCGACCCCGGCGTCCCGGACCTGGCCGTCGGGGACGGTGATGGTCCCTTCCACGTCGCCGAAGCGGCCCTTCACGGTGGTGATCATCATGTGCTTGGCCGAGAACTCGAGCGTCGAGTGGGCCGGGTCCAGCTTCCAGACGGTGGTGGTTTCGGTGGAGGTGCTCATATCGGTTCTTCCTTGTGTCGGTCGTGGACGTTGAAGTGAAGTGAGGGCTGCGCTCCTGCGCGCCCTGCCCTGTGCGGTGTGGTTCGGCCGCGGGTGACACGGTACCTCAGCCCTGCAGGTCCCCTCCCGCGGTCGAGACTTCCGGTGCCTCCACCGGAAGTCGGGCTGCCTCGAGACCCAGCTGCCGGAGCATTCGGGCAAGGGTTTCCTTCTCGCAATCCGGAATTCCGGAAAGCGCTCGCTCGATGACCTGTTCGTGGAGCGGGAAGATCTCCGTCATCAGCGCCGTTCCGCTGTTCGTCAGCTCCACGTAGGAGGCACGGCGATCCGACGTGGACCTCTTCCTTGCGACAAGCCCACGCTGTGCCAGCCGGTCGATGACGTAGGTCGTCCCCCCACTCGAGACCAGGATCTTCTTCTGGAGTTCTCCCAGCAGGAGCGGCCCCTTGTGGTGCAGTACCTCCAGCGCCCCGAATTCTGCCGGCGTGAGACCGTGCCGCGCGAAGTCCGCTCTCGCGTGGGCCTCGACGGAGGTGAACGCCCTCGAGAGCACCACCCAGAGCCGCAGTGCTCGGGATTCGGGGATCGGGGCTGGCACGTGGTTCCTCCCTGCTTCGCTGGATGGGGTGGCGTGGATGTGGCGGCGAGTGTCGGGTCACGAGGGTCGTGCCACGTGGGTGCCACGAGGGCCGTGCCACGAGGGCCGTGACGTCGTTTATCTCTGCAATAAGATATTAACGCATCAGGCATCCGTCAACAGGCCCGGACGAGCCCGTGTTCTCACCCCTCCGCCAGAGCCGCCCCCACCGCCCGAAGCGCCGGCAGGCCTTCGACATCGCGGGCCTGGAGGGGCACGCGAACCCGGGGAAGATCTCCGAAGAGGGTATCGATGCGCTCCAGGTACTGCTCCTCCTGGGCGCGGCGGGATTCGAGAAAATCCCCCAGGGGACCCGGGGGCAGCACGCGGTTCACGACCAGGCCCAGGACGGGGACCCGGTGCTCCCGGAGGACCCCCAGCGCCGTGCGGGTTTCCAGGATGGGGAGCTTCTCCGGAATGAGCACGAGAAGGAATCCGGTGGAGGATTCGTCGAGGAGAAGCCTGCGGGCCCGGGAAAAGCGCCTGCGGCGCACGAGCAGGAGCTCGCGGAGCCGCCGGATCCGGGGGTCGGAGGGTGCGTCGTCGGGCGAGTCCAGCAGGGAGAGTTCGTCCCCGGAGGGCGCACGGTCTGCGGACGGCGCGTCCCCCCCGGCACCCTCCCCGGACACCTCGGGGCCGGCGCCGGTGCGCCCCCCCCCGAGCCGCCGCATGGCCCGCCCCAGCATCTCCGATTTCTCCCGCTGCCTGAGGAGGCCGTCGGTCCAGGCGGCCATGAGTTCGGGAAGCGCCATGAGGCGGAGGGTGTGACCGGTGGGCGCCGTGTCGAAGATGACGCGGTCCCAGCGCTTCGGCCCCTCGTCCATGAGCTCGGCCACCCGGTCCATCATCGCGGCCTCGGCGGCGCCCGGTGCGTGGCGGGTGAGTGCCACCTGGCGCTCGATCTCGGGATACAGGGCCGGCCTCACGAAGGCGCGCATGGAGTCCCGCACACCCTCGAGGTACCGGTCGGTTTCGGCCTCGGGGTCGATCTCGAGGGCCGCGAGAACGCCCGGGCTTCCCCCGGCGGGCCGGAACAGCTCCACCTCCCGGTCCCCGATCTTCCGGTCGAAGAGATCCCCCAGGGAATGGGCGGGGTCCGTGGAGACGAGGAGGACCCGCTCCCCCGCCTCGGCCAGCCGAAGGGCGAGGGCGGACGCTGTCGTGGTCTTTCCCACCCCGCCCTTCCCCCCGACGAAGAGGATGGGGCGGGAGCCGAAGGAGAGGGAGTTCATGGGGTCACCCTTGGTCTTCGGCCTTCCGGCCGCCGCCGCTCAGCAGCAGCGAATGTGGTCCAGCGGAGAACGCTCCATCCCCATGCGGAGATGCCACGCGTGGAACTCCTCGTAGAGAAGGGGGAGGAGCTCGAGCGTGTGGTAGGATGCCGGATTCGGCACGCCCATCATTTCGGAGAAGACCAGGAGCATGAAGAGGTCGTCCTCCTCCTGCTTCGCTCGCGCCAGCGCGCCCCGGTGGGGTGCGTCGTAGAACTCCTGGAGGAGGTCCAGGACCCGGCGGAGCCTTCCGCGTCCGCCCTTCACCGGGGTCCCCTCACGGTCGGCCCGCCCCGCCGGCCCCGCCGGCCCCGCTGTCGGCCCCCCTCTCGGCCCATGTCTTCCGGAGCGAGCCCAGCGACTCGAGCACGACGAAGATCGTGGCGACGAGGATCACCAGGTCGAGGAAGACCAGGAAGTACTGCTCGCGCTCCCAGAACTGGCGAAGCTGAACCAGCAGGGCGAGCGTGGCCATGACGATGAGGAATCCGAAGGGGATCAGCGTGAAGATGCTGCGCCGCCCCAGCTTCATCAGGAAGACGCTGAGCACGAGGAGCGTGAGCGCCGCCAGGAGCTGGTTCGTGGTCCCGAAGAGGGGCCAGATCAGGAGCCCGCCGGTCCCCGCCCCCCCGCCGGCCCCGAAGGCCAGGGCGAGGCAGGTCACGACGGCAATGGCGGTGGAGAGGTAGCGGCCCGTCAGGAACCTGATCCGGTAGATGCTCCCCCACTCCTGGATGATGTAGCGCTGCAGCCGGACCCCGGTGTCCATCGTCGTGGCGGCGAAGAGCACGGCCATGACGGCCAGAAGCGTTTCGCCGAAATGCTGCGGAAGTCGAAGTCCCTGGGCGATGATGGATCCGCCCCCCTGCACGAAGGCCCCGAGTCCCCCGGATGCGAAGGAGGCGTAGAATCCCTCCCACTCGAGCCGGGATGCGAAGCCGGCCGTGCAGGCGATGATGGCCGCCAGCGCCAGGGCGCCCTCTCCGGCCGCTCCCAGGAAGCCGACGAAGCGGACGTCGGTCTCCTTGTCGAGCTGCTTCGACGTCGTCCCCGACGACACGAGCCCGTGGAACCCCGAAATGGCGCCACAGGCGATGGTCACGAAGAGCAGGGGGATGAACGACGGAACGTCGGCCGGAAGGTTCTGGTTGTAGGCCGGCGCCACGACTTCGGGGCTCGCCAGGAGGACCGCCGCGAAGAAGATCCCGAGACCGATGAAGAGCTGAAGCCCGTTGATGTAGTCCCGTGGCTGGAGGAGCACCCAGACGGGGAGGAGCGACGCGACGGCGGCGTAGCCGAACAGGAGGAGCACCCACTGGGCCGGCACGTCGAGCCCGGCGATGGCGCCGGGGAGGGCCACGGGGAACGCATCCCCGACGAACATCGAGGCGTAGAGCAGGATCAGCGCGATGACCGACGGCCAGAGGAGCGGGACCCCGCGCCGGTACAGGAGCCACCCGATGGCCAGCGCCACGGCAATGACGAACCAGGCCGGGATCACGCTCGACGGGAAGTCCACGAAGAGCCGGGCGATGATGATGGCGAAGACCGCGTTCACCATCAGGAGCAGCAGGAAGATCACGATCATGAAGAGCGCCCGGGCCCGCTTCCCCACCACCGACTCGGTGAGGGCTCCGATGGATTTCCCCTGGTTCCGCGCGCTTGCCCAGAGCGCCCCGGCGTCATGCGTCCCCGCGAAGAAGATCGTCCCGAAGACGACCCAGAGGAACGCCGGGAGCCATCCCCAGATGACCGCGATGGCCGGTCCCACGATGGGGGCGGCTCCGGCCACCGAGGTGAAGTGGTGTCCCCAGAGCACCCACCGGTTCGTCGGAACGAAATCGACTCCGTCCTCCTGCGCGTGGGCAGGCGTGACGAAGGCCGGGTCCAGCCGGAAGATCCGCTCCGAGATGAACTTCGAGTAGAAGACGTATCCGAGGGTGAAACCGCCGAGGCCCAGGGCCACGAGGAAGATTGCGCTCATCGAGGCAGGAGGACGGCAGAAACGAGGGTCATCGGTCGGTCCCGTGGACAGGAGTAGGTGGGTTCGCGGTGGGAGACTGATAGACGCTCGACGGGGGAACCGTCAAGGCGCGGCCCCCCGGAACGAAATCCTTGCAACTGCCTTACCGAGGGGATACCGTGTGCAGGTCTCCCGATTTCTCCGCCTGCATCCCCGAGGCTTCCATCGTTTCCCCGACCCCTTCCCCGGATTCGCCGGACCTCATCCTCATCGTGGACGACGAGCCGGCACTCCGCAGCCTGGGCGAGAGGATTCTCGGCCGCGACGGGTTCGCAACGGAGGTCGCGTGCGACGGGCAGGAGGGGGTGGAGCGCTTCGCGGAACTCGTGAAGGAGGACCCGACGGCGGTGGCCCTGGTCGTCCTGGACCTCATGATGCCCCGCATGGACGGGGCGGAGGCGCTGCGGCACATCCACCGCATCCGCCCGGACCAGCCGGTCCTCCTGGTCAGCGGCTACGGCGAGAGCCAGCTCCTGGCCCGGCTGGCCGATCACCGGCTGCTGGCGGACGGGGAGGGCCTCCAGTTCGGCAGGCTGATCCGGTTTCTGCAGAAGCCATACTCGACAAGCCAGCTCCGGAGCGCCGTGGCCGAGACACTGGGCCGCGCTCCCTGACGGCCGGGCGACGGTCGGGAGGCGCGGGACCCGCCGTCGGCCAGGCAGTGTAGGACCGCGAAATACCCGGCCCCCGGGCACTCCTCTCCGGACTCTGGCGAAAATCGCCCCTGCGCCCTATCGTCCGGAGTTACCCGACCTTTCCACGAAGCGGACCATGCGAATTCAGATCGCCACGCTCAGACATCTGCTGCCGGCAGTTTCCCGCCCGAGGAGCCTCCGTCTCGCGGGGGCTGCCGGAGCCCTGCCCCTGCTGGCGCTTGCCGCCCTCGTCCTGCTTCCCGCCCAGCTCCAGGGGGATCCGGCCGGCAGCGTCACCGACACCGTGGAGACGCCGGCTGCCGTCGCGGCGCCGGGCGACACCACGGGGGGCGTCTACACGAAGGCCCAGGCGGCCCGGGGGAAGACGCTCTACGAGGTGGAGTGCCTGGTGTGCCACGGCCCGAGGGAGTTCATGGGTACGGTCTTCGAGCGGCGCTGGCTGACTCCGCCCGTCAGCGGCATCTTCGCCCATATCATGAACACCATGCCCCAGGACGCGCCGGGGAGCCTCTCGCCGGAGCAGGTGGCCGGGCTGGTCGCCTACATCCTGGAGCTGAACGGCCATCCTGCCGGCACCACGCCCCTTCCCGTCGAGATGCAGAAGCTCGCGCAGATTCGGATCGTGACGGATTCGGCCCCGGACTCCGGCGGTCGCTGAGGCACCACCCACCCACCGAACGTCCCTCCCACCCGGCTTGCCCATGCATGCGTGCCCCCCGCTCCGCCGCCACTCCGCCCTTCTGACCCTCCTCGTGGCCGCGGGAGCGCTGGCGGGCACCGGGGCCGCCGAAGTGATGGCCCAGTCCGCATCCCCCACCTCCCCTCCGGAGGGTGGCTGGTACAACATCGGCGGCGACTTCGCACACACCCGGTCGGCGCCCCTGGACCAGATCCACGCCGGGAACTTCGGCGACCTGGAAGTGGCCTGGCTCTGGCGCGGCGACAATTTCGGGCCGTCGGTGGACAACATCCTGCGCTCCACGCCGATCTACGCCGAGGGGAAGCTCTTCACCGTGGCGGGCTCGCGCCGGCAGGTGGCGGCCATCGACCCGGCCACCGGCGAGACGCTCTGGACCTGGCGCATGCGGCACACGAAGCGGTGGGAAGACTCCATGCGGAAGAGCTACGGACGCGGCGTGAGCTACGACGTGGTGAACGGGCGGGGCCGGATCTACGTGGTGGACCCGGGCTTCTTCCTGGTGGCGCTGGATGCGGAGACGGGCCGCCCCATCGAGGACTTCGGCGAGGACGGGATCGTCGACCTGATGGTGGACCTGGGCTACCCGTTCGATGGGGACGAGGGGATCCCGCCGGAGATCGGGTACATCACGAATTCCGCGCCGCCCATGGTGGTGGACGGGGTGGTGATCGTGGGGAATTCCGGCGAGCAGGGGTACTACCAGACCCGGCGGCAGGAAGTGGCCGGGCACATCCTGGCCTACGACGGCCGGACCGGGGAGCACCTGTGGAAGTTCCACGTGATCCCCCGCCCCGGCGAGTACGGGAACGACACCTGGGAGGACGGCTCCTGGGAGTACTCGGGGAACGTGGGGTCGTGGGCCCCCATGGCGGCGGACCCGGCGCTCGGGCTCGTCTACATCACGACGAAGGGCGCCACGAACGACTACTACGGCGGCCACCGCCCCGGCGACGAGCTCTTCGGCAACTCGGTCATCGCGCTGGACTACCGGACCGGCGAGCGGCGGTGGCACTACCAGCTCGTGCGCCACGACGTCTGGAACTACGACAACCCCCACGCGCCGCAGCTCGTGGACATCACCGTGGAGGGGGAGCGGGTCCCCGCGCTGGTGCAGGTGACGAAGCAGGGGTGGGCCTACGTCTTCAACCGCGAGACCGGGGAGCCGGTGTGGCCCTTCGACTACCGCGAGGTGCCCCAGAGCGACGTGCCCGGCGAGCGCCTGTCTGCGGTGCAGCCCTTCGTGACCCGGCCCGCCGCCTTCGAGCACCAGGGGATCACCGAGGACGACCTCATCGACTACACCCCGGAACTCCGGGCGGAGGCGCTCGAGATCGTCTCGAACTACCGGCTGGGGCCCCTCTTCAACCCGCCCTCGCGCCGGGATGCCCCGGACGGCACCGTGGCCTCGATCCACTGCCCCGGGGCCAACGGCGGGGCGAACATTCCCGGCGGCGCGTCGGTGGACCCGGAGTCCGGGATCCTGTACGTGGCCTCGTTCCGGGGCTGCAGCGCGCCCCAGCTCCTCCCGGGGACCGAGGTGGATCCGGACGCCACGATGGACTTCGTGACCATCGGGCCGGGCGGCGTGCGTGGGCCCCAGGGGCTTCCGCTCCTCAAGCCGCCCTACGGGACGATCACGGCCATCGACCTGAACACCGGGGACCACCTCTGGCAGATCCCCAACGGCGACACGCCCGCAAACGTGCGGAACCACGCGGCGCTCCAGGGCGTGGACCTCCCGGTGACCGGGAAGACCGCCCACGCCACCGTGCTCGTGACCTCGACGCTCCTCATGTACGGCGAGGGACGGGGCGGGGAACCCCTCTTCCACGCCGTGGACAAGCAGACCGGCGAGACGCTGGCGTCGGTGTCGCTTCCGGCCACGACGAACACCGCCCCCATGACGTTCATGCACGAAGGCGTGCAGTACATCGTGGCGGCGGTGGGCGGCGCGGGGGTGCCGGGCTCGCTGGTGGCGCTCCGGGTGTTCTGAGGCTGAACCCCCGCTTAGCGCTCGCTCATCGGCGGGATCCGGAACTCCGCGTCCAGGTCGGCGAAGCGGCCGTTCTCGAGGACCCGTGACGCGACGAGTTCGCCGATCATGGGGCCGAACTTGAAGCCCTCGGCGCTGCCGCCCCCGGCGAACCAGGTATTCGAGAACTCGGGATGCCGGTCGATGAGCCACTCGCGGGTGGAACTCGTCTCGTAGTGGCAGGCGCGGGTCTCCACCACGGGCTGGTCGGCCATGGCGGGGAACCGTTCCGCCAGGATCGTGCGGGGCCGCTCGAGGCCGGCCTCGGGCACCCAGCGGTTCGAGGTGTCGGGGTCCTCGCCCACCTGCCCGCTGGCCCGCACCCGGAACCCGCGGTGGTCGGGAGGGATCGCCGGCCACCCCGTGACCCCTGCGAAATTCCAGCTCGGGACGTTGGGGAAGCTGAAGCTCTCGTCGCCCGGCGGCGTGCCGTAGTAGATCACGTTCCCCATGGGGATGCGGATGAGACCCTCCATGACGTCCTGGAACGTCGTGGCGAACCACGGCCCCAGCGCGAGCACGAAGCGGTCCGCCTCGATGCGGTTCCCGCTGTCGCCGTTCAGCGTGATGTCCAGGAGCCGCCCGCCCTCGGAGCGCCCCAGGGCGGCCCGCCCCGTGCGGACCTGGCCCCCGCGCTGCTCCAGCAGGGAGGCGACCCGCTGGCACGCGGCCCGGGCCCGCACCACGCCGGCCCCCGGCTCGTACAGGATGTCGGTCATCCCCTCGATGTTGATCTGGGGCCAGCGGTAGCGGGTCTCGTCGGGGGTCAGGACCTCGTAGGGGACGCTCGCGAAGTCCCAGATCTCCCGGACCTGCTCGATGAACCCGACCCCGGTGTCACGGAAGATGAGGTCGCCGGTGGTGAAGAAGAGGTCTCCGCCCATGCTCGCGGCGAACTCCTCGTCGAAGGCCTTCCACCGCTCGATGGACCGGGCGGCCCAGGTGGTCCAGAGTTCCCGGCCCGGGTACGAGGTGCGAACGCCCCGGGTCTCGTCGCCGGAGGTGGAGCGGGAGTTTCCGGGGCCGTAGAGGTCCACCAGCGTGACCCGGGCGCCCATCTCCTGGAGGTTCAGGGCCGTCCAGCCACCGAACGCCCCGGCACCGACCACGACGACGTCCGGTCCGCTACCGGCGGTGTGAACGGCCGGCGCCCCGGCGAGCGCCGGTCCGGGACCCGCACCGGCGGCCGCGCCACCGGGGGCGCATCCCGCCACCAGGCCGCCGGCACCACCCGCAGCGAGCGCGCCGGCGCCCAGTCCGGTCTTCCTGAGGAAGTCCCGGCGCTTCATCGGACCGCCGCGATGCAGGTCACCTCCACCTGGGCGTTGGCCGGCAGGGCCCGCACGGCGACCGCTGTCCTGGCGGGCGGGTTCTCCGGGAAGAACTCGGTGTAGACCTGGTTCATGGCGCCGTAGTCTTCCATGTCGATCATGTACACCGTGCACTTGATGGCGTCGGCCATGGAATGACCCACCGCTTCCAGCCGCGACTGCACGCCCTGGAGAGCCTGGCGGGTGGCGGCCCCGGCATCGCCGTCGGCGCTCCGGCCGATGACCCCCGACAGGTAGATCATGCCGCCACTCCGGATGGCCGTGCTGAAGAGGGCGCCCCCGGGCGTCAGGATCTCCTTGCGGGGACCGTCCTGGGGGGCCGGGGCGGCGGTGGCGGGCGTGGTCGCGGGCGTGGTCGTGGCGGTGGTATGGCAGGCGCCCAGTCCGAGGGGGAGGACGAGGGCGGCGGCAACGAGGGCGCGACGGGGATTCCGCATCATCGCGGCATGCTCCTGAACTGAGGGTCGGCGGGGAACGCGGCAGCCATGGGTCGGGGATCAGGCGTTTGACCTGGTCCTCTCGGCGGCTCGCCTCCGTGACAGGTTACGGCGGCACAGTATAGATGCCCGGAGGCCGCCGCGCACCCCACCGGGAGGTCTTGCCCGCCAGCGGTCCACCCCCCCGGGGACCCGGGGGGGCTCCGCCCGCCTCAGTCGTCGGCCTGAACCTCGACCAGCTCGATCTCGAAGGTGAGTTCCTTGCCGGCCAGCGGATGGTTGGCGTCGAGGATCACGGTTTCCCCCTCGATGGCGTGCACGCGCACCGGAACCGGCTGGCCCTGGGCGGTGGTCATCTGGAGCTGCGCACCGACTTCGGGCTCGTACCCATCGGGAAGCTGCTCCGCCGGAACCGGGAGGAGGAGCTCGTCGCGGGGGGGGCCGTAAGCCTGCTCGGGGGGGATGACGGTGGTCTTCGATTCGCCCTTCGTCATGCCGAGGACGGCCTCCTCGAAGCCGGGGATGACGACGCCCTCTCCGAGGGTGAAGGCCAGGGGTTCGCGCCCCTGGGAGGAGTCGAAGATGGTGCCGTCATCCAGTCGGCCGGTGTAGTGGATATGGACGCGGTCGCCGCTCGTGGCCTGGGCCATGGTGGGGTACTCCCGTTCTTGGTTCTGTACTGCAGGATGCGAAGGTGGTGGCACACCGGAGGCGCCCGAAGGTGCCCCTTGCCTTTGCCACTTCGGTCCTGCGGACGCACATTGTCCGGACCCCCCTGACCTGATTCCGCGAGGCCCATGATGCCGATGCCCGACCGTCCAGCCCGTCGACTCCCCCTTCGCGCCCGTTGCGGGGCCCCACTCCGGGTGCTGGCTGCCGGGGTCGCCCTGGGCCTCCCGCTGCTTCTCGCGACGCCGGCGAATGCCTCCGCCCAGGAGGCCCTGGACCAGGTCTTCGCGGCGTGGAACACCTCCGCATCCCCGGGATGCGCCGTCGGGGTGGACCAGTACCGGGCTTCGTCCCGGGCAGCGGGGGGCGCAAGCCAGGCCTTCGACCCCCTGGTCCGGGCGTGGGGGATGGCCGAACTGGAGCACGGGATCGCGAACTCGCCGGCGACGATCTTCGAGGCCGGGTCGGTTTCCAAGCAGTTCACGGCCGCCGCGGTGATCCTGCTGGACCTGGAGGGCGTGCTGTCGGTGGACGACGACGTGCGCCGCTGGATTCCCGAGCTTCCGGACTACGGAGCCCTCCACGAGGGGCGCGGCATCACGCTGCGACACATGCTGAACCACACGTCGGGGCTCAGGGACTGGGGCGCGGTGGCGGCCATCGGCGGCTGGGCGCGGGGTGAGCGTTCGCACACCCACGACCACGTGCTCGAGATCGCCGCGCGTCAGGAGGCGCTGAACTACCCTCCGGGGGAGGCCTATTCGTACTCGAACACCGGGTACAACCTCCTGGCCCTGGTGGTGGAGCGGGCCACCGGGGAGTCCTTTGCCGACTTCTCGCGGGAGCGCCTGTTCGAGCCGCTGGGGCTCGCCGATACGCAGTGGCGGGACGACTACCGGCGGATCGTGCCGGGGCGGAGCGGGGCGTACCAGTGGAGCGGCGGCGGCTGGGTCATTGATCGCCCCATCGAGCATGTGCATGGAAACGGAGGGCTCCTGACCACGGTGGGGGATCTGCTGCGCTGGAACCGGGTGCTTGCGGCGGCGGGTGCGGCGGCGGGTTCGGGTGCAGGTGCAGGGACCGGGGTCGGAGTCGACGGGGTCGGGGCCGAGTTCATGGCGCTGGCGGACGCTCTCGGCGGCGCGGCCTTCTTCCGGCGGATGGTCGACCAGGGCGTCCTCACCGACGGCTCGACGATCACCTACGCGAGCGGGGTCGTGGTGGAAACCTTCGACGGCCGACCGATCATCAGTCACACCGGTGCCACGTCGGGCTACCGGGCCTACCTGGCGCTACTCCCGGAGGACGGTGTCTCGGTGGCCCTCCTCTGCAACACGGGGAATGCGAACCCCGGTCAGCTCGGGGGGCGGGTGGCGAGGCTGTTCCTGGAGCCCCGGGAGGCGGAGGTGAATCCGGAGGCCGGCTCCGCGGCGGAGGCGGCGGCCAGCCAGGCGGCAGACCCTGACGACGAGCCGGGCGGGGAGGCATCCGAATGGTCCGCGCCCGGCCCCGAGGCGCTCGCCCTGCTGGCCGGGCGCTACGAGAGCCACGAAGCCGAGACCGCGTGGACGCTCGAGGTGGAGGGGGCGGACCTGGTCCTGGTGCGCCGGCCGGGGTCACGATCCACGCTCCGCCCCACCGGTCCGGACACCTTCGCTGGCGCGGGCGGAGAGATCCGCTTTCACCGGGATGCGACCGGCCGGGTGATCGAGCTTGGCATCAGCCAGGCGCGGGTCTGGGATCTTCGCTTCCGAAGGGTGGAAGAATGAGGGCATCGGGGGGCAGGACGGGGGCCCTGAAGCGCCCGGAGTAGTGGGTCCCGCCCAGCGGGTCGTGGAAGACGGGATTCCCGGTGCCGTTGTAGACCATGGTCCAGTCCCCCTCGTGAACGAGCCGGTGGTGGTGGCGGCAGAGGAGGATGCAGTTCTCCAGCGAGGTTTCGCCCCCGAGGCTCCAGTGGATGACGTGGTGCGCCTCGGCAAACCGGCAGCCGCAGCCGGGGAAGCGGCACCCGCCGTCCCGGGCGTCCAGCGCCCGGCGAAGGGCGGGACTCACGGTGCGCTTCATGTGACCGATGTCGACGATGCGGCGCCCGGAGCCCCCGCCCTCGCCGGCAGGGGCCAGGAAGAGGGGCACCACCGAGGCGTCGCAGGAGAGACGCCGGGACGTTTCCGCGGTAACGCGCACGCCGTCGGCGAGCTCGGATCGATCGAGGCCCACGCGGGTTTCGCCGCGGCTCCGGATCGCGGCGGCCGGCTCTCCGCGAAGCACGTCCAGGTCCACGTGCAGCACCACCTGGGTGCGGGCGGCTCGGGATCCGGAAATGGGGACGGGGGCTGCACACGAGCCGTGGTCGGCCCCGCAGCCGCAGGATGCCTCGGAGTCGGTCCCGGCATCCGAATCAGCGTTCGCATCCACGGCATCCGAGGACCCGCTCCCCTGCTTCTTCCGCCCGAATCCCGCCCAGAGCGCCCGCTCCGCCAGCAGCGCGAAGGCGTCGGCGCGGCGGCGGGCGGCCGCGGCCCGGGAGTCCTCGGCCCGGGATTCTTCGGCCCGGGATTCTTCGGCCCGGGATTCTTCTGCGCGGGATTCTTCTGCGCCCCGGGCTCCCTCCGTGCGGATCTCCCTGCCCTCCGGCACGCGATTCTCGTACGCGGCGCCCGGCCAGGCCTCGCGGAAGAGCGCGTCGGCCGCGGCGTCGATCCCCCGCATGACCATCGCCGCCTGCTCCGGTGTGAGGACGCCCCGCACCCGGTACATGCCGTCCAGGTCCGGCACGATGGTCAGCGTGCGCGACTGGTACCGCAGCTCCTCCCGCGCCTTCTCGTCCCTCACCGACCCGAGCCGCCACCCCCGGACCATCCGCTCCACCTCGGCGGCGCTTCGGTCCAGGCTCAGCCCCACCAGCTCGGCCTCGTCCCCGGGCGTGGCGATGCGCGTGAGGGCCCGGGCCTTCGCGTACGAGAGCTGGCCCGACGCCATCTTCGCGCTGATGAGGGGCAGTTCCTCCAGCGCCCGCGCCGTCCGCACCCGCTCCCGGGCGGCGTTCATGCCGAAGCCCGCCCGGGCCGCGAGCCAGTGCGCCGTGGAGGGATGCCCGCCCAGCTCGTAGCCCCGCCTCCGGTCGAACTCCGCCACCAGATCCAGCAGCCGAAAGGTGGCGGCATCGAGCTGCGCCGCCAGCGCCAGGATCCGGTCCTCCAGGTCGCGGATCGGGTCCGGGTCGCTGAAGGGGTCCGGGACCGGATCGTGGAAGGGGTCGCGGAACGTAACTCCGAGCGGAACCCGGTCCGGAACAGGGTGCGGCCACCCCCCGGACGGATCTCGCTGCCCATGGAATGGATCCTCGCCCGCACCGCCCCACTCCTCTCGCATGGCACCCATCATCCCCCTCCCCGCTCAAGAGCCATCGCCAAGTCGCCCAGCACGTTAGGAAATATAACGGGGGGTCTGGCGGCCTCCGGAAAGGCCCCCAGGACGGTCGCCAAGGGGGGTCGGGGTCGCCGGGACTGGGAAGGACCGGCTCTCGCGCCGCAGGACGCCGCCCAGGGGCCTTTCGGCCGGCCCCTGCGGCAGATCCGGGACTTCTCATCCGCGACAGCGCAAATGCTGTCAATGGGGGTTGGGGACAGATGCATGGGACTTCGGCCCACCGGAGTCGTCGGCCGGGAGTCGGGCCACCCCGCCGGCACGGCCTGGCTCTCCTGGACGTTACCGCGGTAACGCCTCCCGAGGTGAAACCGGAAGCTGCGGCCCCGGGTCCTCCAGGCCGCGTCCTCCAGGCCGCGTCCTCCAGGCCGCCGCCTCCCGTCACCTCCGAGCCGCCCCCTCCGCGCAGCGCGCAGTCCGATCCCGCCTTGACGCGCGGGGAAGGACTCCGGGATGTTCCAGGTACGCCACGCCGCCCTGCGCCCCCCGACCGGAGCCCCCCCGATGCTGCCCCAGCCCAGCGCCTTCACCCCCGCCGCCGCCCTCCGGTCCTGCAGCACCGCCAACACCGCCCGCCGCGCCACCGGCCCGCGGACCGCCCCTGCCCTCCGAGCCGCCCTCATCCCCGCCACCCTCGCCCTCGCCGCCCTCACCCTCGCGGCCTGCG
>REBP01000038.1 GCA_007692665.1 Gemmatimonadales bacterium | reverse complement strand
GCCACCGTCATGTCGCTGGTCATCGTCCTGTTCGGGATCATCGCCTTCACCTTCCTGGGCGTTCGGGAGTTCCCCTCGGTGGACGCGCCGGTCATCACGGTGACCACGAACTACCCGGGGGCCAACGCCTCCGTCATCGAATCCCAGATCACCGAGCCTCTCGAGGAATCGGTGAACGGCATCGAGGGGATCCGCTCCCTCACCTCGGTGACGCGGGAGGGGCGAAGCACCATCCAGGTGGAGTTCGCCCTGGACGAAAACCTGGACCGGGCCGCCAACGACGTGCGCGACCGGGTCTCCCGGGTGCTCGGCAGCCTCCCCCCCGACGTGGATCCCCCCCAGATCTCCAAGGCATCGGACGACGAGGATCCCATCATCTTCCTGAACGTCTACAGCGACCGGCGGGATCTCCTGGAGCTCACGCGGATTGCCCAGGACCTCTTCGCCGAGCGCCTGCAGACGATCCCCGGCGTGAGCCGTGTGGACATCTGGGGGCAGCGCCGGTACGCCATGCGCCTCCGCATCGACCCGCAGCGCCTGGCCGCCTACCGTCTCTCCATGGCCGAGGTCCGCGCGGCCCTGGGGCGGGAGAACGTCGAGCTCCCCTCGGGACGCCTGGAGGGGGACGAGGTGCAGCTGACGATCCGCACCCTGAGCCGCCTGGAGACCCCGGAGGAGTTCGAGAACATCATCCTCCGGGAGGAGGCGGGGCAGACCATTCGCCTCCGCGACGTGGGGCGGGCCGAGCTCGCGGCCCAGAATGAACGCACCATCCTGAAGCGCGACGGCATCCCCATGGTGGGGGTGGTTCTCCGCCCCCTCCCCGGGGCCAACAACGTGGCGGTGGCCGACGAGTTCCACAGGCGCCTGGCCGTCATCGAGCGGGACCTGCCGGAGGACATCCGCACGAACCTGGGCTTCGACACCTCGGAGTTCATCCGCGCCTCGATTTCCGAGGTGCAGCGGACCGTGCTCCTGGCACTCTTCCTGGTCATCCTCATCATCTTCCTCTTCCTCCGGGACTGGCGCACCACCCTGGTGCCCGTGGTGACGATCCCGGTGGCCCTCGTCGGTGCCTTCTTCGGAATGTGGGCGCTGGGCTTCAGCATCAATGTCCTCACCCTCCTTGCCCTGGTCCTGGCGGTGGGCATCGTGGTGGATGATGCCATCGTGGTGGTGGAGAACATCTACGCCAAGATCGAGGCCGGGGAGGACCCCCGGGAGGGGAGCATCGACGGCACCCGGGAGATCTTCTTCGCCATCGTCTCCACCACCCTGGCCCTGGTGGCGGTCTTCCTCCCCATCGTCTTCCTGGGGGGACTCACGGGGCAGCTCTTCCAGGAGTTCGGTCTGACGCTGGCGGTGGCGGTCGTCATCTCGTCGTTCGTGGCGCTCACACTGGCCCCCATGCTCTGCTCCCGGCTCCTCCGGAAGCGCGAGCGGAAGCCCTGGTTCTACCGGGTCACCGAGCCCTCCTTCCAGCGCCTCACCGACGGATACCGGAACACGCTCGACGCCTTCCTGGCCCGTCGCTGGCTCGCCTTCGTGATCCTGCCGGCTAGCCTGGGCGTGGGCCTCCTCCTCTTTCAGTCCCTCCCCCAGGAACTCGCTCCCACCGAGGACCGGGGGGGGATGCGCCTGGTGGTGTCCGGACCGGAGGGTGCCACCTTCGCCTACATGGACCAGCGCATGGACGCCCTGGCGGAGCTGGTTCGGGAGGAAGTGCCGGAGTACCGGGCCATCATCTCGGTCACCTCGCCGGGATTCGGCGCCGCATCGTCGGTGAACAGCGGGTTCGTCCGGCTCTCGCTGGTGGATGCGGACCAGCGGGCACGGTCGCAGGCCGCCATCGCCCGGGCCCTGGGGGAGCGCACGGGGGAGATCCGGGGGGTCACCGCCTTCGTGGCCCAGGACCAGAGCATCCGGACCGGGGGCGGCGGCGGTCTGCCCGTTCAGTTCGTGCTGCAGGGTCCCACCCTGGAAGCCCTCCAGGAGGTGCTCCCGGAATTCCTGGACGCGGCCCGCGCCCGACCCGAACTGGCGGTGGTGGATGTGAACCTCACCTTCGACAGCCCCGAGATCGAGGTGGCCATCGATCGGGACCGGGCCCGGAACCTTGGGGTGACCACCGAGCAGGTGGGGGAGGCCCTCCAGCTGGCCCTGAGCGAGCAGCGCACCGGCTTCTTCGTCATGGAGGGCCAGCAGTACGACGTGATCCTGGAAGTGGAACGGGACCGGCGCAGGGATCCGGCGGCGCTCCGAAGCCTCTACGTGCAGGGGTCCAACGGCCGGCCGGTGCAGCTCGACAACGTGGTGACGCTGCGGGAGACCGCGGCGCCCCCCCAGCTCTACCGCTTCGACCGCTTCGCCTCGGCCACGGTGTCGGCGGGGCTCGCCGACGGATACGTCATCGGCGACGGTGTCCGCGCCATGCGCGAAGCGGCGGACGAGGTGCTGGACGAACGGTTCACCTCCACCCTCACCGGGGCTTCCCGCGACTTCGAGGAGGGGGCGCAGGGGATCCTCTTCCTCTTCGGCTTTGCCCTGGTCCTGGTCTTCCTGATCCTGGCCGGGCAGTTCGAGAGCTTCCGGGATCCCCTCACCATCATGCTCACCGTCCCTCTCGCGCTGGTGGGGGCGCTGGGGGCGCTGGCCCTCTTCGGGCAGACGCTGAACATCTTCTCCCAGATCGGGATGGTCATGCTCATCGGGCTCGTGACGAAGAACGGGATCCTCATCGTGGAGTTCGCGAACCAGCGGAAGGCCGCCGGACTGAGCGTGCTGGAGGCGGCCCGGGAAGGGGCGGCGTCCCGGTTCCGACCGGTGGTCATGACCAGCCTCTCCACTTCGCTGGGGATCCTCCCCCTGGCACTGGCGCTGGGAGCCGGGGCCGGAAGCCGCGTGCCGCTGGGGATCGCGGTCATCGGGGGGCTGGTGGTGGGGACGATCCTGACCCTGTTCGTGGTGCCGGCCATGTACACCTTCCTGGGCCGGCCCGCCGACGACGGGTCCGCCGGAAACCGGTCCGCCGACCCCAGGGGTGCCGGGGTCGCGGCCGCCACGGTCCTGGTCCTCGTTCTGGCGGCGCCGCCGGCGGGGCTGGAGGCACAGGGGCCGGCGGGCCAGCCGGGGGCGGAGGAACTCCAGGCGCTCGAACTCGGCGAGGCCCTTCGCATGGCCCTCGGGGCCAACCCCGAGATCCTTCAGGCGCGAAACCAGGCAAGGCAGGCTGCCGTCGGAACCGGCTTCGGCGCAGCCGGACTCCTCCCCTCGGTCCGGATCACGGGGGACCAGCGCCTGACCCGGGCGGACACGGACCAGACCTTCGCCGGACAGGACCCGCAGGAGCTAAGGGGGGCCGAGTCGCGGCAGGGGAATCTCCGGGGCACCGTGGCCCTCCCCCTGGTGGGTGTCACCGGCGGGCTCGCAACCCGGAACCGGCTGGATGCGCAGGCGAGGGCCGAGGCGTTCCGTGCACGGGGCCGAATCGAGGAAATCCTTGCCGAGGTCACGCTGGCCTATTTCGAACTGGTCCGCCTGGAGCAGGAGCTCGTCGTCCTGGCGGAGGCGCTCGAGACGTCGGAGGCTCGGCTCAGGATCGCGCGAGTCCGCGAAGAGGTGGGGGCTGCAGCGGAGGTCGAGGTGCGGCAGGCGCAGGTGGACCGGAACGCGGACGAGGCAGAGCTTCTCCGCCGGGAAATCGAGACCGATGCGGCGCGGGTGGAGCTGAACCGCCTCTTGGGGCGGCGTCCCGAGGCCGCGCTTCGGCCGGTGGATTCCACCGAGATCCCGGCGACCGGGAGGCCGGGTGCGACCGACGCGGATCCGGCACTGGATCTGGCCGTTCTCCGGGAGGCCGCAATGTCGGGAAACCCCGGGGTGCAGGCCGCCCGCGCCGCACTTGAAGGGGCCGAGTCCCTGCGAAACGAGGCCCGGGCAGCGCGGCTGCCCTTCCTGGAGCTCGAGACCGGGGCCGAGCTGGCCCGGCAGCGCTCCGAGAGCGGCTTCGTCCAGGAGAGCCAGGCCACGAACCTCTTCGTGGGGATTTCCGGAAGTTTCACCGTCTTCGACGGGTTCCGGATCCAGCAGGCAGGGGAAGAGGCTCGTCTCGTGGCCACGGGGGCGCGGCTGGTGGTGGAGGATGCGGAGGCTCGGGTGGAGGCGCAGCTCCTGGCCGAATGGAGTCGATATACCCGGAGGCTCGCGCTCCTCGAGCTGGAAACCGAGAACGTGGAGATCGCCCGGAGCAACGTGGGAACGGCGCTGGAGCAGTTTGAACTCGGCGTGATTTCATCGCTTGAACTCAGGGAGACCCAGGACGCCCTCACCCGGGCCGACACCCGGCGCCTGGATTCGGCCTACCAGGTCCGGGTCGCGGAGACCGAACTCCTCCGCCTTGCCGGGCTCCTGGAAGGAAGGGCCACGGGGGGTGTCGAGCTGACCCGCAACAGCCTGCGATGATCGGAGGACGAGATGCACCCGGAAATCCGGAGTTACAACGACGGGCAGGAAGCTGATCACAGGGGCGTGTGCGACGTGCTCGCCAGCGAGATCGACCGCGCCCTTCCCGAAGCCGAGAACAGGATCTGGCACGGTCATCCGGTCTGGTTCCTGGACGGAAATCCGACCGTGGGTTACAGCCGGCAGAAACCGGGGATTCGGCTGATGTTCTGGAGCGGCGCGGATTTCGAGGAGGCCGGCCTGAACGTGGTGGGGAGAAAATTCAAGGACGCGTCGGTGTTCTACAACCGGGTCCCGGAGATCGACCCTGTCCAGCTTCGGCGCTGGCTCGAGAAGGCGCGGGACATTCGGTGGGACTACCGGAACCTGGTTCGGCGAAAGGGTCGGCTGGAGAAGCTGACCTGAGGCAGACGGCACCGGGCCGACCCGGGCCGATCCGGGAGCCCGGTCCCCTCACCCCTCCGCGCGCATCGCATCGAGCCGCGCCACCGAACGCCGGGGGGCGGTGCGACGGTAGGACTCCTCGATGAGCTCCCGCGCCTCGTCCCAGTCCACCGGTCCGGCAGGGGAGTCGGGTGCGCCGCCAGACCCGCGGCCCGCGCTCAGGTCGAGCCCCACCCAGCCGTACGGCCCGTAGTACGCCGGTACGAAGAACCGCTCCTCCCGCAGCAGGAGCGGAAGCTCGTCCGGGTCCGGCTGGAAAAGCACCGAGTGGGGGTACCGAAGCTCGCCCGAGGCCGCCCCCTTCGTGGTGGCGCCGTAGACGGCGAAGATCTTCTTCGTCCGGAATGTGGGATGCCCGTGCGACTCCACCTCGCGCGCGTCGGGCAGGCCCAGGCAGATTTCCCGCACCTCGGCGAGCCCGGGGTCGTTGTCCCGGCAGATCTTCGGGTGAGTCATCCCGCAAGTCTCCTTTCGCGCCCTTTCGCCCCGGGGTTCGTGCATGGCCTCGGGACAGGTAACGAGCGGGATGCGGATGCGTCAAGCCGAACGTTCAGCCTCCCCTGGACTCAAGGTCTTCCACCTTGCGGACGGCTGCGGTGGGACGCAACATTCCCGAGGCCCATGGCAGGGTCGCATCCATCCCGGCGTCAGGTGCACCATCATGAATTCCGCACCCCCCCCACACCGACTGTGGCTCCCGGGCACCCTCATCGTTCTCCTGGTGGGCGGCTGCGAATCTCCGACCGAACCGATCACCCCTTCGTCGACGCTCCTGAGTGCCGGACTGGGGCAGAGCTGTGCGCTGGCCCGGACGGGGGAGCTCTTCTGCTGGGGAGACGGCATTCACGGTCAACTCGGCGTCGGGGGGCGGCAGGGCAGCGCCGTGCCCGTGCCGGTGGAGGGAGGACATTCCTTCGCGGGGGTCAGCGCCGGCTACCGGCACACCTGCGCCCTGGGGCGAACGGGGGAACTCTTCTGCTGGGGTTCGGATGAACATGGGCAGCTCGGCCCCAGCCTCATCGGGCACGACCCCACGACCTCCCCGCCGATCCGGTCCCTTCCCGCCCGTGTCTCCGGCGACCGCCTCTTCACACGGGTTACCAGCGGGTATCTGCACACCTGTGCGCTTGCCGACACGGGTGAAATCCACTGCTGGGGCTCCAACGCCTTCGGTCAGCTGGGTACCGGAGGGGGCGAAGGGGGGAGCCGGGTCATCGGTACGATGCGCTTTGACGAGGTCAGCGCGGGGAACGTACATGCCTGTGCCATTGCGGAAAGCGGCGAGACCTTCTGCTGGGGGAGCAACCAGTACGGTCAGCTGGGCACCGGCGACATGACGGGTGCGGCGGCCCCCGTCCTGGTGCAGGGCG
>REBP01000214.1 GCA_007692665.1 Gemmatimonadales bacterium | reverse complement strand
GTGCCCACGTTCACGTGCGGCTTCGTACGCTCGAACTTTGCCTTGCCCATGTTTCGCCTCGTGAATCCTGACTCGTCTTGATCGTTTGCGACCGCCAGCGAAGCTGTCGCCGGTCGGAAGATCGCGTGATGGCGCGAAAGCTCCGGGAGGGAATTGAACCCTCGACCTCTTCCTTACCAAGGAAGCGCTCTACCACTGAGCTACCGGAGCGACGCGTGTGGCGTCCGGACCCGAAGGCCCGTCCAGAGCGGGAGACGGGACTCGAACCCGCGACCCTCAGCTTGGAAGGCTGATGCTCTAGCCAACTGAGCTACTCCCGCACACCGGTGGGGCCGCACCTGCTGCCCCGTCGGGGCTTATCCTGCGCCCCGAGTCCTGATTTTCTTCCTGACAACGATCCGCTTGCTTCCGCTTGCCGATGGATCGCTGCTCCGGTCATGGTGGGGGCAGGATTCGAACCTGCGAAGGCATGAGCCGGCAGATTTACAGTCTGCTCCGTTTGACCGCTTCGGTACCCCACCGAGTTTTCAGCACCCCCTCGCGCCTGCCCCCAGGTACCGCAGAGGAGCTGACGGAGGGAGTCGAACCCTCAACCTTCCGCTTACAAGGCGGATGCTCTGCCAGTTGAGCTACGTCAGCGAAAACAGAGCCTTAGATAGTATTCCCAACGGGCCCGGATGTCAACCTTCTTCCGACAGCTTTTTCCACCGCGTGCCCGTTGCCGAGTCCTCGAGAACGACCCCCGCTGCGGTGAGTTCGTCCCGGATCCGGTCGGCCTCCGACCAGTCCCGGTCCGCCCTCGCATGGGCCCGTGCCCGGATGCGCTCCTCCACCCACGCGGAGAGTTCGGCATCCACGCTCCGGGACCGCCGCCCCACCTCGAGAATCCCCAGCACGCCGTCCATTTCCCCGAGGGCCGCGCGGGCGGCCTCGAGGGCATCGGCCGGGAGACCGTGGGAAGGGTCACCGAGGGCCGCATCCAGCCTCCGGTTGGCCTCGTTCACGAAGACGAAGAGCGCGGCGAGGGCACCGGCCACGTTCAGATCGTCGAGAAGTGCGGCGGTGAACGCCTCGATGGCGCGGTCCGCCGCATCCCGGATCCCCCGGCCGGCCTCACCCTCCGCATCCCCGGAACCGGTCCCGCGGTCTCCGATGGCCGGAGCCTCCGGATGGGAGAGGAGCCGTGCTTCGAAGTCGAGGAGCCTGGCGACCGCCCGGGCCGAGGCCTGGAGACCGGCGCGGGTGAAGTTCAGTTCGCTCCGGTAGTGGGCCGAAAGCAGCAGGTGACGCAGCGCGGCGGGGGAAACGCCCTCGTCCAGGAGCTCCCGCACCGTGACGAAGTTTCCGGCCGACTTGGACATCTTCTCGCCCTCGACCCGGAGATGCTTCGCGTGCAGCCAGACGCGGGAGAAGGGCTTTCCCGTCGCACCTTCGGACTGGGCGATCTCGTCTTCGTGGTGGGGGAAGATCAGGTCCTCTCCGCCCAGGTGCAGGTCGAGCGTATCGCCGATCTCGGCAAGCGCCATGGCGGAGCACTCGATGTGCCACCCCGGCCTCCCCCGTCCCCAGGGTGCGTCCCAGGCGGCGCCGACCTCCTCATCCTCGCGCTTCACCCCCTTCCAGAGGGCGAAATCCCGGGCGTCGTCCTTGGCGTACTCGTCCTCGGCCACCCGCTCCCCCGGACGGCCCTGCTCCAGGTCCCGACCCGACAGCCGTCCGTACGCCTCGAAGGAGGAAATGTCGTACCAGACGGATCCGTCGTCGGTGGCGTAGGCGAACCCGCGGTCCAGGAGCCGCTGGATGAGGTCGATCATGCGGTCGACGTAGACGGTGGCCCGGGGGTAGAGGTCCGCCCGCCGGATGCCGAGCGCGTCCGATTCGCCCAGCATGGCCTCGGCGAAGGGAGCCGTATACTCGTCCAGCGTCATCTCCTTCGCGCGGGCGGCCCGGATCGTCTTGTCATCCACGTCGGTGAAGTTCATGACGAACCGAACCTCGTACCCTCGCCACTCCAGGACCCGGTGCACCAGGTCGTAGAACATGAAGGTCCGGAAATTCCCGATGTGCGCATGACCGTAGATCGTGGGACCGCAGGCGTAGACGCCCGCCTTTCCCGCCTCCACGGACTCGAATGGCTCGAGGCGACGGGTCAGCGTGTTGTGGAAATGGAGTCCCATGGACCTGACGATGCGGGGCTTTCTGGGGAAGGAGCCGGAGGGCGTGCGGCGTCCGGCTGCGGGAGGTTCGGCGCGAACCGAACCCCGACACTAAGGGAGGAGGCGGAGTTCGTCCACCCGCCAGGCGCCACCTTCTTCCACGAGGCCGAGGAAGACGGAGTGGACCGCCGGATGCGACGTGCCCGCCACCCGGGTCTGCCACCGGAGTTCGGCGAACGCGCGCCCGGGACTCCCGGCTACCGGTGCGGCACGAACCAGCCTTGCCTCGCCCGCCTCGTACCCCCGGAGGAATTCGCGGAGGGCCGCATTGGCCTGGCGAACCGAGAGGGCCGACCGATCGAGCCCCTGGAGCCGAAGCCGGATTCCCCCATCGGAGAGAAAGCGGGTGAGCTGTTCGGCATTGCCCTGCCCCAGGGCGGCGGCGAAACGCCGCGCCATGTCCTCGATCTCGGATCCGGAGGCCTCCGCCGCCGACCCTACGGTCGCGGTTCTTCCCGGACCCCCACCCTGGGCCTCGAGGGTCCCCCAGGGGAAGAGGAGCCCTCCCGCGAGGACAGGGACAAGACCCCGCATGAGGACGCTGAGCCGGATCATGACGCCACCCCCGACAACGGGTCGCCGACACCGGAGGTCGCTGTCCGGACCTCGCCGCGGACCCGGGAGAGGGCGGAGGCGGGGTCGGCATGCGACGTCACGGCCCTCCCGAGCACCAGGTGGCTGGCCCCGGCGGCGACGGCGCTTCCAGGCGTGGCAACGCGCGCCTGGTCATGGCGCTCCCCCCCGGCGAACCGGATCCCGGGGGTGACGAGGAGCGCCTCGGCCCCGAGGACCGTCCGGAGGGCCGGGGCCTCCCGCGGCGACGCCACGACGCCTCCGATCCCGCAGCCAGCCGCCAGGGCCGCAAGTCGAAGAACCTCCGCCTCGGTATCGAGTGCGTCGGGATCCCGGCCCCAGGTTCCGGCGAGTTCGTCGGAGGCCAGGGAGGTGAGCACGGTCACCGCCAGGAGTCGAAGCCCGCCCTGCGGTCCTCCCGAGACAACCGTACCGGACAGGGGGGCGTCGGCGGCTTCCGCCGCGGCGGCCAGCATCCGGGGTCCTCCGGATGCGTGGACGGTGAGCAGCTCCACGTCCAGTTCCCGGGCTGCACGCACGGCAGCGGCCACGGTATGGGGGATGTCGTGGAGCTTCAGGTCCAGGAATACACGGAGTCCCAGATCGCGAAGCATGCGGACCACTGGGGGTCCCTCGCGCGTGAAGAGTTCCAGCCCGACTTTCACGAAATCCAGATCGGGACCCAGGCGCGACACCAGGCGGCGGGCCTCCGCCGCCGTTGGTACGTCCAGCGCAACGATGATCTCGGCCATGATGGATTTCGTCCTCGGGATCCGTGCGAGGATCCTGGTCAGGATTGAACCGCAGGCGCGGGAGAAGCCGCGGGAGCCGCACCGGCTGGCCCCTCGGTCCCGGCATCCGGCCCGACCCGGGCCGTGCCCACCCACTCGCGAAGGGAGCGGACCCCCTGGCTGCGGGCAAAGCGGCGGATCTCGTCTGATACACGGCCCGCGGATCGGGGGTCCCAGAAGGAGGCGGTTCCGATCTGCACCAGGGAAGCCCCTGCGAGGAAATACTGCACCGCGTCCTCCCCCGAGGCCACGCCTCCCACGCCCACCAGCGGGAGCGCGGTGAGCCGGGACGCCCGCCAGGTGGCATGGACGCCCACGGCCCGGAGTGCGGGTCCACTCATCCCCCCGGCCCCGGCGCCCAGAGCCGCGCGGCGGGTGCGGGGGTCGAGCACGAGGCCCGGGAGGGTATTCACCAGCGTGAGGCCGTCGGCCCCGCTCTCCTCGGCCGCGCGGACGGCCGGACCCAGATCCGGAGTGTTCGGAGCGAGCTTCACCAGGAGAGGTCGCTCGGTGATGCGGCGCACGTCCGCCACGACGGAGGCAAGCGCGTCAGGGTCGAAGGCGAAGGGAAGTCCCCCGCGGCGGCTGTCGTTGGGGCAGGAGAGGTTCAGCTCGAAGCCGAGAAACCCGTCGAGGTCATCCAGACGTCCCACGACGTCCGCATACTCGCCGGGCGTGTGCCCGGCGACGCTCACGAACACGCGGACATCCTGCAGGTGATCCCGGATCCACGGGAGCTTCTCCCTCCGGACCGCTTCCACTCCGGGGTTCGCCAGCCCGATGGAATTCACCATTCCGGCAGGGAATTCGGCGACCCTCGGGGCCGGGTTCCCCCAGCGGGGCTCCACCGTCACCGACTTCGTGACGAGGCCGCCGAGCTGCGCCAGGTCCATGACCTCGATGATGGCCTCCCCGAAGCCACAGGTCCCCGCGGCCAGGAGGACCGGACTCGTGAACCGGGCACCGAAGAGGGTCTGTTCCAGCACGTCCGGAGGGGGGTTCATCCGTCCGTCCCGCCCGGGGGGTACCGGTCGAAGAAGCCGCGGATCGCGTCGGCCAGGGCCACGGCCGACTGGCGGTGGAATTCCGGGGTCGCCATGAGCCGCTCCTCGTCGCGGTTCGTGATGAAGCCGAGTTCCACCAGCACCGAGGGCATCATGGCGTTGGTGATGACGGCGAACGGACCCTGCTTCACCCCGCGATCCGGTCCCGGGTGGAAGGTGGCGAGTTCGCGCTGGACCATCTCGGCCAGCAGGGACGACCAGTGCTGGTGATCGAAGGTGATGAGGTCCCGGAGGATGCCGGCCAGGAGCGGGTCCTCGGCCCTCCCTCCCGGGGCGTCGGGCATGTCACGGCGGAGCGGGGCGTTCTCCGCTGCGGCAACGCGTCGCTCGTGCTCGGTACGGGCCTCCGACAGGAAGTAGGTTTCAAACCCCCGCACCCCGGGACGATCCGGGACGGCGTTGGCGTGGATCGACACGAAGACGCCGGGGCGCTCCCCCTTCCAGACCGTGGCCTGCTCCCCTCGGCCCCAGAGGGGGACGGCCACGTCCCGGTCCCGGGTCAGGTGGACCTCGATCCACGGATCCTTCTCGAGTTCCCGGGCCAGGGCAAGGCCCACGGCGAGGGCCACGGTCTTTTCCATGGTGCCTCCGGGCCCGACGGCCCCCGGCTCGTTGCCGCCATGGCCCGGGTCGATGACCACGACCCGGGAACGCGGCGCCCGGTCCGCCGGGGCCGAAGGTCCCGTCCCGCCCCGGGGCAGCGGCGTCGAGGCAGCGGCGCCGGCGGCGGGAGCCGCGGAGGCCCCCGACGACGCCGGGAAGGACGAGGCTGCCGCCCCCGCCGCACCCCCCGGGGCCTGGGAGATTGCCCCCTCGACGAAGAGTGTTCGTCCTGCCGCATCGTATCGGTACGCGCCGGGGAGCATGCCCGGGAGGATGTCGACGATGACCTGCACGGGAAGGAAGGTGTCGCTGCCGAAGGCATAGACCTCGTCGGCGAGCTGGAGAAGCTCGTCATCCCACTGGAGCCAGGGGGAGCCTTCGTGAAAGGTCAGCTCGATTCCGGTCCGGTGGCGGACGAGCACCCGCCCTCCCTCGGAGCGGGCTTCCCACCCCAGCGCGCCCAGCTCGGAGGCGGGTACGGCGAGGTACCCCCGGTGCCGGAAGAGCGGGAGCGTCCCCTGCCGCCCGCCGGGAAGACGGAGCTCGACGGATGAGGCCGCCCGTCCGGCTCCGCCTGACACCACGCCCTGGGCCGCAAGCCCCGCCACCGCCGAGGCCGCGGGGCCGGGCGGAAACCCGGGGGTGGCTCCGGGGGGGGCGAGCGCGGGGAAGGCCAGGAGGACGGCGACGAGCACGCCGGCGATCCGGATCATCGGCTGTCCACGGCGCGGCGGGCCTCGCGGTCCATCGTCCGCTGCTTCAGCGTTTCCCGCTTGTCATGGAGGTTCTTTCCGCGGCAGAGGGCCAGCTCCACCTTCGCGTAGCCGCCGCGAAAGTGGAGATCCAGCGGAATCAGGGTCAGCCCCTTTTCCTCCACCTTTCCCACAAGCTTCCGGATCTGCTCCTTTCGGAGGAGCAGCTTTCGCGGGCGTACCGGGTCCGCGTTCCAGCGCCCGGCCTGCTCGTAGGGGGAGATGTGAAGGGAATGCAGCCATACCTCGCCCCGATCGATGCGGGCGAAGGCATCCTGAAAGCTCACCTTCCCCTCGCGGAGGGACTTCACCTCGGGACCGGTGAGGGAGATGCCGGCCTCCCACTGGTCCAGGATCTGGTATTCATGGCGCGCCTTCC
>REBP01000231.1 GCA_007692665.1 Gemmatimonadales bacterium | reverse complement strand
GTGGTCATGGGGACCCAGGGGCGGGGCGGCATGGCCAGGTTCTTCATGGGAAGCGTGGCGAGCCGCATGATCCGGATCTCCCCCGTGCCGGTCATGCTCGTGCCGCCGCCAGGTCGGGTATAGACTTACCCGGCTGGTCACCCCTTCCCGATCCGCTGCGCCGCCTACGGCGCCTCCCACCCCTCCAGCGCCAGGAGCGCACGCTTCCGGGCGACGCCGCCCCCGTACCCCCGCAGCCGTCCATCGGACCCCACGACCCGGTGGCAGGGCACGACGATGGCGATCCGGTTCGCGCCGTTGGCCCGGGCCACCGCCCGCACCGCGGAGGGGCGTCCGAGCGCCGCGGCCTGCTCGGCGTAGCTCCGGGTGGTGCCCCTGGGAATGCGGAGGAGTTCGGCCCATGCGGCTTCCTGGAACGGGGTCCCGGCCATGCGGATTGGCGTCGAGAACCCCTGCAGATCCCCGTCGAACCAGGCGTCGAGTTCGAGGGCCAGTTTCCGGGACGCGGGTGTCTCGCCGGGAACGAACACGCACCCCAGGCGGTCCTCCAGCGTTCGTAGCTGGGTGGGGAGCATGCGCCGGTCGGTGAACTCCAGCAGGCAGACGGCCTCGCCCAGCACTCCGGCCACCATGGGTCCCAGCGGCGTGAGGATGCGGTCGACGTGCACGACGACGGCGTCGCGGCTGGCCGAAGGGGGCCGGCCCGTGAGCTTCCGGAGCGCGTCGGTGAAGCCGCTCAGCGAGTCGTACCCGCTCCCGAAGGCGGCGCCCGTGATCCCCCCGCCACGGCCCAGCTCCGCAATGGCGCCGCCGAGTCGCCGCGCCCGCTGCCAGGCGTGGAACGTGACCCCGTGGTGCCGCCTGAACCAGCGCCGCACCGTGGCGGGGTCCAGCCCCCGGGCCCGGAGGTCCCGGTCTCGGAGCCGGAGCGCCGGATTCGCGTCGCACGCCTCGACGAGTCGCCGGATTCCTTCCGGCGGGAGGCCGGCGGGATCGAGGGGCCGACACCGGAGACAGGCGCGGAACCCGCCGGCCTCGGCGGCGGCAGCGGTGGCGAAGAACCGGACGTTCTCCCGGGCCGGCTTCCGCGCCGGGCACGAGGGGCGGCAGAAGATGCCGGTGGTGGTCACGCCGGTCAGGAAGATCCCGTCGTAGCGGGAGTCCCGTTCAAGAAACGCCCGGTACATTTCGGCGACGTCGGGGAGGTGGTGGCGGGGAGGAGTCATGGAGTGCAAGATACGGGGTATACGCCTCGGTATCGACCGGAAAATCGACACCGAATCCCCACCGCGGGCTGCGTCCCCCTGACCGCGGCATGCATCTCTCCCCACGAAGCCCTGCTTCCTCCGGTGCCCCTCCATGCGCAACCTCGACGACATCGCCGAACTCCTGGCCTACAACCGCTGGGCCCACGACCGCTTCCTCGAGGCCATCGAGTCGCTGGACCCGGAGGCCGTGGAGCTGGAAGTCCAGAGCAGCTTCCCGTCCATCCGGGCCACGCTGGCCCACGCGGTGGGGGCGGAGCGGATCTGGGTGGCCCGCTGGGAGGGGAGCGACGGGACCTTGCCGGACGACTGGGACGACCTGTCCGTGGCTGAGCTGCGCGAGGAGCTGGAGCTCGTGGCCGCGCGCCAGGATGCATTTCTGGCCACGCTCGCCGACGGCGACCTGGCGCGGGAAGTCCACTACAACGACCGCTCCGGAAAGCCGCATGTCTCGAGCATCAGGCACATGCTCGTGCACGTGGTGAACCACGCCACCTACCACCGGGGGCAGCTCACGACGCTGCTGCGGCAGGTGGGGGCCCGGCCGCCCTCCACCGATTTCGTTCGCTACACGCGGCAGCCCGCCGCCGGGGGCGAGTAACCCTTCATGTGCTCGATTCTCGGCATCTTCGACCTGGACCCCGGCACCGACCTCGACGCCCTGCGTCCCCGGGCCCTGGCCTGCTCCACCCGCCAGCGGCACCGCGGCCCGGACTGGAGCGGCGTCTTCGTGGCGCCCACCGGGATCCTGGTCCACGAGCGCCTCGCCATCGTGGACCCCGCCGGGGGCGCCCAGCCCATCGTCGCCGCTGACGGCTCCCTGGTCCTGGCCGTGAACGGCGAGATCTACAACCACCGGGAGCTCCGCGCGTCCGTCGAGGCCGAGAGCGCCGCGGAAGGCGGCGTCGCCGCGAGCGCCGGGGCCTGGGACTACCAGACCGGGTCCGACTGCGAGGTGATCCTCCCGCTCTGGCGGGCCCAGGGCGCCGAGGGACTCGCCCGGCTGAACGGGATCTTCGCCTTTGCCCTCCTCGAGCCGGCCACGGGGCGCTGGGTCGTGGCCCGGGACCCGGTGGGGGTGATCCCCCTCTACTGGGGGCGCGACGCCGAGGGCCGCTGCTGGGTGGCGTCGGAGCTGAAGGCCCTGGTGGACCAGTGCCCCGCGCCCGAGGCCTTCCCGCCGGGGCACGTCTTCGACAGCGCCGTGGGCGAACTTCGCCCGTACGGGGAGCGCCCGTGGCGGGATCGGAGTGTCACGGTGGGGAACGTCGTCACGCCCCCGGAGCTCCGCCGGGCGCTGGAGGACGCGGTCCACCGCCAGCTCATGAGCGACGTGCCCTACGGGGTGCTCCTCTCCGGGGGGCTCGACTCGTCCATCGTCGCGGCATGCGCGGCGCGGTTCGCCCGCCACCGGGTCGAGGACGATGACCGAAGCGAAGCGTGGTGGCCACGGCTCCACTCCTTCGCAATCGGCCTCGAAGGGTCGCCCGACCTGGCCGCGGCGGAAGTCGTCGCATCCCATCTGGGCACCGCCCATCACGGCTTCACCTACACCTTCGAGGAGGGACTCGACGCCCTCCCCGACGTGATCCGCCATGTGGAGACCTACGACGTCACGACGATCCGGGCCTCCACCCCCATGTTCCTGCTGGCGCGGCGGATCCGGGCCATGGGCGTCAAGATGGTCCTGTCGGGCGAGGGGGCGGACGAGATCTTCGGGGGCTACCTGTACTTCCACCGGGCACCCAGCCCTGCGGCGTTCCACGAGGAATCGGTGCGGAAGGTGGAGGGGCTCCACCAGTTCGACTGCCTCCGGGCCAACAAGTCCATGGCGGCGTGGGGCGTGGAGGCCCGCGTCCCCTTCCTGGACCTGGAGTTCCTGGACCTGGCCATGTCCATCGACGCGGAGCACCGCATGCCGGCGGCGGCGCCGGGGTCGGGGGCGGCCACCGGGGCGGCCACCGGGGCGGGCGTGGATCCCGCAACCGGCGCACCGGTGCGTATCGAGAAGGCGCTCCTCCGGCAGGCGTTCGAGGGTGTGCTTCCCCCGGAAATTCTCTGGCGCCAGAAGGAGCAGTTCTCGGACGGGGTCGGGTACGGCTGGATCGACGGGCTCCGGGCTCATGCCGCGCGGGTGGTGCCGGCGGCGGAACTGGCCGACGCGCCGCAGCGCTACCCGGTGAACCCCCCCGTCACCGCCGAGGGCCTGCTGTACCGGCGCATCTTCGAGGGCTTCTTTCCCGGGGATGCGGCGGCCCGGACGGTTCCCGGCGGCCCCTCCATTGCCTGCTCGACGCCGGCAGCGCTGCTGTGGGATGCGGCGTTCGCGAAGGCGGCCGACCCGTCGGGCCGGTCGGTGGCAGGCGTGCACAGGTCGGGGTGAGGCTCGGCGGGTCCCCCCCGTGCCCGGTCAGCGTCCCGTGAACCCCTCCGTCGGAAGCCCCGGCATGAGCCGGAGCGCGTTCTCGTGGTACAGCTTCCGGAGTACCTCGTCGGGGAGTTCCAGCCCGTAGAGCTTCCAGAAGGCGTGGTAGTCCCGGTAGTAGTCGAAGTACTCGTCGGCGGTCTCGAAGACCCGCCAGAAGTAGGGGTACTCGGCGGGCTGGAAGCTGTCCTTCCCGAACATGACCCGGTCCTGGTAGCGGATCATGAACTCCCGTGCCGCCCGGGGCTGCCGGCCCAGTTCGTAGAGGACCGCGCCGACCTCGTAGTGCACGTTGGGGAAGTCGTCGAGGAGGCGGGCCGCCCGGGCCAGGTCGTTGCCGTGCCACCCCAGGTGGGCCGCGATGAACGTCGTGTTCGGATGCCGACGGAAGAGGTTGTCGCGCTCGGCCATGAGCGTCTCGAAGTCCACCTGGTCGGGCCCGTAGTTCCGCCGATCCGGGAAGAGGGCCAGCTCCAGCCACCGCTCGTTCGCCAGGTCCAGCGGCTCGAAGAACGCCGGGGGCTCGGCGGTGTGAATCAGCACCGGGATCCCCAGCCGGCCCGCCGCCTCCCACACCGGGTCCAGCTCCGGGTCGTCGATGCGGAGCCTGGAGCCGTCGGCCTTCCGGGTGGTCATGCCGAAGCTCTTGGAGATCTCGCCCACCGCCACGGCCCCCAGCGCCACCGCCTCCTCGAGTTCGGCCACGGCGCCCTCCGCCCACCCCGGCGTTCCCACGCCCTGGAAGCCGATCCCCGTCATGACGCGGAAGCGGTGCGCATGGTCGCTGGCCGCGATGGCTGCCAGTGTCCGCTCGAGCGCCTCCCCCCGGAGGTTGTCGGCGGCGATGTAGACCTCCACGCCCAGCGCATCCAGGTGCACGACCATGTCCTCGATCACGCCGTCGTTCGCCAGCCCCCGGGCGTGCCCGTGCACGTCCACCACCGGGAAGCGCGCCCGGGGCACCAGCGTCTCGGTGGTGACCAGCGTCGAGCGGGGGTGGTAGTCGGTGATGGCGGGAGCCGGGAACTCCGGTGCCATGCAGGCCTGCGGCCGGATCTCGGTCATGCCCGCCGGGCAGCGCTCCCCGGGCTGGATG
Source organism: Gemmatimonadales bacterium (assembly GCA_007692665.1). Classification (GTDB taxonomy): domain Bacteria; phylum Gemmatimonadota; class Gemmatimonadetes; order Longimicrobiales; family Gaopeijiaceae; genus SKNW01. The sequence goes on along the minus strand of REBP01000231.1, from coordinate 1,595 downwards.
GCCGTGGTGGCACGCTGGGGCCCCTGGGCGGAGAGGGCTGCGGGGGCGAGGGCGCCGGCCGCGAGGAGGATCGCGGCAAGCACCGGGAGGAAGTCCGAGGCGAAGCGGACGTCGGAGAGACGCGGAACGGGTCCGATCATGGGTTGGCCGGCCTTTGCGATCACGGGGTTCACGGGAGGTCTCCCAAGATATCGCGGTGGGTGCCGACGGACACCTTCCGGCCTGCATCCCCCTGTCGCCCCGTCCGCCCGCATCTTATCGTGCCCCTTCACCCGCATCCACGTACCCCACCACGCCCTCCAGGGGGAAAGTGCCCGCCATGTCCGCCTCCAGCGATCACGACGCCCCGGTCCAAGCCTCGCCCCCGCCCGCCCACCCCGCCCGCCACGTCCCCTGGGACAGCCTCGACTGGGAGGAGGTGACGGACTCCATCCGCCGCCGCATCATCACCGGGGACGGCATGATGATCGCCCAGGTCTTCCTCGACCAGGGCGCCGTCGTGCCGAAGCACAGCCACCTGAACGAGCAGATCACCTACATCGTCAGCGGCGCCCTCCACTTCCGGCTGGGCGAGGACCTGGACCGCGAGGTCACGGTCCGGGCCGGCGAGGTCCTCCACATCCCCGCGCACCTCCCGCACGAGGCCACGGCCCTCGAGGACACGCTGGACGTGGACGTCTTCTCGCCCCCGCGCGCGGACTGGCTGGACGGTTCCGACGCCTACTTCCACGCCGCCCCCGCCGAGCCCCAGGCCGACGGCGCCTCGGAGCCGGTGGAATGAAGCTGGGTCTCGAGGGACGCCGCGCCCTGGTCTGCGGATCCAGCTCCGGGCTGGGCCGGGCCATCGCCACCGAACTCCTGGCCGAGGGGGCCCGGGTCGTGATCTGCTCCCGCTCGGCGGAACGGCTGGAGGCGGCAAGGGCCGAGATGGTCCGGGAGGTGGAGGGGGATGCGGAGGCCTTCGGATCCCCGGAGGCCCGGCTCCACGCGGCGGTGGCCGACCTCTCCACCTCGGCCGGCCGTGTGGGGGCCGTCGAGGCGGCGCGGGAGGCCTTCGGGGGGGTGGACATCCTGGTGACAAACACCGGCGGCCCCCCGTCCGGGCCTCACGACGCCCACGACCTGGCAACCTGGCGTGCGGCGTACGAGGGGCTCCTCGAGAGCGTGGTGGAGCTCACCGGGCTGGTGCTCCCGGGCATGAAGGCGCAGGGGTGGGGCCGCATCGTGAACGTGACCTCCATCTCGGTGAAGCAGCCGGTGGAGGGGCTCATCATCTCCAACACCCTCCGGGCCGGCGTCACGGGGTTCGCCCGGACGGTGGCGAACGAGGTGGCGGCGCACGGCATCACCGTGAACAACGTGCTCCCCGGCTACACCCGCACGGAACGACTGGGCGAGCTGGCCGCCGCCGGGGCCGCCCGGAGCGGCAAGTCCGAAGAGGAGATCTTCGCTGCCTGGGAGGCCCAGACCCCCGCCGGCCGGCTGGGGGAGCCCCGCGAGCTGGCGGCGCTGGCCACCTTCCTCTGCTCCGGGCGGGCGGCGTTCATCACCGGGCAGTCGGTGGCGGTGGATGGCGGCTGGGTGAGGTCGCTCAC